>NZ_JAMQON010000008.1 GCF_031624395.1 Halomicroarcula saliterrae
CCGTGCGTGCGCGAAGCTGGTGGCTCGAATTCCGTGAAATCATCCTCAAAGCCACCGTCTACAACCTTCGCCGGAGCGTCCGATATCCGTGAAATCCAGCGCAGTGTACCGAAACTACAGAGCCGAAGACGCTAAATTCTGATCGAAATCAAGAAGCTACAACCGCCTCCTCGGTAAGCCCAAGCTCCAGTACAATTGGCGACTCAACAGAAGTCAAGACATCTCCGAAGTCACGCAAGGACATCGGGAATGCCTCTCAACAGCAATCGCAAAAACCGGCAGTCGTGGATTTAGAACAACTATCCTACGATTGGCGATACTCCCAAACTACGTTTGTGGATATCGGCGGGTACTACGAGGTGAAAGAAGCGCTAAATCAGCGTGTTCTAAAGCCACTGAGGACCACACTCGAAGGCGATGATCGGTACGAGCGGTTCGGAATCCAGCCGTCTCGAGGGATCATGTTCTACGGGCCGCCAGGAACAGGGAAAACGATGTTCGCTCGGGCACTCGCCGGCGAACTCGGGATTCCCTTCGTGGAGCTGTCACCGGGCGATGTCACTAGCAGATGGGTCAACGCCAGTACTGAACAGATTCAGGTCCTGTTTCAAGAAGCGCAAGTGCTGGGCCCCTGCGTGATATTTATCGATGAAGCGGAACATCTCTTCGGTGCTCGTACTCTCGGCGACGGGACGATTCATGCAGAGGATCGCAAAGTGACCTCGGAATTCCTCGTCCAACTCACGAAAGAGAATCGCGAAGCTATCGTTGTCTCAGCCACGAACCGCCCTGCCGATATCGACTCAGCAATACTCCGTCCGGGTCGACTATCGGCTCACTTTGAGGTCGGCCTCCCCGACGAAGAGGCACGTCATGCCATACTGAACGTGCATCTCGCCGCTGTTCCATCGGAACTCTCCGGTGAAGACCTGACCGAACTCGCAAGCCACACTGCAGGACTCACCGGGGCAGAATTGAAAGACATCGTCGAAGATGCGCGGAGAAAGGCAGCTGAACGCGATGCGGAGTGTGTTGAGCGAGAGGACTTCCCACCGAATGAGGAATTAGAGGAACTCTCCGATATGAGGAATCACGACATCGAGGAGCTACCCCGTGTTGACGAAAACAATGCGACGGGGACTAGTACGCCAGACACCACGGATATTGATGCGGAAGACTTCGAAGACTCTGGACAAGGCACGCGCGGGTATCACTGATATGGCGATTCGTGCGGTGTTACTGGGAGAATGGATATTGCACGCCAGATTATTTTTTTAGTCTGTTCTTCTGATCCGGCTGTCAGAATTAGTATGCGTATTTGTCAAACCCGATTGCTCGCGCTCAGCCCCATATTAATTCTGGAGCCAATATGAGGAGAACAAGAAAGACAACGAGGATACCAAGCCCAAGCATCCGTAATATTCCTGCTGAACGTTGTCGGTTCGGCGGAAGAAATTCGGCTAACCCAGAGAACGCAAAGGCAATACCCAAAAAGAGCATGTTGTGAGGACCGTCGAGTACAATACCGAAATACACCCATCCAAGGATGCAAATGAACGAGAAGAGTGCAAAGAGGAAACCCTTCTGTCGTCCGTCAGGCTCACGAAATAATATCCGTTGAACTGCCGCCATACGTACTAACACAAGGGTGACACGATAAAGCGTTTGGCTTTAGACAGCGTTCTCCTCGACGCTGTACCACTCTCCGCAGTTTCCACAGGTCGTAGATCGGCGGACCTCCCCTCTCGAAAGTGGGTCATGAAGTTCAAGATTTCCACAACTAGGGCACTCTGCCGGCTGCTTGTTATTACGAATAGCAACCCCGGCGGCGTGAGTCTCCCTCAATTTCTCGCGGTAGAAACCAGATCCCGTCTCATCGAGCAGCCACTGGACCAACGGGACTGTTATTTCATACTTTGTAATTTCGCGGTCACTAGTCGAAAAGCTCTCTGTCCCGCGGAATCTGGCCACCCAGGGCGTTTTCTCCCATTGTTCGCGGGGGGTGGGAAGCACCCAGTCTTTGATGATTTCAGCATGCACCTCGACGGCTGGGAATTTGCCAGTCCATTGCTTTTCGATATGATCGAAAGCGGAGATCCCCCACCACTCTCGTTGTTTCGGGACGTGTTCGGGCCAGACGGCGTCACGAGCGAGCTTGCGAATGTCCGCCTCGTTCAGTCGACAGTGATCGGTGGCGTAGTCGTCTTCAGAAGTCCAGACCGCCGCAAATCCTTGAGCGATGTAGTCCGCCGTCGTCTCATAGATGTCCTTTGACTCGTTCCGGTGTTGGACTTCGATGACGACGCCGTTGCCGAGTTGCTCGTCGGGCGTCTCGAACTCAACTACGGCGTCTCCGACCCGACGGTCTTTCCCCGATACCGGCGCGGCCAGCTCACGTTCCATCTCACAATCCTCAACGTTCCCTTGGAACAGTCGCTCCAGACGGTCCGCTGCAAAGGATTTCCAGACCCGGTGTTTTTGAGATTCGCCAACTGACTCACAGGCCGCTCCGCCTCCTCCCACTCCGCTGAAGTTCTCGATATGCCCGAAATGGCGAGCTTTCCCATCGCTAGATTTTCGCCAAACACGCATGGTTTCTCCACACTCTGGACACTCAACGTCTTCCCGAATGGGAACCTCTCGGGGAACGGCTTTCTCCCCATCGTAGATTGCGACCCAGGGCACATCACAAAATCGGTCCGGTCGCTATTAGATATTCAGATGCCAGGGTGAAAGTGGTAGGGAAAGACAACTGGATCCCTGTGGCTCAAGTAGAATAAATTCGCAAATTGTTCACTGCTCTTCAGGTATTGACCGATACACAGTCCTGATTGGAGTTGGAGACCACTGACTGAAATACGCTCTTGATTCAGCACGGAATCAAAATATTGTCAGTAGCTAGTGATTTAGACAAGGCCAAGATTATCCCGAAATAGAGTCTATTTCGAGGTACGGTTGGGTACAGACATAACGGGCCGGCATGGACGGCGCAGTCCGGACCGTTTAGTTCGTAATCCCAACGGTGACCCTACATGAAACTGGAAGACACACGAATCGCGATGTTAGTCGGACCCGGATTCGAGGACCTGGAGTTCTGGGCCGTCTACATGCGCATGGAAGAGGAAGGGGCAGATATCGACGTCGTCGGCATGGAGGCCGGCGTAGAGTACACGGGCAAGAGCGGCGGACTCACCGCCGAGACCGAGGTCGCGGCCAAGGAGGTCGATACGGGGGCGTTTGACGCGGTCCTCGTGCCCGGCGGCTGGACGCCAGACAAGATTCGCCGCGACCAATCAGTGCTCGACCTCGTAAGGGACGTCTACGAGGACGGCAACATCGTCGGGCTGATCTGTCACGCCGGGCTGGTCGGCATTTCCGCCGGCATCGTCGAGGGTTCGGACGCGACAGGGTCCCTGGGCATCAAAGACGACCTCATAAATGCAGGCGCGAACTGGGTCGATGAACCCGCCTTTCGCGACGGCAACATCGTCTGGGGGCGCGTCGTCGCGGACATCCCCGATTACAACCGCGTCCTGGTGAACACACTGGCAGAGCACTCTGCATAGGAACCAGTCTCAGTTCACGGTGCGCGTGGCTGCATCCGAGGTAGCGTCCACGCACGAGTGCAGGTGTTCTACTTCCAATGGCCTGATACGACGAGCGGGTTGGCTAATTTTTATTACACCACCTTAGGTACGGTCTCAGTGGGACACGGATCTGAGGTCCAAACCCCCCTGATAGCTCCCGACCTCAAATCCGAATCCCGTGTGTCTTTGGCTGGACGTTGGTTACGTTCAGCCAGTCGTCGACGTCGCCAGCAATTGGAATAGAAGAAACTCACCACAAAACGTATATCTGGGGTAGAGAATTTTTCCGTGTGGGCGGTGGTCCCCGCGAGTTTCACACCTCCAGTTTCCAGTTGCCGGGACCTCGCCCAACTGCATCCCGCCGGGTGTTGCCCACGCCCGGTTTTCTGATACTCGTTTCGGGAGGTGACACTGGTGTTACGGGAGAATTTATGTCGTCCGCAAGTAATGTACAGATGCCGATTGGATAACGGCTGTCAGAGGCACCGGTAGATGGTCTACACACCAGCTACCGTTTCGAAACTCAGACTGAAAGCTGCTCAATTCTCCCAGAGCGTTTGGATACGCCCCTCGATAGCATCAAGAACCGTAGAGTAGACATCTAGCGGATGGCGCGATGACAGTGACAAGTCGGTGGCTTCCACTGCGGTTGGTGGTTGGTGGAAGTGTAGGCGTGCGTTGTGTGGATTGGGATGGCGATCCCAGCGGCACTCCCATCGGCTATCATCCTCGTGTGTTTCGACGTAGTGGAACGAGAAATCGCCCGTCGTGAACCAGCGAATATCGAGTCGAGCGGCTACGACGCCCTCGGGGTACTGTCCCGCGTCGACCAGTGCGTGAAGCAGGCGAGGCTCGTAGCTGTCGGGATCGAATTCCGTCTCGACAATGAGTGCCTCAGTTCGAAGGTGCCGGGCTAGGAGTTGCAGCGTCTGTCGGTCGGGTGGACCGGGAGAACCTGAATTCGGTGTGGTTGGGTCTGGCCCCATCTATGCCGGGATGAGGTGCCCATCGTTCTCTGCGAGCTGGCGGGCGAGTTCGTACAGTCGAATATCCCGAATGACACCGCGCCACTCACTGACTGCAGTCATCCGGTCATGAATAGCCTCGTGACTGTCCTGGTCGTAAACGCTCACAGCAGTTGGATCGGTAGCGTCAAATTCGTCTTCATAGTCGGCCCGTTCTTCTTCGAGCTCACTGACCCGTTCGATAATCTCCTCGACGGTCAGTTCGTCAGCAATCCGGCTGGCATCTTGCCATTCTAGATACCCCTCGTTGCGTTCGTACTGCACGGGCCGGCCGTCACGGTTCACACTGACGATACCCATCTTCGCCAGTCGATCAAGATGCTTTTTGGCAGCGTTCGGAGAGCAATCTGCGACATCTGCAATCTCGGCAGCGGGGGTGGGTGACGTAATCCCCATAGCGACATCGTAGACACGACTGAACGTATCCTCTCCCTGCTGCCACCGTGGCTCGGTGGCTGTTGACTCTGGCGCCGGATCAAACTCCGTCATAAGCATGGATAGGGTACGAAGCGCAATATATCTTTGCGAGAATCAGATATGTGCGTTTTATCGAGCGATATACCTTGGACGGAGATGAGACCTAGTCGCTAGCGATAGGAGCGCGGTACGGGCCGGGCTCGTTCATCACAAGATCGTCGAAGTGAGCAGTCCGGGCGACTAATCGGGGTACGTCGGGTTCCAAGTCAGTCGTCAGCGAACCAGCGAAACCAGGCTCTGTGAGATAGATGTAAAAAGCCAATTCGACGATCGCGTGGACAGCGTACAGCATCTCAAGAGAGTTGACGCCGGGAATGAGTCTATCCTCAGCGAACGCGTCCGTACTGGGAGAGTCTGCTGAAAGGCCACCAGGCATACCACTCCCCAACTCGGAGCTCCGAGTTGCGAACGGTTCCTCAGCGAGCGAGTGCTGCCATGCGGGGTCGACGACGCAGAGAAATTCATCGAGTATCGTCCGGACGAGACTGCCGCTCGCGAGCATGATTTCATCGAATCCAGGAGAGTGGTCCGTGAGAGCTTGGGTCGGCCCTTTCTTGGGTTCGGAATGAGTGTCGATGTGAAGATATTTCGAGGATTTCGCTTTGTTCGCGAGTTCTACAGAGAGGAAGGCGCCACCCTGTGCGGTCGACAGCGCGAGCTGGAGTTCATCGAGGGCTTGAGAGACCACAGGAATGTACTCTTTCGAGTAACCAAGTTCGCCAATAGCAGCGTGTGTCGAACTGAGTGTGACTGGGCTGTACTTAGGCGTATTGCTGGGGGTATCGACGTCTGATGACCCGTTGTTTTGGGAGGGTGCAGTCATATGCGGTGGTTAGTTACGCCGGCATCGGATATGAACTCGCGCAGTAGCCACGTGCCGCAGCAGGATATCCGAAGCAATTCATCCATTTAGTGCTAGAGTCTGAAGATTGCTAGCGAACACCCCCCGTGTGCGATATGTATTCTCGAATAAAATGGCACTCAGCCCTGACTTAACCAACAATACTATGCATTTAGTCGCCTTGTTGGTTAACGCGAGGCGACTACTGATGTCCTACGAGCCACCGACGCCGCCGGCCGAACTCCCGACAAGCATCATCGACACGCTGAACGGGTACTCTCCAGACCAGCTCCAACACATCGCTCACTACGCCGAGGAGCTAGCAGAGCACAAAATTCGTGAGGCCCGGATAGAAGATGAGTCGGCTGGTGACGAGATCGAAGACCGGCCCGATGACTTTCCGGACGACGTCCCATCAAAGGCCACAATCACAATCAAGGAAATCAATGACAACCGCTACTATTACTGGCAGTGGCGGGAAGGCGACAAAGTGAAGTCGAAATACAAGGGACCGGTCAACCCGGACGAATGAATCAGAGTCCGCCTATGGTCCTGTGATGTCTCCACGGAAATCCACCAATTGGATTGCTCTGGGGCGTTACTGAAAAAATAGAACTACTCCAGATACTCGCACTGTAGAGCCAAGGCTTTAACCAACATTGAGTGATGTAATGTTGGTTAATATAGTCTGTCAGCGCACCAACCACACCGGGTTTCCGGTGAAAAAGGACCATTATGTGACGAGAATGGACTGTAGGAATCTCAGGCGTGGCACACCACGTTTCCGGTGAAATCCGCAGCGTACAGCCGAATATCGACGTTTATCCTCTATCGAGAGACACCGGATTTCCGGTGAAACTGGATGCATCCCAGAGATTCAGAATAGTGGTATCTCGCCGAGTTTCCAAAATCGGTTCAGCTGATAGTATCTTCGAGCACCTGTTGTACGACATCTGGGTCCTCCAGAAGCTGGTGCTCTGTATAGCTCCCCTCTGCACTACCACCACTATGGCGCGTCTGTTCGATGATATCCAAGAAAGCATGTTCCTTGAGAAGGTCGCGGACGCGTCGTAACGAAAGCGACTCAGAACCTTCCTGACGGCAAATTTCTTCGTATACATCGTAGACTCGGGTTGTTCGGAAGCCGATATCCTCAGCGTTATTGTCAGCATTGTCAACCGAAAGGATAGTCAGCGCCTGTAGTACGTATCGAGAATGCGGCGTGGAGCCGCTAATGAGCTCACGGAACCGATCAGTCTCAGCCCGCTCTCGAGCTTGAACAACGAAGTCTTCGGGAACCGTCTTCATGTCCGACGATTGGGCGATTTCACCTGCATATCGAAGTATATCAATCGCTTTCCGTGCATCGCCGTGCTCACGAGCCGCCAGTGCAGCTGCCCGAGGGATAACACCATCTTCGAGTACCCCCTCTCTGAACGCATCGCTCCGCGCACTCATGATCTCATTGAGCTGATTAGCGTCATAGGGCGGGAACACAAATTCACGCTCGCAAAGACTGGACTTGACCCGCTCGTCCATCCGGTCCTTATACTTGATTTTGTTGCTAATCCCAATAACACCAATCTTACAATCTTCAATCTTTCCAGCCTCACCAGCTCGTGACAGCTGCATCAGGATGTCGTCGTCTTCGAGTTTGTCAATCTCGTCGAGGATGATGAGGACAACGTCATAACGCATATCGAGAATCCGCCAGAGACGCTTGTAGTAGGTTGCAGTGCTAATGCCCTTGTCGGGAATGTAGATATCATTCTCGTCGGTATTTACTGAGTCAGCAATCGTCTGTACAGATTGAGTTTCGGTGCTATCTTGAGCACAATCCACATACGCGTAGGCAGCGTTGATACCCTCTTCAGCTGCGGTATCGACCAGTTGGCGGGAGACATATTTTGCACAGAGAGACTTCCCAGTTCCAGTCTTCCCATACAGGAGAACGTTGCTAGGACTCTGGCCAAAAATGGCGGGATTAACCGCGTTAGCCAATTGCTTGATTTCTTCATCACGACCAACAATGCGGTCCTCTTCCGGAAGATGGCTGATTTCAAGCAGTTCCTTGTTCACGAAGATTGGGTCTTCAAGAATGAAGAGATCGTCAGAGTCGGACATTGCTTGTACACCGGGTTTCCGGTGAAACGTCTTGATACTTTCCCCGAGACACGCACACCACGTTTCCGGTGAAAACCGTTCAGAGGGTGTCTAGTGTCCAGATGAAACGGGGGTTAGGATACACCGGAAACCTGGTTTTGTTACTATCTGCCTCAACCGCATTGGCGAAACAGCCCGTGAGCAGCAGGAGATGAATATACTGAAACAGCCGAAATAGACTGGATAGAAGCGTTCTATTCAGTGATTTCGATTGGAGTGAGTACAAACCACAAGCGAGAACAACCTCGCTTGAAACTTTAGAAAGCGATTCAGTTACTGGAATATCACGCTAGGATAGTATTTAAAACTATGTCAGACAGCGCAATAAAGATAATTTCTAGTCATTTTCTTGCTTGTGTGAGTTCTATACTGTTCTATCTCCTGTGGACCTCTTTGAATCCGCTGAAAATAGGGTTAAATCCTTCTCTGCTACAACTGGGCTTAGTGGCTACCCCCTCTCTATTGGGCTATTTCACCGGAAATCTGGTGTGTCTGTACTGCGGTTCCGAGATCACGCTGTAGTTGTTGGTGCTAAGCGTTCTTGATTACTGCCATTGCTCTCTGTTTCACCGGAAACCCGGTGTGCGTGTGGCTTAATTCCGAAGACAATTCTGGGGTGGCTTAGTTGAGTTGCATTTCACCGGAAATCCGGTGTGCGTGTGGGATCTCAGTATCTCTCAGATTTCACCGGAAACCCGGTGTCCCCCTATCATGTTTCAGCAAAAGTCTCTTAGCCGACTCGTAGTCGTTTCAGCGAGTTCCCGTCGAATATCTGTCTGATCCCACCCTTTTGGAGAGAGGACACTCTCGACCGCTCGAACGAGCTGTGTCTCGTAGTACTCGGGATCGTATTCCTCAATCTCTTCATGAGCTAGGGCGACACGGTCCCGAGATGATTTCTGATCGTCGACGACCACGTACTCGATGTCCTGTCCCGGATGGACGCCCAATTCTTGATCTCGTGCCCGTTTGAGCGCGGCCACGTTCTGCGTGTTCTGGGTATACCCTTCCAGTGGTTTTGAGACTCGATTCCGTTCGACAAGTTGGTCGGCAACAACCTCCCCGGAATGCAGTCTCGCAATCGCCGCTTTGAGCCGGTGGATGACTACGTCTGCTGACCGTGTCTCATCAAGCACCTCTATACACTCCCGTTGTACCGCTTCGATGAACGGCGGTGTCGACCGCTGGCGAGCTTCGATGCCACGGAGCTTGAACTCCTCCTCGCCGCTGACTTTTCCAAAGTACTTCGTCAACGCGCCGGCGTTGCTCTCTCGCTGCGGGACGAACGCCACCCAATCGTAGTGAGCTTCGTACTCGAGGCGAATCTCGACTTCGTCGGTAATGTCCATCGCGAGCGTTTCGAGGTCCTCGCGGTACGCGTTGTCGACGTCTGGATCCGGCGTGACCCAGATTGAGTCGACGATACCATGGACGACGCGCCAGCCGCCCGCCTCCAGGCGCTGTTTCGCCAAGAGCAATATCTCACGAGCGTAGGCGTTGATGGCTTCGTGGCACTCGATACGACCGAATTTCGCGTTACTGAACCCCTGATAGCCGAAGCATGCGACGAGGATCCACTTCAGCGCTCCCGAGCGACCCTCGAGCTCGTCGAGGCGCTTTTCGTCGGGCTCGTCACGTTGGCGTTCTCGACGGATGGCTGCCTTGATCTCGTCTCGGGCGTCGATAATCGGCTGGAGGACGTCGACGAGGTAGCCACGCTCGTCACAAATTGAGTACCCCAACCCGGGCACATCGTCACGATCGCTGTGGCAGTCACAACGGATGACGTCTGGTGAGACGTTTCGCGTACAGATGATGTTCGGATACAGACTCGAAAAGTCGAGTTCGTGAACGTTCTCGTGGAAACCGACCTCCGGCGCGAAGATGAAGCCGCCGCGGTCGGCGTCGTGCAGCGTGCCCATCGGCTTGAAGAGTTCATGACGCCAGGAGTTCCACGGGACGAGCACGCCGCGGTCGTGGGCTTCACAGATCTGAATCGCCGTCAGGACGTTCCCGATAGATGCCCAGGCGAGTTCTTGGACGGGCTTTTTCGAGCGCGACACGAGGTCGAGGACACCATCGAGGTTCGTCTCTCCGTAGAAGAACGTGTTCGACTCGTCGATGATGGCCCGGCCCGGAACATTGTACCGTGCTGGTGAGTGGCCCACTTGGCCGTAGCTGGCGTAGGTCGACGCACCTGCGAGTTGCTGGTAGTCCACGTCCGGCCACCGACTCAGCGAGAAGTCGTCGACGCCGGCGTCTGTTCCCATCTCGTAGAGTGTCGGGACAATCTCACTCGTCGAGCAGACCAGGACGTCCGGATCGTATGCGTCGAATGCTGCCTGTACGGCGGCCAAGAGCTCCGAGGGCGAGCCGGTGACGGTGTCGCCGGCGACGGACAGCTCTCCATAGATATCGTTGCTCGTTTCGGTCACCGGGACACTGAGCCGGAGCGTCGACAGCTCGCTCGCCGGCGTGGGATTGACGCCCTTCTCCAAGCAGTACCGGAACTCCCGCGAGAAATCAACATTGAAGCATGCGAGATCACCGATCGGATAGTCGGACAGCTGGCGTACCTGCCGGGCGAGTGGAGTGACGCGGTCGATGTGGGCGGCGTCGACGGCGAGGACTGTCTCTTTGTCCCGTCGAAACCCGGGCCGTCGCGCAACCGTCTCGGTCGCGACGACGTCCGGGTGCTGGTCGTACACCGATTCGAGTGTCGTGAGGTCGAGGTCGGTCTCTGGGTCGCGAGGGGCGACGTAGAAGCGTGGGGTGTAGTCATCGCGCTCGGTCGCGACGGCGCCGTCGTCGGTCACTTCCCACTCTAGGACGCGGCCGTCATCCAGGAAGTCGATAGTGAACACCATTGCCTGTTACCCTCTCCAGCGATATTTTGAGCAGTCCAATATAGCGCGTGGCGTGTCGTTTCCGGATTTCTTAGTATCGCTTGGATTCCGGTTTTGACGACGGCTACCTGTGTCTCTGTATCGTCTGACCGTGTTTCCGGAACGTGGGTGGGATTTGTTATCGCCGGCTGTTAACCAACACTTCTGACGAATCTGCATAATGTTGGTTAACGTCCTTACTGCTTCCAGAATCAAATCGTATACTGTGAGCATGGAGATTAAATATTCCAATCACGCAGTTCGACCACGAAACGACCGTGGTAGGGCTGATAGGCGGTAGTCTTGTTGGACTATCAATTGCGTCAGGTATTGCGAGTGTCGGATTAGCGCTGTACCTATCCAGACACCGTGGGCGACCTGGTGCGACGTGGTTCATGGCCTCGTTGACTGCACAAGGTATCTGGGCGGTCGCATACGGGCTGGGACTCACACTGACTGACCCAGGACTTCGAGCGGCAGCAGAAGCGCTGGCTTGGATCGGAATGAACTGCACTGGCCCGTTCTTCCTCGCCTTCGCACTCGAGTATACTGGGCGCAGTACAGTGACACAGAATCGATGGGTGCCTGTACTCCTTCTCTCGCCGATGGCGACGCTGGGACTCGGGGTGACACACCCGCTCCATACGCTACTCTGGCGAGACTTTCGGTTTGCATCGGTATTCGACCTTGGGACGGTCCTGTACTCGATTCAGCCGCTGGGCTACGTGACGGTTATCTTGAGTCTCTCGATGGCGGGTATTGGTGTGCTCTTACTCGTCGAAACCATGCTCGCCTATGGGAAAATCTATCGCCGGGAGACCGTTGCTATCGTGCTCAGTCCGATCCCCGCCTCGATACCACTGCTCGTATGGCTCGGGCAAATCGGTCCGTATCCACAGCTCAATTTCACGCCTGCACTGCTGCTCACGCACGTGACCCTTGACGCGTATGCGTTTTCGAGTACGTCGATGTTCGAGACGAATCCGGTGACACAACGAGCGGCCGAACGCAGTGCTGTGGATGATTTGGATGACCCACTTCTGGTGGTCGATGGGGATCAACGTGTTGTGAAGCTCAACGACAGTGCTCAGGCTCTTTTCGAGATCTCGATGGAGCAACTCCCACGTAGTTTTGCAGCACTCGTTGGAACCGATTTAGATACACTCCGGACCACCGGAGACTTGTCGCTCGACTCGCGTACCTATGGCGTCTCGTATACTCCATTAGAGACACCTGACGGCGGGCGTGTCGGCGGTATCGTCGTCCTGTATGATATCACCACTGAACGGAACCAACGACAGCAACTGTCCGTGCTCAACCGTGTGTTGCGACACAACCTCAGAAACGAAATGACGATTGTCAGAGGACATGCCGACTCGGTACAATCGAACTGGACTGATTCACAACTGCTCACACAGATGAATTCTATCATCGGGGCAAGCGACCGGTTGCTTTCGATTTCCGAACAGATGCGCGATTTCGAACAGGTCGTGGATAGAGAGATTGAACAGCAGGCGGTCGACTGTTTGGATTTCATAGAGACAGTCCGTATGGATGTTCGTGACACGTACCCTGAGGCGAGTGTGGCCGTAGTGGCCGATGCAGCACCCGATCACGTTCGGACTGATCCGACAGTCCTCTCGCTCGCGCTGTCCACTCTTGTAGAGAACGCGATTCGACACTCCGATGACCCTGTCCCGACTGTCGAATTATTTTGTAGCGATGATGACGCCGACGAGACGGTCATATTCCAAGTGAAGGATACTAACGACCGGATTCCCGAGAATGAGCTAGCAGCGCTGGGGGCAGATGAGGAACAACCGCTTCAACATGGTCGCAGTATCGGCCTCTGGATCGTCAATTGGGCCGTCACGGCAGTCGGTGGGCAACTCAGGTTCCAGTATGAGAGTGGGAACGTCGCTACAATTGAACTCCCTGCCGATACCCACAGAGACTGAACTCGAGTGTCTTGTTACAATCGTGACTTACGGAGCGTTCGTTGTGGCTGTGCTGAACGCGGCGAACGTATGAAACTGGCCGCAAGATGCTTCGAAGAATCGTGCCGAGTGCTCGGTACAATGGGTGTCCCTTACAGAACTGCAGCAGGCTGTCCGGAGGAGCCATTACCGAGCGGCACCAATTCCACGTGACCCACAGATGGAGCATGATCCCCGGTTTCAGGAAGTACAGCGATTTCGTCAGCCATGGCTCTGGGTACTTTTAGGTGGGGTCGGACTTCTCACGCTTGTATTAGGGCCCATCTCGTGGGGAGGGCTCGCTATCATTGTCGTGGTTGCTGGACTAATCTACAGTCTTCGCCTCCAGACGGCGGTAAGAGACGACGGTATCTATTTCAAAATGTGGCCGCTCCACCGTTCGTTCCGACGCATTCCGTGGTCGGAGATTGCGCGATACGAGTCCAAACAGTACGGCCCACTTCGCGAGTTCGGCGGCTGGGGAATTCGGTGGGCTCCTGGGAAAATAGCGTACAACGTCAGTGGCAATCGTGGAGTCTGGATTGAACGGACGAATGGACGTGCAGTTCTTCTCGGATCACAACATGCCGAAGAGTTTGTTCGGGCTATCGACGAAGTAACTCCGTAGTTCTCTGGATTTGTCCCTTGGACCCTACGAGATTCAAGGGATGCAACGTCACTCAATGTCGCACGAAACTGTACCGAGGCTCGTCATCAGTTTTCTTCCTCCTGCAGCTCACTGCCTGTGACGTTGCTGTCTTGTACGCTCCCCAGCGAAGCTTCGAGTTCGTCAAGCCGGTCTGCGTGGTCGTCGAGACGCGCCTCTTGCTCAAGGTCGATACTGAACAGTGCCGGCAGCATCGGATTCTGGTGGTTCAACAGCCCGCTCGCGTCGGCGTGCTCGCGGGCGTACTCGAACAGTCGATCAAACTGAGGCTGGTCGCGACGCCGCAGTGCCCGGCGGAACTCCGCCCAGCGCTCTTCGATGGCTCGGAGCGCATCTCGGTACGTCGGGTTCGTGCGCCCCATCGCTATCGACCTCCTGTTCCGGTTGCCGTCCACGCATCGAGTAAGGGGTCCGCGGTGGCCGATACCGTCTCACCGTCAGTTGTGACGCCTGTCCCGACACCCTCCGTGGTCGGCGTCGACGCGGCTGGCGTCGTCGGTTCCATACCGACCCGCGTAGCGCGTGCCGCGAGCAACTGTCGCCAGTAGGCAAACGTCGTCTGGTAGTACGTGCCGCCGTCGACGGGATAGACGAGTGTCTCGAAGCCCTCCCCACTGATTCTTGGCCCCATCCGGGTTTGCTCACACTCCAGATGGTGGTCGGCGGCCGTCGCGACCGGCGCGGTGAACTCGTCGCGCTTGCTTCGAGTGACGAGCACGGGGATGTCGTACCCCTCGGCGTAGGTCGCTAACTTTGCGAGCGCTCGGGCTTGGAGGGTCTCGGTGTGTGCCTCGCCGAGGGTATCGTTGGCACGGTACTGTGCATCGACGGCTGGGGCGACGATGAGCGAGGGTGTGTGAGGAGACGTCTCCCCATCGCAATCCGTGGACTGTCGCTCTCGCAAACCATCCACGGTCGTCGATTCCTGAATACAGTGGTTCACTGCCGTCGGGAGATCACAGACAGCGCCGTAATGTTGGTAGGCGGTGAATCCGCGTGCAACGTGGATCCGGTCGAGCAACCGTTGGCTGGGAGCAATTCGTGAGAGCGTGGTGGTCGTGGCGTGTCCGTTGGCGTCGACCCAGAAAGCGGGCCCGTTGTGCATGAGGAGATGGTCAAGTACTATCGACTGCAGGATAGGCACGCCCCGACTGCCGTCGACGTCCAACAGCGTGATGCCGTCCTCAAGTGAGGGAAGTAGGACGTCGCCGCTCGCTGTATCAGGTTGGCTGGATATGGACCGATTCCGGTCAGCTCCTCGCGTTGGTTGCTCAATTTCCAATCGATTCGAGGGTGGGTGGTCTGACATACATGAGTAGAGGTTCACAGACCCGATAATCTGCGGCGTGTCGCTTCCGAGTTTCAGGAAATCGACGGGAGCAATCTGGAATAGACCGTTGTACCCGGGATTTTGAGTGTCTCGCCCGCTTCCGCGAAACTCTCCGAAATCGTCTGCAACAGTTTAACCAACAAAACGAGCCAAGGCAGTCCGAATGTTGGTTAACAGGGCAACTCTAGCGTCGAATCGCTGCGTGGGACTCAGTTCGCCGGCGAACTGACTGGTTCGGTGACGACGGAATACTGCCGGTCTCGGCTCGTCCCGTTGGCTTCTAGAAGGTTGTACTGGACCATCTTCGAGAGGTACGTCCGAATCGTCCGTTTCGTTCGCGGGTCTTCGACGGCGTCGCGATAGCGCTCGTGGATGGCTCCTGGTCCGAGGGGACCATCCTCATGAACGATTTCGTAGACGGTTTGTTGGTGTGGTGTGAGTGAATCGAGGCTCGTCTGCCTGATTTGTGCCCGGGCGTCATCCGCAGCGTCCAACAGCATGTCGTCTGTGATTCGCTCTTCATCTTCTCTATCAGCCTCGCTAGCGGCGGTACGGAGAATCCCTATCGCGAGACGGGCGTCGCCGGCGGCCGCATCGGCGATGCGATAGAGCTGGTCGTCGGTGATGACATCCTCGTCGAGACCCCATTTCGCACGGGCACTCAGGATGTCGTAGAGTTGCTCGTCGTGGTACTTGTCCATCCGGACGTGTTCGCTGGAGCGGAGTCGGCTCACGAGCCGGTCGTCGACACGGCTGAACAGCTCCTCTTCTTTGTTAGCGATACAGACAAGCGCGAACTGCTCCAAGCTGTGCAGGTCGTAGAGGATGCCCGGATCTTCCAGCTGGTCGACCTCGTCGAGGATGATCACCGTTCGCGGTCCATCGTACTGTTGGATCCGGTCGACGAGTTCGTCGTGGGGTGTCGACTGCCGATGGATATCAATGGTCTGGCCGAGGTCGTCGAGAATCTGGTAGAGCGTTCGGAAGCGGGTGTAGTTGCGCCAGCAGTTGACATAGGTGGTCTCGATGTCCAGCACTTCCTCTCGCAGACGCTCGGTGACGAACTTCGAGATGCACGTCTTCCCGGCGCCGCTGGGGCCTGTGACGATGGCGGTGTCGGCGGGTTCCCCGTTCGTAATCGGTTCCAGAACGCTGGAGAGGTGGTTCAACTCGGCGTCGCGATGTTCGATTTCCTTCGGTATGAACCCCGCCCGAAGCACACGAGCATCGCGAATCATGGATTGATTAGTAGATTGGTTTTCTAGCGCGGTATATAATGGTGGCTGGGTAGTTTCCGGAAATTGGGGTCTACAGTTTGTTCTTATCGCCAACTCCGCCGTTGTCATGCGGTTCTGTTTCCGGTAAACCGTCGCTTCCAGGATTTCCGGAAAGGATGCGAAACTCCCTGAGTGCAGTCCCGATTACGGCGATAATCGTGACCAATTCTTTTTCAGATACAGTCGTCAGGGACAGTCAACACCTGTGATTAGTGTGAGACGAATGTGCGGCAATCGAATACGTAGACAAGGAATCAAAGGGCCGTTCTCAAAAGGTCAATTCGAAAATTATTGGGACGAGCCGGCTCTTTAGTAGCTTATCAACACACCATCTACGGCTACCAACCCACTGCCACAATATATTCAGCTCAAGTCTTATTATAATAAGCCATGAGATATTTTCAGATGGCCATCGTGGCGGTTGTGGTCGGTATAGCCATGGGCCTCGGTAATTTCGATGACTGGGGCATCGCAATCAGTGTCGTGGCCATCTGTGGTGGGGGACTCGCGTTTCTGCTTGGGGCCGCACAGAACCACCGTCAGCAATTGTTCGTCATTGGCGCAATGGTGATGCTGGGATTGCTGTTCGTGGCTGCAGGGATTTACGAAGCGACCATCAGTGTACAAAAGGAAGGAATCCCGATGATGATCGCGATAGGGTTCACTCCGCTAGCGATGTTGGTCTCGTATCCGCTGTATCACGCCGGAGCCATGTTCCGGAGAGAGCCTGCCAACAGAAGCCACAGACTCCTCCTGACAGCTGTGGCGCTTCCCTGGATTATCGGTGGTTTCGGGTACTTCACCCTCCAGCAGGTTCTGAGAGCGACCCAGTCTCTGTACAGTTCGGAAGATCTATTCATACGATCCTTGTTCGATATCTGGCCCACTGTCGGCATCATGATGATAGGAGCAGTGTTTGTCTACGGTGTTCACCGAGCGAGACGACCCGATTTGCGGTAGCTGTCCTGCTACTGGAGCAAGGAGAGTGCATGGCTTGATCAACTCGTCGTGAACAGGCGAAGTCTCCCAACCTCTGGCTGTGTACACCCGGCGTCATTTGGAGAAAATCCTGTGTACTCTCTGTACTGACCGGTGGTCTGCTCGGTTGAGCATGCGGTAATAATCACGACCAGTTTTCTGGAGAGAAGTTCTATCTCTGCTTAACGTGAGAGGTAAGAGCAGAAATCGAATAAGCAGGTACAAGGCTAAAGGACAGTTCTCACAGATATCAGTTCTCCGCAGCTTCTGTCTCGAGTACATCGAGAAGTAGGTCGACGTAGTGGAGAATCTGCATGGCACGCTTCTGATCAATAGATTTCTCATCACGGTGACTAGGAGGATTCCGTAAAGCACCGAACCCTCCTGCATATAGATACATCCAACCAAGCTTCTCTGCTTCCACGTCGGCAAAAGTAAGCGGGCCGTGGTCAGCGTTGAAGGCATCTTGAGCCAGACTCACTCCGGTGTCATCTTGAGAAAAATCGCCCTCCTCCCTGATCCGCTCTTCGAGGACTCGGAACGCAGTCCGGACGGAGCTCTGGTAGTGCCCGTCAACGTACTCGGGAACTGCATCACTGCGTAGATCTGGATGTTCCAAGTGCAGAATCGGTTCTTCATTCGTATCCTGGAACAGTTCATCGACCATATCGAGAAACGCCATAGCGTTTCGCCGGTCCTGATGTGTGTAGTCCACGGTCTTGCTGTAGTGGCGTATCTCGCCTCGGTGCCCGTTTGCATCCACCTCAAGCCCATAGTCATCTACTGTGAACCTGGCCTCCTCAATATCCTCTATATGCCTTCCAAGTCTGCTATTGAATCCGTTTCCAGAATCCAGAGGAACAGTTATCGACCGCTTTTGATCATCCTGCTCGCGGATGTAACGCTGCAGTAGTTCAGCTACGTCCTGAAGGTCAGACCAGTCTGAGAAAACAAAGGTCCCTCCAAAAGATTGGGTCGCCGTACTATCTCCTGGATAGTGTTCGTGGGTGCTGATGTCGAAAACGCTCTCCTCACTGTCCAGGCTCAGGATCGTCTCGATCCGGAAACCAGGTTCATCATCTTCTACGGCCTGCTCCGAAGGATACTGTTCAGAAATAAACTCCCGTGAGATACGCATCTTGGTCAAATGGTGAAACGAGAGTGTAATAGGCGTTCCCTCAGAAGTCGGGTCCACCAGTTCTTTCAGCGATTAGAGGTCAGTCGGCGGCATGAGATTATAGAGGATAGGAGCCTGATTGGGAAGCTCAATATTATTACTGGCCTCACCATTTGCTAAGTTATTCTGATTTACTGAACATTAGGGAGTTCAGGAATGCTGGGATAATCACGACCAGCTCTTCAAACAAGCCGGTACTGGAAATCCCTCTTCGTTTCAGCGTCTGTTGAGCGAATATGTTGCTCACTGCTGATGCGCACGCCTCAGTCATCCTTTCGAAGGCCGAAGACGTCTATTTTCGACCTCTCACCGATTCTATCTCTAATCAGTAAACTTATTGACGAGTCGAAATACGCGATAACCAATGCCCTACACACCGCTATTCGCTCCGGATGAGTTTTTCGCTCCGGATGAGTTTTCCGCTCAACGGCCTCCGTCACTAGCCGGTGCCGCGATCATCTTAATTTTCACAAGTGTCGTCGCCGTTGCGAGTGGGGTGCCGTACGCAGACCAATTTCCGTCCGAATTCACGCCCGAAGGACTTGTGTTCGTGTTTCTCATTGCCGGTTTAATCGGCGGTGCTGCTCTCTGGACCGTATTGACAGTTCCCGTGTATCTCCTGACCGCGATTGTTGGCGGCACTGGCTCGATCGCCCGGACTGCGGCAAACATCGGATGGGCATCGCTTCCGCTCTTGTTGCGACACACGATTCTGACACTCACTATCTGGGTCCTCACGCTTACCGGAGACGCTCCACCGATAGCGATGACTCAGATGCAGCCTCCGTCTCCGTTGTTCCTATTTAATCTCCTCACCGGCGTCATCGCCTACGTTTGGCTCGGGTATCTTTTCACGTACGCCATCCGGGATGCTCGAAATCTGGATATTCGACGCTCGGCTGGCGTCGCAGGAATTGTCATTATGATCCCGCTGCTTAACACTGCTTTGAGCCTCTTTGGAGTGTTTTAGCAGTAGTTTCGATTCTGATGATCTGCTGAAACCCTCCAGAACTGAGCGGAAATGGTTGTTGGGTACAGAGGATGCACTGATCGTTGAACGGCTTGGTCGAACATTTGGCGATAAGCACGATCAGTTTTCCTGAGAGTGCTGCTATTTCTGCTGCTCTATATTTTGTAAGCCAGCCGGTGCCAATCTCACAATGGCTACTGTCGGCGCGTTCATCCCGCTAATCGGCAAGCTCGTATTCATCTGGAACCTTCTCCAGTCCCGGTTGGAGGAGCCAAAAATCGAAGATGGCGACCCTTGGAACCTCGAACGCGACGGGATGCTAGACATGGAGTGGACTTGGTTCGACTGCAAGCTGGAGACGGACATCACCGACGGCGGTGAGGATGAGGAGGTGTCCGCGTTGACCGACGTGGGTGAGCAAAAGGACGACTGACGCTGGTAAAATTGATGACTATGCCCATTTTGGTAATATCCGCTCAAGTATTACAGTACGTTGTATACTCTGCATCGAATTCTCGCGGCGGTGGTTGCTGGAATTGTGACCCCATATCCGTCGATGTATAGGGATTTTCCAACACGGTCAGTAACCCCTTGAATTTGGAGAGATCTCCAGTTTCGAGATACTCGTCCAATGCCTCTTCAACGAGATAGTTGCGGGGGATATACCGCGGATTGGCTTCCTGCATCAACTCCTCATCTAGGCCGACAGCAGCCAACTTATCCCTGAGCTGTTCGAATTCTGCAGTTGCAAACTCCGGGTAATCAAACGTGCCAGGCGTCTCTAATTCGAGGAAGGTATTGATATAGTCTGCGTTCGATTTGCGAAGCCACTCGATAAATTCATCGACGAGTTCGTCCTCGCCATCTGAGTTGATTCCCAGTTTCGACCGCATCATCGTGTAGTAGTGTGCATCAAACCGCTCCTCAAATTCGTCCAGTTTGCCTTCGAGTTCATCGTACGTGAGCGCTGTTTGCGTACACAGGGGTTGGAGTGCCTCTGCAAACCGTTCAAGATTCCACCGCAAGATGGGTCGCTGGTTTCCGAACGCATATCGGCCGTGCTTGTCGATCGAGCTGAAGACCGCCTGCTCGTCGTAATAATTCATGAACGCACAGGGGCCGTAATCAAATGTCTCGCCATCGATACTCATGTTGTCCGTATTCATCACACCATGGATGAATCCGACACGCAGCCAGTCAACGACCATCTCGATCGACGACTGCATGACTGCATCGAAGAATTCTAGATAAGTGCGAGCCGTTGCATTTAGCTGCGGATAGTGCCTGTCGATAACATAGTCCGTGAATCGCTGTAGTTCGTCGGATGCGTGACCTGCAACATACTGGAAGGTTCCGTATCGAATGTGGCTGTTCATCACTCGGACAAGGATGGCTCCAGCTTCTCTCTGTCGTCGTTCGACTACGTCGTCAGTTTCGATGACTGCCAGACTTCGCGATGTGTTGATGTTGAGACGCTGCATCGCATATGAATACAGATACTCTCTGAGCATCGAGCTGACAGTCGCCTTGCCATCGCCTCTTCCGGAGTAGGGGGTTCGACCGGACCCTTTCAGTTGAATATCCCACCTACTACTGTCGTGTACATGTTCGCCAAGTGTCATGGCCCTCCCATCGCCCAGGACGGTAAAACTTCCATACTGGTGGCCTGCATATGCTTGGGCGATTGGTTCTTCCAGGAGCTCCTGGCCTGCTAGAATGGTAGCATTGAGCGCTGCTGTATCTAATCCAAGATCAGTACAGAGACCGGTGTTTAGAAGCAAAATTTCCGGATTAGCGATACTCTTGGGCGTTACTCTGGAATAGAGGTTCGCGTCTAAATTTTTGTACGTGGTGTCAAATGAAAAGGCCATTTAGTTGCATATAGCGTTACCTTGCTTAGGGTAATAACCTTCTCTTTGAAAATGCAAAGAACTGGTCAAGCAGAGCGGTACACTGGCGTGTGTTGTTTATAGGTAGCTCCCGGGCTTTCACCACTCCGGAACTCGGGCGCTCGCTCGGGATGCTTGTGCGACCGCCACCGCCGAAGATTGGACCGCAGGGTGGGAGGAGGGATAATGCACAGTTTAACCAACAAAATGGCTATATTCGAGTTATTGTTGGTTAAAGGCACGAGAACCCATCCAAGCAGCGACGCGCGAGAGACCAGAGAAAACAAGCCGCAATGCTCTAACTTCAATAGCCCAGTGTGAAGCGACTTGAAATGCGGTGATAACACCTATCATCGCCAATTTCGATATCACCTACTTTCGACATCCAAACAGGCATGATTGACTGTGTAGTCACTCGTCACTATCTTCGTCTTTAGACGTTGTCTGCTCAAGTTGTTTTCTAAAGGCCGCCATCGGGTGTAGCCAGGTGTAGAGTGACGAACTATGGTAGAACTGCTGCATGCGGGACCGGCGCCAGCTGCATCTAATTTCGATTATAAAGGACCCGACAAAGAGAATGCCTCCTACACCAAACCCAGCAAACTGTAGTTGCGTAAAGAAGATCGTGAGTGCCCGGTAGAAGCCAGGTGCAAAGCTAGTACATGCAATATGCAGTGGTCCACCCGAATAGGTTCGGAAACAAGTCCATCGTCCGATCTGGAAGAATGCGAGTCCCATGGCTGCAAACCAACCGAAACCAAACACCAGGATGGGCCGTGATTCGTGGCAGAACTCGTAACTCGACTTCGCGTCCAGTTGATCGAGGTTGACAACTAATGTCGCTAGCCGACTGAGTCCGGTGAATATCAGGAAGGCATAGCTCCGAAGCCGGTGATATATGATGTTGACCAGCAGGAGACTAAGGAACACTGCAACCCCTACTTGTGTAACGCCAATTTTGTTGAGCTGGGCTGCCCAACCAACAGCTATCAGCCCCCAGCTCAATAACAAGCCACCAATCCCGACAGAAAACCCAATCAGACCGCCCATCGTGGAGAGATACCAGAGTTGCTGCTCCACCACCCACCACTCGTCGTTAGTTGCGTCAGCAGAGGGTGGCATTCATTTGATAATATATAATGGGGAATATATAGTTCCATGGTGGCTTGTCCAGAACGCGACATAGTCCCCGTCGTCACGGACGTTAATCGGTCGGCTCAGTACCTGCTTCGACAGCAAACTTGAGGCACCCAGCCTGCCGTCGACGCGGAGCCGCTTCCGACGATCTCCGCTGGGGGTCCATCGCTCTGGTCGAGTCCGAGGCGCTGGTTATGCCCCGGAAGGGGGCTCATCGTGGCTTGCATTCTGGTCCTCTCCACGAGCCGACAGAGCGTCCGCTGCATACCGTGACAGCTCGGAATACAGACGGCTATCTGGTGTCGCCGTACCTTTTGCCGCTGTACAACGGTCGCGACTGCTGCGCGCCCGGGCTTTCACCCATCCGGCACTCGGTCGGGATGCTCGTGACCATGAGCGTGAATCCTATATTTTTGCGGTGGCTGGGACGCTGAGTGCACATATACTACCTTGGCGAGTGGGAGATTACCGACGACCCCCGCGAGCTGTGCGAAGGGCTGGCCGACGCAACCGGTGACGATACCTACCAGAACATTCTGGAATCGCGCTTGAGCGAATACTGAGGGGCGTCTTCCGACCCGATATAAAAGAGAGGCGAAGTTGGTGAGAAAGTTTTTTCGTTAGCGCTCATGAGTCCTAGTATAACAATGACGCCAGAGGAGAGGGACACTTTGTTGGAGTTATTGTCCCACGTATTCGAATCAGATGACGAGATCGATGGTCTTGTCTATCTCGACATCCAGAAGATATTCTATCATCTCCGAGAGCGATTAGACGATGAAAACACCATTAAAGAGCTGCTCCCGTACTATTGGTATATCGATGGTGTAGTTAGCGACACTGTTCAAGAAACTGTGAACCACGGGCTTGATACGGGTGTTCTTCAATCAAAACCGACAGCGGGTACTGGAACCGGTGAATGGTACGAACCGGGTCAGGAAGGGGTCACTCCTGCAGAGGGGATTGGGGAAGACGACATTGCGACAGCGAAGAGAGAAATTAAATTGGCTATCGAGGAGGACTACGATGTTTTCCGTAGTCATGAAGACAAAATCCAAGATGTCTACGGTGAGGCCCCTTACGATTTCCAGCGGTACTTCAAGCTAAATATACTATTCGCTATCGAACAATTCTCTAATGACCGCCCACTATATCTTGGAACGGACAACCTAGCCTCAGAGATCAGTACTGCTGAAGCATATCTGCCGTTAGATACTGAATTTGATGAATTCAACACTCTGTTTAGTCGATACGTGAATACTGCAAAGCGCTATCTGTCTGCTGTCGGGGAGCAGAACCGAATACTTGCAGACCGTTTCAAGCAGTTGTCGGACGGGGTTTGGCGTCTATATTGTCAGCAGCTTCGTCTTCTTGAACACGATTCGTACTATGACTCGAAGAGAGAGGAATGGGAAGATGAGTATCAACGAACTAGGCAGTTCGTAGCGAACGACCTAGTTGAGTTCCGTCAAGCTATCGACGACGAGTTTGACGAGGCGAATGAGTCAAACAGAGTTTCAGAAGATAGCAGTTGGGGGAAAATTGCCGCAAAGTACCTCGATAATCAATCGTCTGGTGAATAACCTACTCTTCTACTAATGCCGAATCATTTCATCGAGACAAATATTATAATAGGATACACTGTTGAGTGGGATCGTCAAGCACCCGTAGTGAGGTCGTATATTGATTCACTATCCGGAATTGACCTTCATACCAGCCCGAGAGTTCTATCGGAAGCGGAGGATGTCGTCAATGAACGCCGTCGGCTTGCCAAACAGGCTGCAAAGCATATCTTCCAAGATTTCGAAGCAGGATATTCCCGACCAGGAGTGGATGAAATAGTCGATTTTGTCTGGAAGAAACTGAGTCACTGTAGAGATGCTGCAGTCGACCACGTGATTCAGCATATCAAAGACAACGAACACTATTATACGGGATTGACACAAGTGAGCAGCCGGACAGGACTACAGTCCACTAGCGATGATATTGACGATGACTTTAATGCAGCCGTCAATATGATTGCCAATATCAGAAACCAGAATTGTGACGGGTTCAAACCAGAAATATTCAAAAATATCAACCATAATTATAATAACTATTCAGTGTTCAGTACTATCGACAAGATTTTATCTGGGAAACCTACAGACAGAGATATTCTACTTGATTCATACCACCTAACTCAAGAAGAGAGCCTAAGTCTACTGTACTTCGTCACTATGGATGGTGACTTCCTAGATAACGAATCTGATATTGAATCGTGTCTTAGCACAGTAGATGTGGAGCACCCAAGTTCAATCTAGTTATATATACCCATCTACGGTCAACCGATCTCTTCCAACATCTTAGAGACGCCCGCCTCAACTGGCCCGTTTGAGTGACTCAACCATCTCCATCTCCTGTCGAGTACGGTGAGTCGGGGACGACTCCTGTTCGTCGTGTCTGGTGGGGAGTTTCCGTACGACGTCGTGGAAACGGACCAGGAGCAGCCGACGCGCTACGGGAGATGGATCCATCGGTGCAGTGGCGGTTCCTGCGGGCGTACGAGACCGGTGCAGTCGAGAGTGACGAACTGGCGATGGCGGTCACCTGCTACGCCAGTCTGGACAACGATTCTAGAGACGAGTTCAGGACACTGCTGGCAGGAACCGGGAGCGCCCCGGTCGGGTTTGCTGGGCGGTGCCGACGAGGTAGGCATCGCCCGAGTCGTCGATGAACAACATCGCGTTTGTCGGGGCGGATAGGCCCGCCCGGTCGGCGACGGTTTCCAGCCGCTCGAGGTTCGTTGCTTCCTGTTGGGCCGAGGCGTTGATTGTGGATCCCTCTAAGGTCTCGTCGGCGGCCGCTGGCGTCGACAGGGCGGCTAGGGCGAGACAGACGAAGAGTAGGGTTAGGCCGAGGCGCCGAGTGTTCACGATTGTTTACTCTCAGTTTCCCTGATAATTCTGGGGGTTGTGTCAGAGACTGTGTCGTTGCGGTATTCTCGTGGCTTGGTGGTAGACCGACTAACTCCAAACCCTCTCTATCAATCTGACCAACGGCGCCACGAACAGGCGACGGACGGCAGTTCGCCGCCTGCGACTCCGGCTAATCCACCGGGCGATAGGTGGGCTCAGGGCGTAGTACATTGAAATCAGCCAGCGGGTCAGATATGATTTGGCGAGGATGTCGTCGCGGAATCGACGGAGGACGTCTATCTCCGATGCTGTCGGTGACCCATACGCCGCGGTGGCAATGAAACAGCTGTCGGAGTCGGTCCGTTGGAATCCCATCTCGTTGGCGAGATACTGACTGGTGTCCCAATCTGCCGGCGGGATGAACGTCTCTGGCTGTAGTTCGACCCACTCGATCCTGGTGGGCCTGAAGATTCGGATTTCCTCGCGGTAGTAATCGTAGCCCACCAGGTACTGGATCCCTTCGTGCATGGCCATGCCGTATGGGTCGAGTCCGCGGACACGGGTGCCACTGGACGACCGATATTGCATCCGCAATCGCTGGTTGTTCGTGAGTGCCTCGGAGAGCGTGGTTTTGACAGGGTGTTCGGCTGCGTGGCAGGCCCGACAGATCGTCTCGAGGTTGTCTAGATCGTGGCTGCCACCATCCGAGATGGGTGTTTGATGGTGGAATGCAGTTCTGTGTCGGTGGCGCCACACTGTTGGCAGGTGTATTCGTCGCGTTCTCGGACCCGCTGTGTGCGTTCCTCCCAGTCGTCCGGATACTCGCCCCAGCGCACTGTGTCGGTGTTTCAGCGGTGGGCGGATATAGTATGTGTCAGTTTAGTTTAGGCCCAGTGTGATTGCCTGCCTTAGATCTCAGGAATGTATTCTGGTGGGCAAGAGTACTGAGATGACTATTTTTCACGCTAAAATGTTCACCCCGGTCGTCCCAACTCTGAAATAGCTGTTCAGATAGGTAATATGTAATGAATAACTGCAATTACTCAACTGAACTCCCGCTTGGGGAAACAACACTCCCGTTGAAGGGAAGTGAGGGAATTCGCAAACTCGCAGAAAAAGCCGAGATTCGGACTGAAGACCAATCTTCGGAAGCGATAGAGTGGGAGTGTCCACACCCTATTCATGATGAAAGCGAGTCCCGTTGTATCTTCCATTTAGGCGAAGAAGGCCGCGCATCGACCACTGTTGCGGAGGTGCGAGATGCATTCGTAGATCGGTTAGAGGCTAACAGTTCCCGGTCCAATCAGTTCGTCGATGCAGTACTACCGGTTATTGATTTAAAACATGAGAGAGTAGATATCGGGGGCACTCCGCGAATCGTACTGGATGGTGCAGCTATCGTCTCTTTAGATTGCAGCGACAGTGAATTGCCAGCTAGCATAACTGGGTATGACGTGAAAATCAAATCCTTCAAAGCTCACTTCGCGGATATCGATGGACATCTCCGATTCGAAGACTCGAAAATTGATTCGTTCTCACTGATCGGTGCCACACTGAGCAAACGCATGATTATCGACAACTGTGTAATGGAGACAATCTCCGGCCATCGAACTTCATTCGAGAAGTTAGTTGAGATTAGTCAGTCAGAGATACTGGAAGCCGCTGACTTCTCGAAGGCGACATTTGAATCGGATGCGAGTTTTGTCGGCACGAGTTTCAAGAGTGAATACGCTGAAACCGAGCTGGAAGAGGAAGAGCAACGTTATCGGTTTATGCACATGACTTTGCTCCCACTCCGTGGCATTAGACGAACCAGCACGGAACCGGACCCGGATGCCTCATTTGGAGGAGAGCCTGATACTGACGATCTACAAATATACTACGGTGGCCGCCTATATGAGGATTCACGATTCTTCCAGTTCAGCGACATCGACCCTCATGGTGCTGACTTCCGCGATGTTCGGTTCGAAGGTTCTGCAAATTTCGATTGTTCCCGACTGGAAAATGCCGAATTCAGTCGAATCGAGGCGACTGAATTATCATTCACAGAAACAGAAATATTTGGGTTAATTCATCTCTCGGGCGCTACAATCGAACGCCTTGAGTTACGCTGTATCCCGCTCGACGTACTCTCACCGGAAGCCGACGATTCGGACGGAACGTTTGCAGGTCTGAACGGGACGGGCCGTATCTACCTACACGACAGCCATATCAAATCCGGTCGGTTCATTCAACCAGATTCTGGCACTGTATACTACAGTCTTAGGGGCGCGACCATTGGCGACATCGATATCATACCACAGTCAGGCGCCTTTGAGCATATTATAGCGAACAAGACCAATTTCGATGGATTCGATTTCCCGGACTATCGCGAGAGTCTCCAAAGCCGCAACTGGACCATCGATGTCGATCCTCTATCTCCGCTTCCAGCTGAAGAGCGGGGTATGGACCAACGGGAGGTTACGTATTTGAAAGCCAAACAGGGTGCCAAATCTGTCGGTGATACCGTCGCAGTCTCGGCATTCTTCCGAAAAGAGATGCACAATCGTATCAGCCAGTACCAATGGGGATATCACGATGACCCATCACTGTTGGAGATTCTCGGTTCCATAGGACACATTCTGTCGAACCTGGCCTACAATGCTGTCACCGGCTACGGAGAGGACCCTCATCGCGTAGTCGCTTCTTATATACTGTTGACGGTAGGGATATCCGCTTTTGTTGCCTTCCCATTCGTTCTCGAGGAGCCGTCATCCTTCGTCGATGCAACACTCGCACTCTCCCGAATACTCGTTCTGGGTAGCAGCAATGAACTACCGCCTTGGCTCCAACCGCTGTACAGGCTGTTCGATCGCCTCGTAGTGCCGGGATTCGTGGCACTGCTCGTGTTCACTCTGACCCGGTCCGTCGAACGATGATAGAAGCGATACTGGATTTGGGTAGTGACAATTAAAGCTGGGTATTGGTTAGTAAGTAGCCAGTTTAGCATCGACCGTATTTTTAAACAGCAACCAGTGGGGGTAGGCAATGGTCGTGGAACCAGCATGGCTCCAAGCCGGTTCGACTGTGATCCTGGTGGCTGTAACTGCATACTATACCTATTTACTCCATCGTCAGAACAAGCGAGAGCGTCGCACGTATCACTCGGATACACTCCGTGACCGTGTACAGGCTTGGCGGGACAATTTGCCCGAAGTAAAGCGCTCAACTGTGACGACAGCAGAACCATCGTATTCGATGAGCGATGAGAGTGAGTTCTATGTTGCGCCGGACCGACTTGAGGAGGATCCGTATTTTCAGGATTTGCTGCGCAACCACGCCCCTGAGCTCGCCGAACAGAAGACCAACATCGAGGCTACTTATTCGGATTTCACCTCCTTGCGGGACCAATTTATCGAGAACTTCAACGACTATGAGCCGATCGAATCGGCGTCGATTCCGCTTGAGCCGACAGAGGATTACCCAGGGTGGGTCTTCGATATGGCAGTCTCCCTATCACGAACCACAGATACCAAGACAGACTTGCAAGAGAGGGCGATTTCGCATATCGAACATGGTGTCAGTTCGACTGCTGGCCAGACCAGGTACCCGACGGGGAGACGGAATCAGACGCCAATTCTGACCCGGCCACGGGATAACTCGATCAAGAACGACGTAGAAGTCGTTTCTCGAGTGGTCGCTGAGGCTATCGACCGGATAGACACACTGGAGGAGTACGACCTTGCAAAGGAGGCTGGCGCTCAGCTCGATGAGATAGCTGGACTGCTGGAGGAACTCGAGGCTGAGCTGGTCGAATACGATGGGATGGCAACCTATCCTGGCACTTGTCCGTATCTGAAGTAGAAGCTAACTTGCCCTCTGTCTGTTTCTCACACTACACAGCGCTAGTCTGTAATCAGCTGTCGGCTCTCTCGGAAAAACTGTGAAATCACACCCCTCAATGAACTTCCTTAGCAGACCGTAGGTCCCACAGATAAAGTGGAATCCACGCCATCACTGCTGCTGACCCACAGATAGTCAGCAGCCCAGCCATTCGGAACCACCAAATGAAGGTCGCGCCAGCCAGGGTGTCGGTCACGAACAGTGGAATGAGGCTCAGGACCGCAGTCAGAATCCCGAGGAACCAGATTACAAACGCCAGTAGGAGTGTCCCTGCCGACAGCTCCAGTGTGGCAAGCCACGCTTTGACCGACTCGCCAACAGTGGCCAATCGTCGATTAGGTCGACGACGCCCTTCTCCCTCCCACTGGTAGAAAGATCGTTGGTGGTGGGCAATTCGGTCATGTTCAGTGTTCAGGTCCGAGAGTGCGTTGGCAACGGTACCCGAACTGTTGGCAGGGCAGTCCGCTTGGATAGCCTCGAAAATCGTTTCAGGGTCATGATCCCCGACCGGATTGTCATACAGATAGTTGATAACTTCTCGTTTGGTCTCCTGATTGGGGTGGTCGTACTCGTCCAGCAACTCTTCGCGGGATTTCATTCCAAACCACCCCACAGCAAAGGCTCATGATGGCCATCATAGGTACTGCTGAGGGCCGTGATTGCCATCACAACAACTTGAATTATTGAACTATCTCCAGTGATTATACGAGCCCCAGTCATACCAATCTCCCGTCCATGCGTCCAGACGACTCGATACACCATTCGAGAGGCGGAAGCACTGTAAATGATACTGGTCAGGCTGGTGAGAGAGGCAACATAGACAGTGGGACACTGATGGGTGTGGTGTTGTTGGTCCTTGTTGTTCCCCCACTGGTGATGGCAGCCCTGGATACGCTGCCGCGGGTGGTAGCGGGACCAGGCATATCGTGGCTGTTCGGCATTGCGATTCTCCTTCTCGTTGTCGGGGTGCCGATAGCAACCATCGTGGAGAAGATGTGAATGCCCACGCTCAGTGCTCTTAGACGGGCAGACATCACACGGCCGTCTACCGAAACACTGCTCGATCTCGGTTGTATTGCTGGGATTGGCCTGCTGGTTGCAGCGGTTCATGTCCTGGTACCGCCAGCGCTGCAGCACAGACTGGCCCTGCAGTACCACGACGTCGAGGTCCACTCACTGTTCACGAGTGCGTTCGTCCACCACAGTGACCGGCATCTGCTGTCGAATCTGTTCGGCTATGTCGTGGCAGCTGGATTGGCGTACGGGCTGGCACGGTTGGCAGGCCGCCGGCGCTGGTTTAGCAGGACACTGCTGGCACTGGTGCTGGTGGGGCCGGTCGTGGTGAGCGTGTGCAGTCTCCTCACACTCACGGGCCTCGTCCCGGGGGTTAGTGGGAACAGTCGTGGGTTCTCGGGTATCGTCGGTGGCTGTGTCGGGATGGGATTCGTAGCGCTGTTGTGCTGGATTCAGGACCGCCACGGGTGGGCGACAGCTGGCTGGGTTGGCTTCGGGATCTATCTCGTTCTCATGGTGGAGTTGTCCGTTATCTACAGTGGCGGTGTTGCGCTCGAGGTCGGCGTGTTCGCTGGTGGTGGGCTGGTGGTGACCGGGTGGCAGCTCTGGAGTGGATTGGGTGGGGTTCGGATTGACCTCGTTGTTGAGGGTATTTTCACTGGGCTTGTGGTGGTGTTGTTGGGGCTGTTCGTGTTCGTGCTCTTTCCGAGTCAGCTGAGCGTTGGGGGTGGGGCAACGATCAATATAGTTGCGCATGGTGTGGGGGTGGTGTTCGGAGTGGTTGTCTCGGGTGGAGCCGCTATAATCGGAAACCGACGCTAAGAATTTCTATCTCAACGCCGAGATTAAGCATTCAGAACACGCGATAGAACTTCTGAGATGAGCGGTTAGAAAAGCCACCCGATTTTCTCCCCTAGCCTGCGCCAGATCGACCCTTGCCCCTCACCCGTCTCCCGTTCCTGCTCGGTTGACCTAGCGATGTTGATTGAAAGATTAAACGGAGCTATCTGCTTCTCGTCAAGCTTCTCAATTTCTGGAAGATTCACGCCCATGAACTTCTCCGGGATATCCACCCCCTCCACGTCTGGAGATCCTAATCGCCAAATCGTGGCTATTCCAACCATCGGATATATGTATAGGTATCATCATCGGTCAGATGGCCCTCTACTTCCTTCCTAAACCCTGCAATACTATTCACAACTTCAGTGTGATCGGAGTCTACGAGATTTTCGACGTCTTTGAATGTCGGACGAAGAGTTCCCTTACGGACAAAGTACCCGAGAAAATCTAGTTCATCGTCACTCTCAAAGAACCCCTTTTCATTAGCCTTGATTCGCTGTTCAGAATACCGTATGAATTCTTCAGGTGTATTGAGGACTCTCGAAATCAGATCGAGATGATGGGCGCTCACTATGTATGGCGTCTTTCCTCCTTCCAATAACCGGGTGTACTTAGTGGTCGCTAAATCTCCGTATGTGGTACTCATCACACCGATTGGAAGATACGTCTCTACTTGATGAAAGTCGATGCCAAGTTCATTCTCCAGAGTTTCATCATCTGTATTCTGAAGATAGTGGATACGGTGTGTTAATTGCGATGCGGCCTTTCCAATCCCCTCCGAGAAATCTTCACGGATTGCATCCGGTCTTCCTTGAAATGCCTCTTTAGTGAGCTGCTTTGATTTTACCTCAAAGATTAGTACGGTATCCTCATGTCGAAGAAGTATATCTGTCTCCAGGTCTCCCAAGTATACACTTGAGCGTATCTCTGTATCTGGGAACAGTTTTTGAACACTATCGATAGACCAATGCTCGATAACGTCTCCCCATATCTGGCTTTTGTTGCCTCTGATTTGATCACTAATATCGAAAAGGTCGTGATAGAAGGTGTTCAAGAGCGCATCTGTAAACTGGGTAGGTAGTGGAACGAGGAACTCTCCTTCACACTTGACTAACGGATGTTTCTCTAGAGGATTCAGTTGGCTATAGGGATTGTTGAATTCGATTTCACCAACTTCTGTACTAATACGATTAAGGAACGCATCAAATCGAGCCGGATTTCGTATTCCGGCCCACGCACGTAGCACCTCTTTATCAAACCAGAGCAACCGGGTCGCACTTTCTAGTACGTGAGACCACTGCATCTTTTCAGCAAAAAGACGTTCCTTGCCGATGCTAGAGCGAGAGAATTTCTCCGCATCGATATCGTCACGTCGTTCCCAGAAACTGCCAATAACTCTAAGAACGTCAGCATGATACCAGCGAATAACCTGATAGAGAAGCTTCCTCCTGTGATAAAAGAAATCGAGCATCTGTTTGCTATAGTCGCGTGCATCGCGGATCTCAAATCCGAACTCCTGTAGCAAGGCGAGATTGAAGGGACTGTACAGCCGCTCCATTGTCTCAATTGAATAGCCTGAATAGAGGTAATCACTAGCTGAAATATTTGCCCGTCGCACTGAAGCTCGCACTCTATCTAAGTCATTTACTGGGTCAAATTCGTCGAACTTCTCGCTCACGTCATTGCATGATTGGAAAAGGATTCCAAGGAGGTCTATCAGAGAGTGCAACTCAATTCCGTAGAGACTATCGGATGTAATCGATTCTGACGATTCAGTTCCGAACACTTCAGAGGGGTCTGGATACTGGTCACAGAGACTGATGGATGTCTCTGGTTCAATATGTGAGGAAGACGCAATCCCGACTGCTAGCTTAATCGTCTCAGCTGGATACCCGGCTTCAGACCCCAAGTGATCATTCTGAGCCCACATTTCACCCATAGCATTAAACAGATGAAAATATGTCAAAGACGACTTTTGACCCACCGCTTGAATCTGTTGGGATAAAGCATCAACCGCTTGCTGTACCTCGATCGATGGGACGTACTCTCGTTGGAAGGAACGACCATTGTGGCGGGCTGCCGTCTTCCTAAGGTCAAACCACGTAATACCCGAAATAAGCGGCTCTAATTGTGTAGTAAATCCAATCTCTTTGAATGCCTCAATCCCAGCGGTAAGAGTAGTTTCGACCTCCTGACAGTATTCACAGATACTGATTGAGGGTTGATTATCTTGCGTCGGACTTCCACACAGATAGCATACAGTCTCTTCCATCCCGTTCTAATGCCTGAATCTAACTTCTATATTTTCCCATAAAAAGCCAATGAGGGGCCGAGATTTGTACTTGATTGCGTACGTGAATGCATATGAACGTCTTCGTTGAATCCAGTCTCATAGACTCCCCTGATTGCCACTGTTCTTATTGTGTTAAGGAAATCGCCAGTACAACGAGCTCCTCACCTATTAGAGGGGGTAATAAACTCTATTCATAGCTGAAATGCTTACACGGTAGAAAAAATGAAGTACGGCTTACAGAACAATTATTACACTTGAATAAGGATTCTGTCGATAATGTGTCTTTCCCGCCTGAAGGAGGTGATACTCAGGTACACAACCTTCGGCGGGGAACTCGATTTTCCAAGATTTCTCTTCAGACGTGGGCTTGCAGCCATCGGGGGCCTATTCGCACTACGCATGGCCCTTGTCGGTCCACAGATTCCCGAGACGGACATGGCGATAGGAGTACTTGCCATTCTGTTCATCGTCAGCCTCGTTCTTATGTTCTACTTCATCCGGAACACCGTCCAGTATACAATGAAAGAAGAGATACGACAATTGCGAGGGATATTGGCCACCGGAATCACCTATCTCCTCCTCAGTGTAATCGTGGTAATCACCCTCTATCCGCTGCTGAATATCCTTCGCCCAAAACCCTTCAGCTATTCCTCGACTGAAATTGCCGCTGGACTCAACATCGCGAGTTACGCCGCTCTTCTGACTATCATCGCCAACAGGAGCACTCTGAAATCTGAATACCTAAGTCTTCAAACCATAAAAAGCCGCTTTGCGGAGGAGACAAATCAGGCCCTGAACCGAATACAGACCAATATTGATGGTATCGGTCACATCGAACGGCCAGAAACCGCCCGGGCAGCAGATCTGCTTTCCAACGGCGAGAACGTTATAGTAACCGGGGAAGGAGGCGTCGGTAAGAGCGGAGTTCTTGCTGGCGTAAGGGAAGAATGGGAGGAAGATGTCCTGATCATCGATTCTAGTACCCATTCGGCAGTCCGGAACCAAACCGAACTCTCGACCGCTCTCGGATTCGACAACGGGATACAACGGCCTATCAAGCAACTCGCCGTCGCCAACCACATCCTCCTTATCATCGATCAGTTGGACGATATTGATCGTGAGGCTGGCAATGTCTATCAGGACTTCATTCTGACTGCCGCAGACCTCGACAACGTCGCCGTCGCATTCGCCTGCCGCAATCACGACCTCACCGTTCGACGGGAGTACGAATCACTGGACAATGCTGAATCGTTTACAACCCGCCTGACCATTGGCTTACTTCGAACAACAGACGCAGAAGAGCACGTTCAGGACCTGATCGGGGAATCACCGAGCGACGACCTCATCCAAATCGGCCGGAAAATCGAGAACCTCGACATCATCGCTCAGCTCGCTAAGGACGGTGTCGATTTCAGCGGCATCAGCGGTGAAATTTCGCTCTGGGACAAGTTCCGGGAGCAGCTTGGCCGCGAGGATCACCCGGACGACGGGGCACGGACCGGCGACGACATCATCGAACGACTCGTTGAGTACGCCGTCGACGCGATAGAGGACCAGTCCGACGGACTCAACATATTCACCGTCGGCACCAGCCAGGACTGGATCGACCAACGATTAATAAACAGGGGCGTCATCGAACAATCAACCGACCGACCGGGCAACCGTAAGTACCGTTTCCGCCACCTCGACTTCCAACGGTACCTCTACGCCTGGAACGCCGTGCAGGACAACAGGCCCATCCAAGAAGTCACATCTCGACTTGATGAACGGCTGGGCAAAGACATCTTCCGATTCATGCTAGTGCTCTACATGCAGAGCGACGGCGACATGGCCAACCAGATTGGCGACATTTCAGTCGACTCTGACACCACCGACCACGCCCGACAGTACCTCGAAGAGATGCTTGACGACGAAACGGGCCTCGGCGACTACACCGCGAAGACGATTCTGGACGAGATCAAGACGTGGGATATCTCCGGGAACGACGAATTCGCAGGTCTCATACTAGACAACCTCCAGGACCGTGATACACTCTACAACTATTTTTTCGATAGTAACACCCACATATCTTGGGCAGAAGCTCTCCACGACCGGGGCGACTACACCGACCCTCCTAAAATCCTATTCAGTTACCTCCGCGAGCTCGCACCATACCATCCCGAAATCGTGGCCGAAATCGTTCGGGACATCCAGACTAACGATCGCCACTCGCTCGGCTTGGTCGTCACGGTGATCCGCGAACTACCGTTCGACGTAGCGGCGGACCTCGTCGATGTAGTTCAGGCCTCCGTCACGCAAACGCCATCCGACTGGCACGACACCCAAGCAACCAGACTTCTCCAAGATCTCATTGAAGCCGGTGAAACCAGTGCGGGTCTGGACCTACTCGATACACTTCTCCAACCGCGCCATCCCACTGATGACGAATACAACAGGGCCCAACCCGTCACCCGCCTCTACAGTCTGGAATCCGTATTGAACGAAACCCTTGACACACTCGTTGAAGCAGAAGGAGAGAACGCGATAGATGTCCTTGAATCACGCCTTCGGGAAGCAGTCGTAATAGAATCCGAGATTCAGGACAAGGACATCAACGCGATCGTGGGGCCAATAACGACCAACATCGTGGGCTCAGACCTGTCGAACCAGAGCCAAACCTCCCTCAAAACCTTGCTCATCGGAGCACATTGCGGAGCGTTAGACCATTGGTTTGACCAGAACCCTGCGGACGAGTCGCACCACGACCTCGTCGAACGCTACCTCGGCGACATTACCCTGTTTCGACGGCTTGGACTCTATGTGCTCAAGGAGCACAAGGATCACTACCCCCGTCTTGTAACTGCCGAACTCCTTGATGCATCCAACTACAAGGAGGTATGGATCAAAGAGGACTTCCTCCGCCTCCTCCGCGACGGGTTTACCGTCCTGTCTGAGGAAGACCGACTCCACGTCATCGAAATAATCACCGACGTCCCCACCCGTGACTCAATCGACGAAGCCGCTGAACAGCGAAGTAAACGGTTCGACGACTGCACGGAGGACGAACTTGCGGAAGCTGAGATAGCCCGATGGGTCCGCGACCGACTCTGGCTGATTAGGGACCACCTCCCGGACGATCATGCGCAGCACCTGAACACCCTCATCGACGAGTACGGTGAACCGGATGATGTCCTCTCGTTCGTCAAGACCAGTGGCGGATTCGTCTCACAAGAAAGTCCACTCCCTGAAGAGGAATTCAGCGAGATGCCTCCTAGCGACCTCATCGATTACTGCATCGACGAACCCTTCGAGACGACTGGCTGGGAAGGACGCGAATCCGGGGCTGGTGGGCTCTCCGAGATCAGTCCACGAGGACTCGCTGAATCCGTTATTCCACGCATTCTTGAAGAGGTCACCGCGTTCCAAGACGACATACCCCGGTTACAGGATGCCCCTTCGATATACGTCAGCGAACTCCTCCGCGGATTACGAATGAAGATCGACGATAACCCCGATTACATTCCCTCCGACTTTCCGTGGACACCGTTCATCGATCTCTGCGAGGCCGTTGCCTCGAACCCCGAGGAATGGTCCGAATCGGCTCGGATGAACGTCGCACGACTCTTCCGCGAGGCGTACAGCATAGACTCAATCGAATCTATCCACGCCCACAACGATAAAATCAAGCAAATCCTCTTTGTCCAGCTCGACGACCCCGATCCAACCGATGAAAGAGAACACCCTCCGGAGGGATACGCCGGCTACAACGACCCCGCACACGTGGCAATAAATTCGGTCCGACCGCTCGCCCTTGGGGCCATCCTTATGTATTCATACCGTCGAGCCAACCAGCAGGGCTACGAGGGATACACCGAGGAGCAGAAATCTGGCTTCGAACCAGATGTCCGCGAACGAATCGAGAATATAATGCAGAAAGAATCTCTTTCTTCGCGTGCAACCCTCGGACGCTGGCTGAACACCATCTGGAGCTTCGACCACAACCTCGTACTCGACAACTTCGACAAATTATTCCCCCGTAACCAGACCCACCGCGCGAAGAAAATGTTCTCCGCCACCTGGGATGCCTACCTCGGATACAGTCGCCCGCATGAAACATTATTCGACCACCTCCGCCCCTGCTACCTCCACGGCATCGACATGCTTGTCGCTGGCGAGAACACAGCTATCCACGGGGTTGAACGTGGACTGGCAGCCCACCTACTTAACGCCTACCTCAACGGGTATGATGAACGTGATGACCGTCAAAGTCTCCTATCCTACCTATACGATAAGGAAGAACCGGAGCTAGCCCGACAGGTGGCGTGGCAGCTCTGGCGCTGGGGAAAAGATAAAGAAGAGATTCGTGAAGACTGGGACAAAGTCCAGACACTGTGGGAACAACGGATTACGCAGGTTGATGATGCGGGCGCCTATGCCGTGGAATTCCAATGGTTCGTCGAGTGGCTTCCCCTAATTTCGGAGCGGACTGCGTTCGAAGACATAGCGCCCTTGATTATCGACACAGCCCCGTTCATCGCGCGTGAGAGACGGGCATGGGAGACTGTCGAATCATACTTGGAGGAATATGCCGAGGCATATCCCGGTCTGGTCGTTGAGGTATATGATTCACTCATGGAAGAAGAAACTCGGCCGAATTGGATTTCGTTCACCGACACTACCGCAGCCATTCTTGAACATGGCCTTGACGAGGATCCTGAAACGAGGCGAACTGCGCTAGACATCGCTGAGGACTATTTCAGCGATGGGGACGATACCGCAGAACAGTTTTTGGACGATCATACATAGTTCCGGCCTATATCTTTCACCCCTCATGTCTACATTTTACCTACAATCTATTTCTTAATATTTTGTAAATGTGATTTGTCATTGAATCGCTCGCTGATGTAGATTGTGATAATGTCTTTCTTCGCTGCTTCTTCTACGCCCTTACGAAATTCTTCACTGGTTCGGTAGTTGTCAAAGTAGAACGCCCAGTATTCCCGCTCGCTGAATCCCCACACCGGCATATTGCCCTCGTATCCGGTCCGCCAGATCAGGAATTCGTCGAACAGATTTGCCTCGTCCTCCTGAATGAGTTGGTAGAGGTCGTAGAGTGTGATGACCACTATCCGTTCATGCTCTGCGATGTGGTCGTGGATATCGCCCATTCCCAATTGTTGATCCGCCCGCGCATTACCAGAGTACAACGTGGGAAGAAATCCGTCAAGAATGACTATGCCGCCTGTATCAATCTCATCGGAGTTCTTGTTGCCGGTAAGATTATATACCAAACCGAATTCATCATCGAGACCGTCAACATAGTCTAAGGCGTTCTCTATCTGATCGACAGCCTGAGTCACCTTCTGTGTAAATCGATTCTTGATAATCTCTACACGGTTCGGAATCTTCCGAAAAATCGGATGGGACTTTATTTCAACCACCCAATATGAATCCTCAAAAAAGAGTAGCCCATCTGCTTCTCCAGGATTGGGATCGTGGATATACTCGAACTCCTTGACGAAGTTTCGACAGGGTATCTGTTGTAATAGTTCTTGAGCTAGTTCCTCAACGACACCGCCCTTCTCTTTGTTTTCTACTTCCTGTACCTGCTTGAACTGCCCAACGAATTCCTCAATACGGTACTGTGCTGTAGTCAACAACACTTCAGGGAAGGGGACAACGATCTCACGCTCCTTCACCCCTTTTACTTGGAAAACAGGATTCGAAAAGAAGTCCAGCGAAGAATCATCTCCCGAATATGAGAGGAAATCAAGAATATCCTGAGCCTTTTCGATTCGCTCCTGATGTCGGCTTGGATCAATAGTTGGATCGTCAGGTAGAGTCCCCTCTACGAATGACTTAATTATCTCCTTTCGACTGAGTGTGACCCTCCGATTCCACATCTGCTGAAACTGCTTGCTCGGTTCTTCGATATTCGAGAAATCAGCGTAGTCTTCTTTCGATTTGAACCGGTTCAAATCAGACAGGATCGGCTCGGACTCCTCCAAGATTGTATCTCGAATTAATGCTTCGAACGAGAGGAGATCAGAAATGGCAAATTCATCCTGATTGGATAGTGGCTCCTCGAGATGACTATATCGGAATAGTAGATATCCTTGGAAATCTTGAGGGTTGATATCCTCTGGAAGTGTAAGCAGCGACTCTTTGAACCTTTCCTCGAAATCGAGATTGGTGTCCTCTGCTCTCGATTGCTTTTGACCGGCAAACTCTCTGATTTCGGCTACATTGAGTTTCTCTTGATTGAATTCGCTATTCGAAATGCGGTTGGCAAAATATTGTCGTATCACTGGACGTCGTTCGGTGTTGTATCGTCCCAGAGAAGAGATATAGCGGAGGTTCTTTCGAAAAATATCCGAACTCATTGTATCCAATCTGACGGACCAGCAGAATAAATATATGTGATTATTGCTTTCATGGACTGCTCATACCTTCTGCTGCGAGCAGACTGACGAGTTTATTATCTTGGGAATAGACATTTGGCATCTCAAGCGACACTAGAGTACGGCTTTCGATCTGTGCTGGTAACTCTAGGAGGACGGACCCTTTCCAGGTGATAGCAAGAAGTTAGTCCTTTCTACGGATCCCGCAAAAGGTGGATAACTTATACACTCGGTTGAGGCCGCAAGAAGTATGCCCGAGATCGGCACCTACGCCCGTGTCTCAACGACAGACCAGGACCCACAACGACAGCTCGACGAACTTCGAGAGTTTGGCAAAAACACGTATGACGAGCCAGAGATCCACACCTACGCAGATATCATCAGCGGGACTGAAACACAGCGTGGTGAAGAGTACCAGCGACTCCGTGTAGATATTGAAGACGGACCCTGGACGTCGTCGTTGTCCACGAACTCTCACGTCTTTCTCGACTCGGCGCCGGCGAAATCCACGGGTTCCTCGAGTTCTGTCTGAGTCACGAAACTGGCGTTCAAGATCTGGAAGTCGGACTGGAAATTAGCCTTGAGGATGGCCTCGTTGACAGAGCGGTGAGTCAGCTTATCGCCGGTGTGATGGGTGACCTCGCCCGGGTTGAGCACAAACAGAAGCTCCGTCGGATTCAATCCGGTATCGACGCTGCAAAAGAGGCTGGCCGATGGACTGGACGGCCCCCAGCTGGGTTCGATGTCAAAGACGGCTATCTCCAGGTCAACGCCGATGAGTTCCTGACTATTCGACGCGCGCTCGAACGCATTGAGCAAGGCTATACCTATGCTGACGCAGCTGATGGAACACGTGTCGCGGAATCAACGTTGCGGGTCCTCTATGACGACCGCCGTGACCTCTACTTCTACGCTGAAGCTGAAGACGAGCGCCTCCAAGCCGCCGCAGAAGAACTCGAGGCACTAGAGAAGCCGGATATTCCCGATGATACGAGTCTCCCCAGGCAAGAAATTCGAACTATCGTTCGCGATGAAATCTACCGCTATCAGCAGTAGTTAGGCAAACCTGCAAACTGTGCGATAACCCTCCGCATCGCATATTCATAGGAATAATGTTATTAACTAAATCAAAATATATTATTAGAATTGATGCTGCTTTGGGCATATATTAACAGCCAGTTTAATAATTCTGGGCTGTCCAGGATGAGAGACGAGACGATTGCAATGGAACATGATCATGCTACTGAGAATGGTCACGAGCACAGTGTTAGCGGCGGCGATAGCATCAGTAAACTCGGTGCCGTAGCAGGTATCAATCTGGTCGGATTCGTCGCTGAATTAGCTGGTGGGCTCTTGTTTGGTTCCGTCGCATTACTGAGTGACGCGCTGCATATGCTGTTTGACGCGCTGGCGTACGTGATGGCCTTTGCAGCTGCGGCCGTCGCTGACCGGTACGATAGGTCGCCGGAGTGGTCCTATGGGCTGCACCGACTCGAACCGCTCGCCGCGTTTCTGAACGGTGCGCTGTTGATTCCAATGGTAATCTACATCGTCTACGAGTCGTATCAGCGGTTTCTGAACCCGATTGATATTGGAACAGGCCCAACACTCGCAATCGCAGTGGCTGGCCTCGTAATCAATCTCGTGTCGGTCTATGTCGTCCAGGGTGGTGAGATGAATCTCAACGAACGCGGCGCGTTTTATCATCTGCTCGGTGATGCCGGCGGATCGGTCGCTGTTATTGTTTCAGTGGTGGCGATTGACCTCACCGGCCTTCGAGTCATCGACCCCGTTGTCGCTATTCTCATCGCCGGTATCGTTCTCTGGTCGGCTGGGAAACTCTTGCGAGGCAGCGGTATCATCTTCCTTCATAAAGGCCCCATCTCCGGTGAGGAAGTGGAGACAGCTGTCCTCCGTATCGACGGCGTCGAAGCTATCGAAGACCTCCACACGTGGCAGATCTGTAGCGAACTGACAATCGCGACGTTACACCTACGGACGGCAGTCGAGACGCTCGCCGCAGCGGACCGAATTCGCCGAGAGGTCCACGAGGCATTAGCCGATATTGGCGTGAATCACGCCACAATCGAATTCCTGCACAGTGAGCACGACGACCGCCTCGACGCCCACACTCACTGACGATGACTCCAACTACGACTCACGACGACACGCACCAGGACCACACTGGCACTCCGATGTATGAACTCTTGGGGGCAACCGAAGATAATGTCATCGCGCTCCGGATGCACAAGGGAACACGATCAGGGTACCAGGAGTTCTACGAGTTGTTAAGTGAGAAAACCATCCAATACGGGGCGATCCATGTCTACGAGGAGACCACTGACTGGACTGTGTGGACGTTCCTGACACACCTCGCCGGCCTGATTCCTGACCTACGATATGGATCGGAGTTCGCCATCGAGCGATACGCTGCAGTCGGTGACAACGTGTGGGCGAGGCTACTCTATGAATTGTGGAAGGTGATTCGTCCTCTCTGGCCCGTTGCACCGACGGAAATGCGGTATTTCGATGTCGATGACCGCGACGAAGCACTTCGCTGGGTCAAATACGGTGAGATAGTATGAGAATCTCTCAGGTTACGCGTAATCCCCAGAGTGTGGGGTTCATTCGTTTCTCGTCGGCGCTATAATCGCGACGGATTCCCAGAAAGTAGCGATACACGGAACGTTGACGATTGTCGTCTCTGCCCTCTTCCCATTTGCTGAAGAGCCATGGCTGCGGGAACACTATGGCGAAGAGTATGAAGCATTCCGTGAGCGGACCCCTCGGTTTGTCGGGTGGGATTTGCTGACCAAACTTTTGGGCGTGTCGTAGGACTCTCTCGGTTTCACTACATTCTCAGTCTGCTGGGCTGAAATCGGCAATTTCGCTGGAGCGTGTTGCTGATTCTATCGAGTAGACTAGACTCCCAGTGAACAAAGCAATACTCCCGGCGATAAAGAGTACACCTAGCGGTGATGCTGGGTCAACGAAGACCCAGTACAGTGGCGCCGCAATCGATGGCCCCGCTGCGAGAATCGCGATTTTCGCTACCAGCGGGCCACAGCACCCACAGGTACACGAGCCAACAACTGTCGCTGTGCCTGCAGTCCCCTCTGTAAGTCCAGCACTCTCCTCGATTCGCCAGTACCGAGCGATAATCCCTGCATTGAATCCGATGAGCGAACTCAGGAGACCAACAACTATCACCAGCCCTGGAGAGATTGCGAGGAAGAACGGAATGTGCGGCCGGACAACTTCGAGTGTCGGCCAAGAAACCAGTTGATAAATGACCGGTAAGACGACCAGTTTCGGCTCGTGTGGTAGCCCTTCTTCGGGAAATACGGAGAGATATCCTGTAATGAAGAGGAAAAACAGCCCAACGACGACCGCCACACCAATGCCGAAACGCCGGGCCACTGGGTCACGGAAGACGTCTCGAATAACGTGGGCTGCATCTTTTTTGAGGATATACCCAACAGCGATGGGGAGACTCAATGCCAGCAAGTATCCGAGGGGATGGGAGTTACTCGCTGGTCCTGGGATGAGATATGGGTAGGTCACCCACAGCCCCAAAATGAACCCAAGTCCGGTGTATCGAGGGCGCGTCCGCCATCTAAACCAACCGATTGAGAGACTCCCAATCATGATAGTAAGCCCGACAGCGAACGCTATCAAGGGGTACAACGACCGCGAAAACGGCATAGTCGCAGCCGAGTACTGGACATCAATCGAGAGTGCATCGAACAGAACAGCTCCCGTCGCTGCTGTTACGATACCGATAAAGACACCGGTGAGGGCCTGTTCGGGAGTGAGTCGACTATGTCGTTTGAATCCGACAGCTCCACCGACAATAGCAATCCCAACGAGGGTGAGCATGGCCCCATGTATCTCTGTGAGACCAGCGGCTCCGGTCACGCTATGTGCTGACGCGGTTGGGACCTGTGTCAATGCAATAATACAGGAGACAAGCACCGTGCCTGTCCGAACCCCGACGCCAGTCGAGCGAGTATTTGCTGACCCAGGTTGTATCTGCCACTGAGACCGGGTTCCCGTACTCATAGTACTATAGAATTTGGGTCCATCGTTTTGCATCCACTGGTACACCCTTCGAATTCCGTTGTCGTCGTCGGGATTTCTGAAACCACTCTGTCGATTCGCTCTTTTGCTTGCGATGCTTGTATGCTAGACGCTTGTATTTGCGTTTCATGTTCATCCGGAATCCATGAAGGCGATGAACTGAATGTGTTTGAGGAACCAAAACGGGAGGAATACACCGACCAGTGCAGCGAGTAGCACCGTCGTTGAAACTTGCCATACAATCTCTGCGATGACTGTTCCAAGAACTAGTACACCGTTGTACGCGATGGCGTTTATGACGATATCCGCTCCTGACTCAGGACGAGGCCAGTCGAGTACAGTGACTGAAATTGTGGGTGCCCGGCCCGTCCATATCACCAGTATGAGTCCTCCAACCCCACAAGAGAACCATGCCAGTACGGTTGGTGGCCACGAGAAGAGAATCGTACTGACGATAATCAGCAAAAGGACCGGAAGTACCGTTCCGACGATTTCGATGGCAGTGAACTCTCTAAACACAGAATAGTCTGTGCCACTCTGCTCAATCATAATAGGCGTTGCATCCATTGGAAGTTGGGTAAGTCCTATTCACTTCGTATCTCGACACTGGGGCTAGCAGCGCTGAAACTGCCAACATTTGTGCGCTATTCTCTATTTCGGCTATCGCGGTTCGGGTATATCAACGCATGGCGATGTCCTATGATGTGGGAAGCCGCACCTGTCTCATAATCAGGTACTGTATATTGACCAGTATGGAGCGCAGACAACTTCTCAAAACTACCGGCTTGTTAACGACCGGTGGAGTCATTGGCCTCGCTGGATGCAGCTCTGCGGAAGAAAACGGTAGCAACCGGACCAATACTAGAGAGCCGAACACTGTCCTGATGATTACTGAGGGCGGTGAGTACTATTTTGACCCAATCGGATTATTCGTCGAGCCTGGTGAGACTGTCACGTTTGAAATCCGGGGTGGCCGTCATTCAGCGACAGCGTACACTGAGGAGGCTACTTCGGCATCGGTAACGCGCATTCCTGCGGGTGCTGACTCTTTCGATAGTGGCACTCTCAATGCGCAAGGGGCCACATTTAATCATACGTTTGAAACAACAGGGACATACGATTATTTCTGTATCCCACACAAAACCATTGGAATGGTTGGCCGCATTGTGGTCGGTGAACCTGGTGGACCGGCTCAGGGGAGTATGCCACCGGACGGTTCTGTCCCAGAGAGTCAAACAATCGTTAATCAGGGCTCGCTATCTTATGAAGACTTCACCGGATGATGTACGGTATGACCGATAGCTTGTGTCGATTCACCGTGTAGAAGAAGGAGGCACATACGAGCTATCAGAATCCACCTGTCGAAGAAATATATGCACCTGCGAACTGTAATGCGTTGTACGCGCCGTGCATCAGGGCTGGGACGGTGAGATTGCCGGTGTACTCGTATGCGCCACCCAAGACCAGTGCCAAAATAAAGGCAATGGCTATGTAGACAAGTTTCCCCTCGCCCGACAACGAGAAGAGGTGGATTGATGCGAACAGTGCGCTTGCCAATATCACTGCTCTTGTGGGGTGGAGTGACTCTGCGAGTGTCCCCTGAACGAGTCCTCTGAACAGCAGTTCCTCACCTGGGCCCACTAACAGAAACGAGAGCGGGATGAGAATGAGAAACACGACTGGGTTCTGTTGACCGATGGTAACAACGGTGTTCTGCGCTGATTCGATATCCAGTATTGAGATTATTCCTGAGACTGACAACAGAAGAAGGATAAGAGCGATTGTCCCAACGACTGTGACTGCGATATCACGCTTATTGGGTACCGAAACGGGGACGAATCCGAATCCGAGCCCTCGAATTTTGAGATATACGAGTGCAAGGCCGCCAAAGGTGAGTCCCTGCAGTAGAACTGTACTCAGGAGTAGCCGTAGCGATGGCCGTGATGAGACATCGATTCCGACCACAAGCAGCACTGACGAGGCTCCAAGGACTACCATCGACCCGATAACGATTGGGACAAAAGTCAGTCCGATTGCAGTTGCGACAGAACGGATTCCTGTATCGAACCCGGATGTGTTATTCAAAATGCAACCCCACCATCTAGCAACTGCTTATTTTTGCCATGGTTATACATCTGGCGAGAATCATCAGTGACTCTGCTGTCAGCCTGTTTCTGAGACATTGTAATGCGCCGATAGCACGATTTTTGGGCCAACAAATTCAGTCAGTAATTCACAGTTCAATACTATAGTGGCACCTCGGATTCCTACCAACTGGGACACCGCCGCATGTTCATACGATACGGGCACCTTCTGTGTGATAAGGACCACCATGACTTCCGGAGGGACGTAACGATGTCTGATGATATCACTACACGGACCAGCGGTGACCGTGAACATGAGTCCCAGAAGCAGGAACCAGAGCGCGATGGCTCTGCCATCGAAGCCTGCCCAGAGTGTGGTGGTGGTATAATTGAAGACGAGGCTCACGGTGAACAGACCTGTGAGAGCTGTGGGTTAGTTTTCGAGGAAGCTCTCGTCGATCGAGGACCAGAGTGGCGAACCTTCGAAGCTGGCGACAACAGCAAAAAGAGTCGTGTAGGCGCTCCGACAACTAAGCTGATGCACGATAAGGGACTGAGTACAAAAATCAGCTGGCAGGACAAAGATGCCAATGGGGCAGCCATAGCTGCTCGGAAGCGGGCACGCTTACAGCGTCTTCGAACGTGGGACGAACGATTTCGGGCCAAGGACGCCACTGAACGGAACCTCAAACAGGCGTTCGGGGAAATCGACCGGATGGCATCCGCATTAGGTATCCCGGAATCTGTTCGTGAAACTGCTGGTGTACTATACCGGCGGGCAGCCGAAGAGGATCTACTCCCGGGGCGGTCAATAGAGGGCATGTCAACAGCAGCGTTGTATGCAGCCGCGCGGCAACAGGGAATGCCCCGTCCCCTTTCAGCGTTTGCTGATGTCAGTCGAGTCGAAGAGATTCGGATCCAACGGGCCTATCGATATCTCTCCCGTGAGCTCGGACTGACACTCGAACCCGAGGATCCTACGGAATACTTGCCTCAGTTCGCTTCTGCACTCGATGTGAGTGAGGAAGCACAGCGAGTGGCTCGCGACATTCTAGAAGTAGCGACTCAAAACGCGATTCAAAGTGGGAAGAGTCCAGCCGGATTAGCGGCCGCAGCATTGTATGCTTCTACCCACCTTACGAACGAGCAGTTAACACAAGAGACTGTGAGTAACGTCTGTCACATCTGCCAGACGACTATCCGGAGTCGCTATCAAGAACTCCTCGAAGTATACGCGGAACATCAATAACAGTGCCTGCATGTTCGAGACCCTTTCAGCGACTGAACACACCGAGTTGTATCGAATACACCGATGGTCGATTAGCATTCAATACCGCCATAACAAAACTCACATCTTCTCTCGCAAAAAAACGAGGCAGACAGCAAATGGGTGACAATCCGGGTTCTACCGTCGACACACCCCCTTTTCAGGCTGTTGTTGACGCGTTAGATGACCCAGATTGTCAAGCAATCCTCCGTGAAACAGTTGACCCTATGACTGCAACAGAACTTACCGAAGCGTGTGACATCCCTAAATCAACGTTGTACCGAAAACTGGACCTATTGAGCACGGCATCTCTCGTTCGAGAACGGGATCAAATAAATCCTGGTGGTGGGCGTGTCACGCAGTATGAACGGGACTTCGAGGATATCACCATTTCCATGACCAAGTCTGGTGAGTTCTCCGTCGCTGTTGACAGAGACCAGCGGACGACGGACGAACGGCTTGCAGATATCTGGTCCAAGATGGGTGACGAGCTGTGAACGCTGTTTTGACCGCAATTGCGGCCGTGAAGTTGGTGATTTTGCTCCTTGGTGGCGCAATTACCTATATTGCGTTTAGGGCTTATCGGCATACTAATTCCCCCTCGTTACGAGTGCTCGGTGTCGGATTCGGAATTATTACCTTCGGAGCGTTTCTCTCGGGTATCGCCAATCAGTTCTTTGCCGTCTCACTTGCAGTCGGCGTGCTCGCAAATAGTGTCTTCGTCGCTGCTGGTCTTGCTGTAATCATGTATTCACTCTACATCCAGCAGTGAATTTTCTCGGCGACTGGATTGAGCTTAATAGGTTTCATCCCCGATGATGTTATAGAACGATTCCCAAGGTGTTGTTTGCATCCGCAATTAGGTGAACTAGCTATTAGAACGAGCATGCGAACCTGATGCTGGCACAAAGTGTTTATCGACGAATCCAGACATTATCTCTATGAGCAGATTCAGCCCGGTCGTCTGGGGAAGCGTTCTCCTCATGCTCGTTATTCTCGCGTTCACGCTCTATCGGTTCAGTAGAAGTAGAGTCGCGTAGAGCCGACGCGTGTGGACAATAGGTCAACTGTATCGAACGATTCGCAATGCGAACACTACAGTGTGTGGAACTGTTCTATAACACTCTTTACATCTCTTACTTAGCGAGGTCTACTTGATGAGAACACACAATCAAGGAGTGGTAGTTCAGGATTATTCGATGTCCTTTGAAGATGAAGTATCTACACTTTCCGGGGTGTTATTTTGAGTGTCTCCTCCTTTTTCGCTCGGTACTTTTGCTAACTCGCCCCATCCTGATATTTCCCATTCTGGGCCGTCTTTAGCTGATGAGTCGGCAGTTGTATCTTCGTTTTTAGAACTATCGCCCGTCTCTCGACCTGCCGGCCCAACGAGTTCTACCGGTCGGAGCCAGACAACCCATATAATGCAAACTGCGACACCATAGCCGAGTATCCACACAAAATCGGCCACTAAAGGGAGATTCGCCTGCTCCATGGTGTAGACTAGCAGTCCCGAACCAGCGACGACTGTGGCACTAAGCAGGACAAGAAATGGTCCGTAGGGGAGTCCAGATTGTTCATCGGCAGTGGGACTCTGTTCGGTGTCTTCGGATGTGCTACTCATCGGTGTGAACCTCCGCTGGAAATCGTTTCAGCCCCGCTGTCTTCTGGTGGACGAATTCTGGAGAGGCGCATTGCATTCCCGGTGACGGCAGTCGTCATTCCTGCATCGCCGGCGAGCACTGCCAACCAAATTGGGACGTAACCAAACGGTACTGCCAATGCCAGTGCGGCCTTGACTCCGAGACTGGCCCAGATGTTCTGCTGGATAACGCCGTTAGCGTCATTGGCCAGTTCGTAGAGATACGGCAGCTTGCCCAGATCATCACCCATTAGTGCGATATCGGCCGTCTCCAGTGCCGTGTCCGTCCCAGCGGCGCCCATAGCGACGCCTACGGTAGCGGTGGCTAGGGCAGGGGCATCGTTTACACCATCTCCAACCATCGCGACACCGTCGTGCTCATCGGTGAGTTTCTCGATCGCAGTGACCTTATCTTCCGGAAGGAGTTCTGCGTAAAACTCGTCGATACCCACCTGCTCGGCGATAGCCTGTGCAGTCCGCTCATTATCTCCCGTTAGCATCACTGTTCGTTTGACGCCGAGGTCTTGGAGTCGGGCTATCGTCTGTTTCGCTGCTGGCCTGACTTCGTCGGCGACGGCGATGAGCCCTTCTAGTTCTTCGTCTGTCCCGACAAGCACCACAGTCTTCCCTTCACTCTGGAGTTCTGGGACCGTCTCTTCCAGCAAATCGAAGCAATTATGCCGGTCACATAGTGACTGGGCTGTGTCGGTAACCACGCCCCCATCGGTGGTCGCGTGAACGTGTGACAGATCGAACTCAAGTTCTTCAAACAGGCCGGGCTTCCCGGCAAAGTGATCGGTCCCGTCAAGCTCTGCCCGAACCCCCTTACCGGTGATACTCTCGAAATCCGAGATTTCGCGCTCTGCGACGCTTGCACCGTCTGCTTCCGCGACTATTGCTTCTCCGATAGGGTGCTCGCTACGTTGTTCAAGGCCACGGGCACACCGAAGGACGTCGTCCTCGGAATTTCCATTGAGGGGGATGACATCAGTTACCGTGAGTTCTCCCTTCGTAAGTGTCCCCGTCTTATCGAATGCGACGGCGTCGACTTCGCCCATTGCCTCGAGATGGTTTCCGCCTTTAATCAGCACGCCGTTCTTCGCCGCGCTCGTAATGCCCGAGACGACCGAGACTGGCGTCGAGATGACGAACGCACAGGGGCAGGCGAGTACGAGCAATGTAAGCCCGTAGACGATAGCTGTTGGCCACGTCGTGCCGAGAACGTAGGGGCTCCCAATCGTGACGAGGATAGCAAAAGCGACGACAGCAGGTGTGTAGTACGCGGAGAATCGCTCGACGAACTGTTCGCGCTCGGTTTTGTTCGACTGGGCGTCCTCAACCATCTCGACGATACGCGAGAGGGTATTATCGCTCGCCGTAGCGGTGACTTCCACTTCGAGATACCCCTCTTCGTTGATTGTCCCGGCGTACACCTCTTCACCCTCGCTCTTATCCACTGGAACACTCTCGCCAGTGATTGGTGCCTGATTCACCGCACTCTCCCCGTCTACGACCGTGCCATCCATGGGAATCTTCTCTCCTGGCCGAACGACGACGATGTCACCGACCGTTATTTCCGCAACAGGGACAGTCTCTTCGCCCCCGTTGCGTTTGACGACCGCTTCATCCGGAGACAGATCCATCAGCTCTTGCAGCGAGTTGCGGGCACGGTCCATCGAGTAGCGCTCGAGAAGTTCGGCCACGCTGAAGAGGAACGCAAGCGTCGCTGCTTCAAAATAGAGACCCTCCCCGAATGCAACACTTGCCACCAGGGCACCCAAGATCGCAATGGACATCAACAGATCAATGTCGAGGTTCCTATTTCGCAACGAGTAATACCCGTTGCGGAGAATTTCGTGGCCACCGAGCGCAATCGCGACAAGAAAGAGGGCGTCAGCTAACACCAGGTCGCTTCCGAGGAGGCTCGCGACCTGTATATTCTCCCCGGGTAGGAAGAATTCCAGCAGGAGTCCACCGGCGAGGAACACACCACTAATCCACGTCTTGATAGCCCGGCGGCTTCGCCAGATACTGTCACCAGATTCGCTATTATCTTTGTTACCCTGCTGTGCGGTCGTATCTGTAACTTCGTATCCTGCGCCCTCGATGGCGGCACTGATGTCTGAACCCGTCACGGTTGCAGAATCGTATGTGACTGTGATTTTCCCAGTCGTCGGGTGGGGTTCCGCCGTTGCAATGCCGTCGAGACTGTCCAGTGCCTTCGTGACCTTCTCCGCACAGGACGGACAATCCATTTCTGGGACAGAAAACTTCTCCGTGACCTCGTCGCTGTTTTCGACAGTGTAGCCAGCTTTCTCGACGCGCTCGGTGATAGCCTCCGTCGACGTGATGTCGGCCTCGTATGTTACTGTGAGAGTTCCTGTCGTCACCTGTGGCTCGATTTCTTTGATTCCCTCGACCTTGCTAACACTGTTTTCAACTTTCCCCGCACACGACGGGCAGTCCATATCGGGCACTGAGAGCTGTGCCACACTTCCATCATGGGCTATCGAAGGATCCGATACTTCATCTCTCTCTGAATGTTCACGATCAAAATGGTCATGTGAATGATCGTGTTCATGCGAGTCGTCTGTTTCATCTGACTCGTCACTGTTCTCGTCTGATGAGGTCATTAGCGAATTCTAGACAATCGTATTTTATTAAACTAGCTGTTATAAAAGCCGCATATGACAATAGATACTATTAACAATATGCGCATAAGTTAATAATACAGCCATCGATAAGATCTCGTTTTCGAGATTCCGTGTTCTCCGTCGCTATTCCATCGGTTGGGTCGTTCGTTCAGACGTCCTCTCGGACCGCTGCAAAGTTACAGTTAGTCGAGCACTGGCAAGGACAGAACTACCGATCGCTTCGACGGCGTCGTCATGTTTCGTGCCCGCCTCGATATCCAATATCTCACCGAGTGCATAGAGTTGGAATCGGTGCTCGTACGGTTGGCCGGGCGGTGGACACGGTGCTTTGTATCCTACTTCACCGCCACGCTGTCGACCCTGAGGAGCACCACCCAGTGTCTCTACAGTCGGTGTCCGCGGTATACCGGCGGGGATCGTGGTCCGCTCAGGAGGGATATTCCATATCGACCAGAACACTGGCTCATTTATCGGCCCACGGTCGTACTCTCCGGTAATCGCCAGTGCCGCTGTCGGATCCGGGTGATTCCGTATCTCGAACGGGGGTGACTCTCCAGCCCCATCACACGTGTACCGGGCTGGGAGTGTCCCCCCGTTTTCCATGGCAGGACTCGAGATACTAAATGAGCGTTGCGTATCGGTTGTTCGACTTGCACATCCAGCGATCAGTCCTGTAATTGAGGCGCTGGCCGTCTGTATCAGTCGTCGTCGAGTCAGTTTCATTGTATTGTCGTTTTAGAGGGTTCTGTCGTATGTATCAGGTCAGACAAGCGCGTAAACCATGAGCAAGCAAAAATACAGCAGTATAAGCACACCAAGAGCTCGGAGGCGGAATCGTCCGAGTTCTCCTTCCTCTGCCTCGTACGCTGTCTGAAACGCTGAAATATGCTCCTCAGATAATTCGTTAGGATGCTCTAGCCCCCGGTGTAAGTCTAGCCACTCCTGCTGGCTGAAAGGACGACCGCAGTACTCACACAGATGGGGCGATTGGTCCTCTCCGATTGTATATTCGTGATTGCTCATATGTATGGAAGTGCCACCTCGGGGCGAGTGATGACCCACAGACTGGTCATCGTGTAGAACACCATCACCGCGATAAACGGATACTGTGACCTGATCGCCTGAATCCGACTGGGGAACAGGTCATAGGCCGCCGCATGTGCGACCCAGATAGCAACTAGATGGCCAATAACCACGGCCGCAATACCAACTCCACCGAACCAACTTGGCGGTTGATATACTGGGACTGTGCCGGGATCTGAAAACGGTGAGAGGAGTGCCAACCAGAGAGCTGGTGCGAGTTCAAGAAAATACCCGAGATAGTGAGCGAAGTGATACCCAGCAGCAATTGCAAGCAATGGTGGAGCAAACTGAACTGCCACCATGCGTGACTGGAGATAGGTCTCTGCAGTTCGTCGACTGAGTTCAACCGCGATGAGGTAGATTCCAAAGAAGAGGCCAAAGCCAGCGAGGAGCGCTACCGGATACAGTACTTGTGGAGGGAAACCACCTGCGACAAGAGGTTCCGTCAGGGTACGCCACCCAGGTGTCGTAACGAATCCGTCGAAGGTTGTCCCCCACAGCAACGCTATAATAAATGCGACTTCATCGAAATCGTCTACCAAACGGGGAACGGAAAGGTCCATACCGAACAACCGAAATTTAATTTTCCGTCCAGTTTTTCCGATGGGTGCCACACGACCGTAGTAGCGGAATACTCTCTCTACGGGATCCGCCTTGTCAAACCACGTGTCCCGTCCAAAGATAACGACACCAAACAGGGTCACTACGCTGTACGCGACCACAGCGGTAGCGAGTAATTGTGGGTCAGCAGCTAATGGACTTATGACCTCGATCCAGATTAACGCCAAGAGTCCAATTACGCTAGGCCATGCCCCGTACGAGTCGGGATAGCGTCGATTTAGTGAGGGCAGCACCAGTGCGATGGTAGAAAGTGGGTTGAGAGTCTGCCAAGTGTTCCCAACCAGATAGCTTGTCATCGCTAGTCCCGCCCACCAGCCAACCCACACAAGAAGTATCGCCGCATTGGTTTGTGGTGTGGAGGGACCGATGAATCCGATGACCAGGACAGTAACATAGCCCACCAACCCGAGTACACGACCCGCAGTAACAGCCACGTGACTGTTCTCAGCATGAATCGGGAAGCCCCACTGATGGAGCTGTCTGATAAATTGTCTATCTGTCACAAAGGAGGCTAACAAAAAAGATGCCCCGACTGCCGCTCCGCCCGTACTCAGAAACAGCCATGTCGGAACGCGTATGGGTTCACGTGAACCACTTGAGAGACTTGCTCCGTGAGCAGAGACTGTCCCAGCTGCAAGAATTAAGAGCAGGACGCTCACAATTAGTTGCGTAATCCGTTGCTGGTTTTCTCTCATCATTGGTGTTGATATATTCTACTGGGACTCATCAATCGAAACGTGCATATCTCACAGCAAAAAGATTCGAGTGTTTCACGCAGTCTATTATTTTTTACAGCGGTACTTTGGCCCAACAGTTTGGTCGTCATGTGTCGCGTTAGATAGTCCCCTGTGTAGTGTTGGATTCGTCTTGGCTACATCCGACTTTGGACATGTTCGGGAGATATAGTGGTACCAAATAAAACTCTCAGGCGGATTCCCACCTAATGGGACAGCGAGCTCAAGCAGGGGCTGGATGTATGAGTACGCCGAGGGAAGTGGTTCATCCCGAGTGACCTCGCAGTTGATACATCAACCACTATCGATTCATCCAACATCACACTAAAGGGGCTGATTGGGGGGTTTCCGGTACCAACCACGCCGGGACGACTCGCGTGAGGACCACCATACCCGTCAGCTCGACGAGCGTCTGAGTAACGACCACCGCTGGTGCGAGCCCATAGCCCGATGGCAGCGCGAGCGCCAGCGGAAGAATGACAAGCGAGTTCCGTGTGACAGAGGTGAACACGAGGGCCCGGCTCTCGCCAGCTCCCATCCCGAGCACTCCAGCCACTAACCGACCGAGCAACGGCATAATGACCAGAAACGCAACATAGATCGGGACGACCGACGCGATCTGTCCGATTGAATCCTGGACGCGCGGCAGTTGGGAGGCGATCACGACAAACAGTGTTGCCCCCATCATCGGAACCGGAAACCAGCCCATCGTGTTCTGCCACTGAGCGCCGCGCTCGGACCGGTCAGCCCAGTATTCAGTCGCCCATGCGAGCGTCAGCGGCAGCGCGATAATGACGACGAACGCCTCGATGAACGGCCCTGCCTCGATGAATTCGGCCACCTGCTGGCCCATGAACAGCCAGAGATACAGCGGGAGCAACAACAGCTGGATGAGCATCAGCGCCGGAGTCGCGGCAGTAATCTGTTCGGCGTCACCGCCGGCAAGTTCGGTGAACGTAATGACGTAGTCGATACACGGCGTCAACAACACCATAAACGCGCCAACGAGAATCACCGGCTCCTGTGGCAGGAACTGCGTGAGGCCAAATACGACGACCGGCACGACCACGAAGTTTATCCCGAGCGCAGCCGCCATGAACCGGGCGTTCCGGAAGGCCCGCCGGATTTGGACAAACGGTATCTCGAGGAACGTGACGTACAACAGGACAGCCAACACGGGATTGATGAACGGTTCCAAGAGAGAGCTCGCGCTTGGAAGTCCGAGGCCGACTCCGATCGCTAGTAAGACGGCAACGAAGTAGATACCGACTTGATTGTGCTGAACCCACTGTTTCGAGAGTCGTGTCATAGATTGATTTGAATCATTAGCGAATCATGATTCCCAGAGCGGTCACTACCCCGAGGACAACCAAGACCGGTACGGAGACGGATCGAACGAATCGTTTGCCTCCGGCAGACCAGTCAGGATATCGAACACTGATACCCGACGAAGTGCAAAGACCGGACTAGCACCGGTGAAGACGTCTTAGAGCTCACTCATGTGCTGAAATATTAAGAAGACAGGCGTAAGTTTCCATTGATAGCCACCTCACAACTGTCAGTATAGACCAATGGTTCGTATTCGGGACAGGAGGAATGAGTCACAGATGCGACAGATATCATAGACTTCACCGTAAACGAGTCAACTCTAGCTACACTTCCAACACTACCCATTTCCGACCCGAGAGTGAACAAGCAGCTATGCCCGGCGATTCCCATTCGAACGGTGTCCGCGTCTGGCTCGTCGAGCGGACGTATTCCGACGACGAGCAGAACCTTATCATCCTCACCTATGCGACCCCAGACGGCGAACAGTACTACCGCAAGGAGCGGGCGCTCACTTCCTTCACCGACGTCCGCGACACGACGGCTGCCGTCGATACCGAGCCGGACAATCTCGGTTCGGTCAACGATGCCGATCTGCAGGAGCAGTACGCCGCCGAGGCCCAACGAATGCAGGAGGTACACGACCCCGACGACGTGATCTGACTCTAACCAGTACGATGGAAGCTCCGAGCCGACGTGTTATATCCAGCCACCCTTTACGTGTGAGTATGCGCGAACTCGTCTTCGCCCTCGAATACGAGCCGGGGTGTAACAGGGTCGCGGACGCCCTCGCCGACCATCCCGACGCCCGCGTCCGCTCGCTCTCGCTGCACGCTACTGCCGAGCAGCTCTGGCGAGTCGACCACGCCAGCGGCAGCCCGGACGCACTCGACGCCATCGAGGATGCCTTTCTCACCAGCGACTACTACGCCGACTGTTTGGCTACCGAGGATTGCAGTGCAACCCAGACCACCCGCGTCCTCGATAGCACGGACGACACGCTAGTTCTCTACTCCGACTGGGAGCGAACCCCCACCTGCGCGTCCGTCCCCCACATCGCCCGCGACCACCTCGGTGACGGCGTGCTGTTCGAGACTCGTCACGAGGGCCGCCACTACACGTGGCGGCTCATCCACTCCGGAGAGGGCGACATGGCCGCGTTCTTCGACGCCCTCAAAGTCGCCGTCGGAGACTGCGCTCAGATGGAGATGCTCCGAACCGCGGAGACGACGGCGTCGATGGGGGGAGCTGACGAGAAGCATGGCGTCCTGTCGCCGGAGCAGGAGGCTGCACTCCAAGCAGCCGTCGAACACGGGTACTACGAGTCGCCCCGAGAGGTCGATGTCGGCACGTTGGCCGAGCATCTCGACGTGCCGCGGTCGACGCTCACCTACCGACTCCGTCGGGCGGAAGAACACTTGGCGAAGCAGCACGTCGCCGGCGAACAGTCGCCCGAAGAGACCCCGGCAACACGCTGATTCTCGGTTTGGAATATTCCAATTAAGGCTTATCGAACTGACGCCCCTACAGTGAGGTAATGACAGAGAATCCGAACGCAGCGGGGGACGCGAGCGGGGACGGCCAGCGACGGGAGCTGACCGCTCGCCTCGTCGTTCCCGAGATGGACTGTCCGTCCTGCGCCCAGAAGGTCGACAAGAGCCTCCAGCGCGTCGACGGCATCGTCGACGCCACGCTCCAGCCAACGACCGGCACGGCCAACATCACGTACAATCCAGATCGCACCAGTGAGGCCGACGTGGTCAACGCGATTGAGTCCGCCGGCTATGAGGTCGTTGGAGGGTCAGATTCCGATAACGGTGAGCAAGAGGAGGAGGGCGACGGCGTCGACATCGCGCCGCCGTCGGAGGTCTGGACGAGTCCGCGCGCGAAGAAGACGTGGTTCGGCGCGGCACTCGTCACGTTCGGCCTCCTCTTCGAGTTTCTCCTAATGACACAGAACGTCGCGGTGGCGAGCGTCCTCGATTACCCGCTTCATGTCGCCGACGTCCTGTTCCTCGGTGCCGTCGCCGCCAGTGGCATCCCTGTTGTCCGCAGCGGGTACTACTCCGCAAAGAACCGGAGTCTCGACATCGACCTGCTGATGGGGACGGCGATAATCGCCGCGACCGGCATCGGTTATTTCGTCGAGGCGGCGACGCTGGCCGTCCTATTCAGCATTGCCGAGCTGCTCGAAGACTACGCGATGGATAGGGCGCGGGACTCCCTGCGCGAGCTGATGGAGCTGTCGCCCGACGAGGCGACCGTCGTGCGCGACGGCGAGGAAGTCACAGTGCCCGCTGACGAGGTGGAGGTGGGTGAGACCGTGGTCGTCCGCCCCGGCGACAAGATCCCGCTCGACGGCACGGTCACCGACGGCGAGAGCGCGGTCGACCAGTCGCCGATCACCGGCGAGAGCGTTCCCGTCGACAAGACGGTAGGTGACGAGGTGTACGCCGGCGCCATCAACGAGGAGGGCTACCTCGAAGTCGAAGTCACGTCGACGGCGGGCGACTCGACGCTCTCGCGCATCATCGAGATGGTGCAGGGCGCACAGACGAAGAAGACCGACAAAGAGCAGTTCGTCGACCGCTTCTCGGGCTACTACACGCCAGTCGTGGTCGTGCTTGCAATCCTGACCGCCGCCATCCCGCCCCTGCTCATCGTCGACCCCATCTCGGTCGACGTGGCCGGGTACGGGTTCAGCTTCGCCGGCGACTGGCAGACGTGGTTCATCCGCGGACTCACCTTGCTGGTGATCGCCTGCCCGTGCGCGTTCGTCATCTCGACGCCGGTATCCGTGGTGTCGGGCATCACCAGTGCCGCAAAGAACGGCGTCCTGATCAAGGGCGGCAACTACCTCGAGGCGATGGGCGAAGTCGACGCCGTCGCGCTCGACAAGACGGGGACGCTCACGAAGGGCGAACTCGCCGTCACCGACGTCGTCCCGATCGGCGGAACCACGGAAGACGATCTGCTCAGTCGTGCTGCCGGGCTGGAGCGGCGCAGCGAGCATCCCATTGCCACGGCGATCATTGCCCGCGCCGACGAGGCGGGTTTGGCCGATTTGCCCGACCTGAATGCCTTCGAGAGCCTCACCGGGAAGGGTATCCGCGGGCAGATCGACGGCGAGACGTACTACGCGGGCAAGCCCGCACTCTTCGAGGAGTTGGGTTTCGACCTGGCTCGGGCACGCCGCGAGACGGACGGTGGCGTCGTGGCGGAAGAGGCGGCCGAGTCCGACGATGGGGCGTTCGCTGAGGGCACGCTCGCTGCACTGGAGCGTGAAGGCAAGACGGTCGTCCTCGTCGGAACGGAGTCGGAGTTGTTGGGTGCCATCGCCATCGCCGACGAGGTACGCCCGGCCTCGAAGCGAGCCGTCCAGCGCCTGCAGGAGCTTGGTGTCGAGCGCGTCGTGATGCTGACCGGCGACAACGAGGGCACCGCGCGGGCCATCGCCGAGGAGGTCGGCGTTGACGAGTACCGTGCCGAACTTTTGCCAGAGGAGAAGGTCGACGCCGTTGAGGAGTTGCAGACGGAGTACGGCGAGGTGGCGATGGTCGGCGACGGTATCAACGACGCGCCCGCGCTCGCCACCGCGGAAGTCGGCATCGCGATGGGTGCAGCTGGCACCGACACCGCACTCGAGACCGCCGACATCGCGCTGATGGGCGACGACGTCGGGAAACTGCCGTACCTCTACGAGCTGTCACACACCGCCAACGGTGTGATCCGGCAGAACATCTGGGCGAGCCTCGGCGTGAAGGCGTTGCTTGCCGTCGGTGTGCCGATCGGGCTCGTCAGCGTCGCCGTCGCTGTCGTCGTCGGCGACATGGGAATGAGCCTCGGCGTCACCGGGAACGCGATGCGGTTGTCACGGATCGAGCCCGACCGGTCCTACGACACCTGACGTCCACCTTCACCTATCAAATAGGTCGCGGCGTGCAGCGAACCGATTCACAATGACGTGGATCGACACGCTAGGCACATTTACAAGCGGTTAAGCGAATGCCCCGAGGCTTGATCCCGAGGCGATTCACTGGGGCGCAAAACGAGGTTTGGCCTGTATTTGAGACTGGCCACTCGATATACTTGTGTGCGAACTGGAGCGTGAAACGTGGGGAGAACGCTGACTCATCGAACATGGCTCGGTGTGCTGAAATTTCGACCCGTGCTATTCAGACACCGGTTTCCCCACTCCAGTATCCGAGAATCGACCAGAAAGAGAATCACAGCCTTTGCAGTGCTCTACGGTGCGATTCTCTAAAGTTAAGACCCATCTTAACCCACGCATAACCAACTAGTCTCTGGTCAGAGAATCTATTGTGGCATCCAAGTCTTTTCTCCGTATATTCTTCATCATCATAATCGGTTTATCCAGTATTGGTTTAGCCTACGGATATACGCTTGGCGCAACCAACGATACCTTCGAGAGCCATCTCACGAACCAGGGGGTTGCGAACCCACAGCAACAGGCCGTCGAACCTCGCGACAATATTACTGTCGTCGCGACTGATTCAAATTCGTGGCGAGGTGAAGCGAGTAGCGGGCCTCGTGCCCGAGCAGAACTTGTCGCATTCAACCCGGACGGAAGTATCCTCTACTACAACGACTCACATACGCGGTACTGGGACGTCGATCCGGTACCTGAAACGAGAACCACTGTAGAGTATATGTTCGCAGACCACCTCGAGCCGTCGGCCTGTCCAAACACCACTAATTTTGTCCAGCGCCGGGTTGACGAGGAAGTCTGGAACGAATATGAGGCTGCTCGCTCGACCGACGCTTGCACGCGCAACGGATACGAACGCGTCAACTTGACGACCGGCGAGGTAACGCGCGTCTGGAGCGAAACCACCCCCGGGAAGGAAGCAACACGCTACCACGATGCCGACCGGCTCAACGAGACACACTTGGCCGTCGCAGATATCTACCTCGACCGGGTATTCGTTGTGAATACCACCTCCGGCCAGACCGAGTGGACGTGGAACGCCAGTAGCGCATTCCCCAGAGAAACGGGTGGTCCATACCCTGAGGATTGGACACATATCAATGACATCGAAGTGCTCGAGGATGGCCGGCTCATGGTGAGTGCCCGGAACCAGGACCGGGTCGTGTTCCTCAACCGGAGTGGTCTCATCGAAGGATGGACGCTCGGCGAGGAGGACAACTACAGTATCCTCTACGAACAGCACAATCCGGATTACATCCCCACTGAGCGTGGCGGTCCCGCAGTCCTCGTCGGAGATTCGGAGAACAACCGTGTCGTTGAGTACCAACGAACGGGAGACAGCTGGGAACAGTCGTGGGTGTGGCGAGACACGCGGATGCAGTGGCCACGGGACGCCGACCGGCTCCCGAACGGTCACACTTTGATTACAGATTCGAACGGGAATCGTGTATTCGAAGTTGACAAACAAGGTGAGGTGGTTTGGAGCGTCAATATCGCTTTCCCATACGAGGCGGAACGTCTCGGGACTGGAGACGAGAGTGCCGGTGGGCCGAGTGCGACGCAAGCGAATCTTGACTCACGAACAGGCAGTTTGCGTGATAGTTTACTTATCATTGCTAAACAGCTCATTCCCGGGAAATACTTGAATGGTCTTATGTACATCACACCGGTCTGGATGGGATTTCTGGAGGTCCTCGAACTCGTGGTCCTCCTCACTAGTTGCCTGCTGTGGGCTGGGATAGAGATAGTCTGGCGACGACAATCTTAACAATTCCAACTTCCAGCTCTGATTGATCTCTGGATAGCACGGTTTTGACTGTCAGAACTAGAAAATGAATGGAAAACGTTGATTTTCCATGTCTAATATATCCCGGTTCACAACAAGCTTGATTTTCACACGACCAGGATCGACCATCTCTCAAGGGACTGTATGACTACCCGAGGAGCACTAGATATGTCACGGTGTACGCGGCGGCCGCGAGCGTAATGGCAGCAAGCGCAGTCGCAACAGCATCGATCAGCTGAATCGATCTATCTTCTCGCCAACCCGAACGACTCGGAGTGCCGATAAAACCGACTGTGAGGACGGTGAATACGAAAGGTGATGCTGTCTCAACAGTCGGTACGGGAATCGCGAAAATCGCACTTGCGTAAGCAACCCCGAGCGCTGCACGCCGGTTGATGTGCTGTTTGAGGCGCCATCCTCGCAGTTGTGCAACGACAAAGAGTCCCATCCAAATAATCGTGAGCTCAATGAAGAAGGCGGTGAGAAGATGTAGTGTCGGATCGGGGTTGAGGATAATCTGGCCGTTCAATACACCGGATTCGGTAGGAAGTGGATAGAATAACGCCGGCGACGGGCCGGCTAACACATCTCCGAACGGGTGCGATAAGAGCCCGAGGGCTCCAGCACCGAGAACGGCTCTCGGGCCGAGACCGACGCGCTCGGCAAATGTAACCAACCCGACTCCAGCAAGAACGAACACGGCGACCACAGCGCCCGGAGCTATCCCGCCGACGACCGTCACGATGAGGACCAGGCCGCCGAGGATGAGGCCACCGAGTGTGCCGGCCCCAGAATTGTAGCCATCGCGAGCGCGCCAAGCGGCAAACCCGATTGCTGCGAAGACACCGACGATCAGCGAGTGGGTGGCCCCGCGATGGATCTCGTTTGCGATAGCCCAGAACGCGTCGGAGGTTACGAAGGCGCCTTCCAGGCTTCCGACAAGCCCAACTACGGCGTACAGCATATCAATATCTGGGAGCGTCGCGAACGAGCCAGCCACCGCCCCGACCGCAAGCGCGCGCTCTTCTGGCCATCCCCGCCATACGGCGACACTCGCCGCTATGGCGAACGCAGCCAGAAAATGTCCGATGAACATACCATTTGTACGTCGTCACGGAAGATAAGTATAGTATGAGTGAGTGCCTCAACCATATGTGTAATAGGGACGACGACGGCTTGGAGAATTGAATGTCGGTTGTCCGCTTACCTCACTCGCACTGTCCCGACCATTCCAGACCCCTCATGTGGGATACAGAAGTACCCGTACGTTCCCGGCTGATCGAACGTTTGCTCGTAGCTCTCTCCCGGAGCGATGAGCCCCTCGGAGACCCGGTTCCTCGCGGCACGCTCTGACTCGAAGCCACCACTTGCGAAGTACGCCGCCGCGTCTGGAATCTCGTCTTCATACGCCGTAACCGTGTGCTCGATCTCACTCTCGTTCGTCCACGTAACCGACCCACCAGGTTTGATCATCGCGGTCTTCGGGTCAAATTTGAGGTCGCCGGGCATCGTGACGGTCTGTACCGACGAGGATTGTCCACCCAAACACCCAGCCGTGCTGAGCGTCGCCATGGTGGCAGTGCTGAGTCGTAACACCGTTCGCCGATCGTAGATTTCGAGTGACATTGTAACAGAAATGGGTAGTGCTTATTAGAGCGCCACGAAAAGGTCGGTCACGTACATAATGCCGAGTCCGAGCAGAAATGCAAGCAGATTCGTGGCACTGGCCACGCGACCCCCTGCATCACGAACCATGCTCGCAATCTCCCAGTTGACCTGCAGGATAGCGCCAACACCGATCGCGAGGAAGAAGGCGCCGATCGTCGGTGAGTAGGCGAGGCTGCCGATCCAGCCACCGAGGATGACGGGTGCCCCGGCGATGACGCCGAGCGCGGCGAAGTGCTTGAGCGCCGGACGTTCCCCGCGGGCGACCGGCGCAACGACAGCCGGACCTTCCGTCACGTTGTGAAGCATGAACCCGATTACGAGGAATGCACCGAGTGACACACGTCCGAGTGCAAACGAACTCCCGATAGCAAGCCCCTCCGCGAGGTTGTGCAGGCCGATTCCTACCGCGACCAGATAGGCGATCCAGAGGCCGCTGCTCGCCCGGCTATCACCAGCGGCGACGCGGCCCTCACGCCACGCGCTGATCGCCTGGACGAGGAGAAGAGCGCCGAAGATTCCGAAGACGACCAAGAGGTTACCCTCGTACGCGCCTGGAACCCGCTCGGCGAGTTCGAACGCCTCGAACCCGGCGTCAAACGCCAAGAAGCCCAGTACGCCGGCCGCAAATATGAGCACGGCGTGTAGCCACCGATCGCTCATCGTCTTGATGTAGGGGAACCAGAGCATCCCCAAGGCGACCGGGATTACGCCGACGAACAGCCCGATGACTGCCAGCGTTCCGAGCAGACTGAGACTAAACCCGGGTGACTGACTCGGAGCGACGATCGTGTTATGGAACGTCGCCCCGTCAGACAGTACGAGAGCGACTTCGAGATCCCATCCCGGATTCCAGTGATACGGGATCACAATCTGTGCGCTTTCCATCGGGGCGAGCGTTTGGTCACCACCAGCTCCTTCAACCCGGAAATCCCAGTAGGCTTCGTCGACGAGGACCTGTGATATCGTCACGGATTCGGGCCCGTTGTTCGTCACGTGCAGTACGACCGTTTCGTCGCTCGGAAGCGTCGTATGCGTGACCGTCACGTCTGGGAGCGGGGTGCCGCTCTGAACACCGGCGAGCGGTGATGTGAACGCGAATAAGCCCAGGACGAGCACGAGCAACACGATCGGGAGTAACGCGCTGACCCATCGCGGAAGCCCGAGCGGTTGTATGCTCTCGTTCTCGGCTGGTACACCACCGTCCGTCGTCGAATCTCGTGTCTTGTCCGTCATATTAGACCACCTCGAAGAAACTCATCCAGCCGAGTTCGGCGAACTCGGACTGGTGGGCGTGGAACATGTACAGTCCTGGCTCGTGGTTGGAGTAGTCCATCTCGATGATGCCGCGCTGTGCTTGGCACTGCATAATCGTGTCCACGGTTTTGCTCGTCGGCGTCAGCGTTGTCCCGTGGTCGTAGTAGTCGAAGAACTGCGAGTGCGTGTGGAACGAATTGATGAGATCGAACTCCGTCGCATTGGAGAGGTACACGCGCTGGCGTTCATTCTTGTCGATTTGGATGGGGCGTTTCGTCTCACCCGCCGTCCAGTTGCCCTGTCCGTCGGTGTCACCGACTCCATATCCGAACGCCCGTGTGTTCGCCGCGTAGACCTCGTTTCCGCCGTCGAAGTTGGTATCGAACGAGTTCATCACCATCACCATCTCGTTCACGGCGTCGTTTTCGGCGTACTCGTGATTCCGGCTCTTTGCCTCTTCGACGAGCTGCGCCCGGAAGTCGTCGGTAATCGGACCGGGGTAATTGACGTAATCGCGTGGGTTTTCCCTGACGCGGTCGGGGTCCGGATCAACGATGATCGTGCCGTAGAGTCCGCGATGGATGTGCTCTTTCAGGGGGAGCGAGTGGCAGTGATAGAAGTGCGTACCGGCGGGCTGGGCGATCCACTCATAGGTGAAGGATTCACCCGTATCAAGGACGCCGGGGCCGTTCTGGGGAATCCCGTCCATTCGCGGGTTGAGGTTCTTCAGGTGTGGATGAATCGTGTGCGCGTGTCGTCCGAGATTCGTAAACTCCACGCGAATCAGGTCGCCCTCGACGGCGCGGATCGTCGGACCCGGCACTTGGCCGTTGTACGCCCACGCTTGAAACTCGACGCCCGGCGCGATAGTTATCGTCGTGTCGACGGCAGTGAACTCGAATTCCCGTACGGTTCGGCCGTCCTCTTCGTAAACCTGTTGAGGAATGTTATCCTGCCCACTCTCTCCTGTATTGAACGCGGTGAGAAACTCATGCGGATCGAAATTCAAATCTCGATATTCGCCCACCGCACCGAAGTTACCGTGTTCGTCTTCATCGTCGTGACCGGACGAGGCACTTGCTCGGGAACTCCCCAGTCCAACTGCTGCACTCCCGGCAACACCGAGACCGCCGAGGACGGTGCGGCGACTGACGTTCGTTTCACCGGTGAGTGATTCGACCAGTCGCTCTTCGAGGCGTTCTGTGACCTTCGCTGCGCTGTTGTAATCTATCGATGGCATGATCTCCTCCGCTGGTCAAGCCTTAGCATAGCCATGTACGCTTATTCCTCGCCCAACATATAAATTAGACCCATCTAAAGTTAGAATGAGTATAAACTAAAACTCGGTCTGATGGGCCTCAATATGTTTGGTTTGAAGCCCCAGTGAGAGTGTGACCGGTAGACCCGAGTTTTGAACTAGCCCTGAAGCTCGCCACCGAATTCGATTATCAGGTCGAGGACCTGTTCTGGTGGGGCTACCTCAACCGTGACCTCAGGATACTCGACCCTGCTGCTGTGTACGGCCAACTTCGTAATTTCCCTCCAGTAGCGTCTCGACGAACGGCGAACTGTCGAACAGTTCCTGAATGTGCAAGACGCCCGCTGGTTGTGACGATCCCACCAGTTCCGATGTAACTTGAACTGCAACGAGTGCCGTCGCGCGGGCCTGGTCTGGCCCACGAACCCATTGTTCGATGCGGCTGAGGCGACCGTTCTTCGAGCCGCGAACCGCCGTCTTGATGACCGATTCGTCGGAACCAACCGGAAGGGTGTCGGCCAGTTTCACGATAATGTTGACGCCGAGCATCGACACGACCGGCTGGAACAGCCCAGTCCGACGTAACGCTGCCAGGTAGCGGGTGACAACACGAGAGTCGTAACAGAGTCGGCTTTCCACCGTGGGGATGTCCGTAGTCCGGGCGAGCACCTGTTGATCCGCGAGATTCGCTCGATACGCCCGCCGTCGCCCCCACTCCGGAATCCTGACCATTCGCGGCTCCGTGAGACCAGTCACAGAAATTGATTGCTCGGAATTCTGCACTGAAAAGCGCCCGAACGCGTCTTCGACGGTCCATTTGATCGTATCCGGGCCGAATGCTTCGCCGAGACCGAGGAGCAACGTGATGTCGGCCCTGTCGACGGTATCGAGTTCGGCAGCCGCATCGGAAACAAACAGGTTTGTCATTCCTGGGGACAGACCCACGCTGAGGACAGCTGTAGATCCGTTCTTACGGGCGATGCCATCGGCTGTTTCGATGTCTCGGAGAAGTGAATCGTCCGGTGAGATGTCGACGTAGTCGATACCGCGCTCGAAACAAGATCTGGCGAACGTGGCGTCCGCTGCATCGAGACACATGACGACCGTTCCGACGCCAGCGAGGGACTCATCGAATGACTCCTCGTTCACGTCGAGCGTACGAGCATTCACTCCTGCAATAGTGTCGGCGAAGCGATGTGCCTTTTCGGGGGAACGGCCAGCCGCAATAACCTCTTCTGACACGCTATTGGCCAATTCATTACAGACCGTGCGGCCGATGGTCCCGTATCCGCCGACAACGAGAATCGCGTCACCGGTAGCAGTCATACTCCCAATTTAGGACGGTTGCTAGTAGCTTTAATCCCGAGTATTCTTGGAGTATATATAAAATCTACTTAGTCACCGAGATACTGGAGCAGGAATTTTGATTCGATGCGCTGGAGCTGTTCAGAGATCGTCGCCGGGGACCGATAGACTTCGGTAGCGATCTGTTCGTGCGTCGTTTCCCGTGGGACTTCGTAATACCCGACCTCGACGGCAACCTCGAACACGGTCTGTTGCCGATCAGTCAACAGGCCCGATAGCCCAGGCCGTTCGGGGACGTATTCCCCGACTTGTTCGGGATGCAATTCGATTCCGTGGGGCACCTCTGCAGAGATAGCAGTAATCGCGGACTCGGTGCCAGCCACTGTGAGTCGAATGCCACGCTTGCCATAGTTGTCTGTGTACTCTATCGGTGGCACGACGATGAGTGAGTATGCGGCGAGGACATCGAACATGCTCGTCATTGACGGCGACGGCTGGTACTCAAGATACACCAGTCCAGTTTCTTGTGTAATTTCGAACTCTAGCACTGTCGCTTCTTCCGAGAGTTCGCCAGCGGTATTATCGATTGTCTCCGATGTCTCCTCTAATCGCTCAACTGCAGCGATTTTATGAACCGTCTCAGTCTTGCAGATATCACTAGCGAGCAGCTCACGATTGTTACTAAAGGGTCTGCGACCGGCTGAGGCGGTACTTTCTCTGCACGGAAAGCAGATCCAGGGATGATCCACAGGGTTGGCTCTGTACTCCCGAACTCCGAAGTAATCAACTTCCACAGCCTCGGAGGATGGAATTGATGCGTGCCTTCTGTTACGATTCATCTGTTCTGAATCGAAATCGAGACTGATCTCCATTGTGGGCTTTGCGCTGGTTACATTTCCAGAATATCTCGAATGTCGAGCTCTCCGTTCAGCAAAACGCACGCTCCGCGGTCTATTTCAGTTCCGTTCATCTGGACGGTCGACGTCTTCGGCGGTCTTGATTTCGTCCGTTTTCTCGACTTCGGCGAATAGCTCTCGGTACGCATCGGGCTCGAAGAGGTTGTTCCGGTCGAACAGCTCGCGGGCGGCATTGGTGAGCTGAAAGAACCGGTATGGCTGGCCCCGCTCGAGCCCCTCACGATCTCGCTCGATGGCCTTGATCAGCCCCACCTCCTCCAGCCGAATGAGGTGGTCGGTGAGCGTCGACGCGGCGACGCTCGGGTTGTAGTATTCGAGTTCTTTCTTCGAGGGCGCGCCTTTCGGATGACCGACAATCGTCCCGATGATATTCGCGCGGGTCGTGTCGTCGAGGGCACTCAACGCTGCGATCGGATCGAGGCCGGCCGCGTTCTCGGCTGGCGTGAGCGGGGTGGCGTCAGGCCGGGACATTGTGTCTCAGTGTTTGTCCCCTGGTCAGATAACCATTTCGGTGAAACTCGAAGTGGTACCCAGAGTGCCGGGGCATTCCACTTCCGGTCGTATTTCCGTACCGTTAGGTGGCGGTAGTGAATCCTACCCAGTATGACCAACGACGACGCTACCCGTCCCGTCATCGACAAATTGGGTGACCAGCCGGGCGAGACGCTCACACCCGAACGGGTCGAGGCGATCCAGACCGCGATGCACGAGGACCTCGGACGATTCATCAACAACACGTCCTACTTCGTTCTCGGTTCCTACGGTGAGGAGGAGCGACCACGATTGGAGGCTGTTCGCGACCAACTTGCGAGCGATGCCGCAGCCTCAAACTCCGATGATGGTGTCGACGCATTCCTGATGGACGATATTCTGGACATCTCGGAGTTCTTCACGTCGAAATTCAAGCTGTTGGTCAGCTACGCGGATCATATCGTCGGGGTGTACGAACACTCCCAGGGCGGACACGCGTGGGAAGCGGGCTACATCGATCAGCCGACCTATCGGGAGCGAACGCGAGCCTTCTATCGAACGTACGAGACTGAGGAGGAACAGTACGCGGCCTACGACGGGATGTTCGCACACTATCTCCTCTCGATGGAGCGGGTGGATCGTGCGTACACGTGGACGACGCCCGATGACCTTCGTGACTATATTGAGGATGCTTACGCGCCGGACTGACGGCGTGAGGAACGACTATTTGCGTCGGATACTGAATCTTCTCGTGATGGTCGACATCCCTGATACACTTCGCTCGGTATTTACTGCGACTATTGAGTCCGAGGACGGAAGCTGCACATTCGAGGTTCCAGCGAGTGAGGTACGTCACGACGCTATTCAACCCGGTGAAACGTATCGAATCGCTGTTCTCGAAACCGGGCATACAACGGCGCTATCCGATACACCGTCCGCGGACAGATCGTCTGAGACCTCCCCGACCACTCAGGAGCAGGGACCCCCCGAGCCGCCTGTTGAAGAGGGTGAGATTCGGGAGGTGACGATTGAGACGATTGGTGACCAGGGCGACGGCATCGCGAAGGTTGACCGCGGTTACGTCGTGATCGTTCCGGAGGGGCAGCCCGGTGACGAACCGACCGTTGAGATCGAACAGGTGCAACAGAACGTCGCCTTTGCTACGATCGTTGAGCCGGACCCCCGAACGCTGTGAGTGCTCCTCTACCAAATCGTTTAGTTGATGCTGTCGGTAACGACGGAACCAGTGGAGTGTTCTACAGGATATGAAGAATCGTACTGTTTTATCTGACGGAGTATCCGTTTGCTTTGAGAAGTTCGCGGACGCGTTCCTCGTGATCGCCCTGGAGTTCGATGTGCCCTTCTTTGACGGTGCCACCAGTTCCAAGTGTAGATTTCAGTTCTGAGGCGAGTGAGTCGAGATCGGTGCCACCTTCGAACCCCTCGACGACGACCATTTTCTTTCCATACCGGCGTTCTTCCGTTCGGACAGTCACCTGTTCTGTCGCCCGATCGAGATCAGCGAGCGGATTGCCCCATCGAATCAGTAGCGTAGATAATTTCGATGAGATGGTGCGAGAGCGGTATTCTCATATCAGGCTGGAGAGTTAGGAGACGTTGCTATCGAGGCGCTCGAAGATATCGACAGTATACCGCAGTGAATTCATATAGCGTACGAGGGCTGCACTGTCGTGTTCACACCGCTTCGACGGTGAACAGCGAATCGTCGTTGAGGACGACCTGCACGCGCCGGTGCCAGGCCTCGGCGAATGCCGCCCGCTGCTCCTCGCTCGCGGACCCCTCTAGAATCCGCTGGAGATTCCCGATTGCGGGGCCGCCGTCGGGAACGTCGCTGACGTGGTAGGTCACTTCAACAGTCTCGTCCGTATCGGTTCGCCGGAACCGGAACGTCGGTTCGTGCGTGCCCGGGTCGAACGCGTCGAAGACGAGGAGATCACGACGGCTCCCGTGACCACCGGCGAGCCCGCTGAATCCGTCGTCGTCGGTCGCGCCAGTCACGTACGAAATGATGCGCCCCATCACGCCGTACGCAGCATCGTCTCGCGGGCCGGCTGCCTGGACTTCGATTTCGCTTCGGATTGGATAGTCATCGGGATACAGGGCATCGAGCCCGAGCTGGACGATCCGGTAGGCGCCCGAGGCAGTCGGACAGGAGTGACCGGCCTCTTTCACCGCGTCCGTGTAGGTGACGACGAACGGATCGCCTGATGTGAGGACGCCGAGGGCCTCCGCGACGGGGTCGCGGATTTCGATCGGGTCGGCGTCGTAGTCGACCTGCCAGTCGGTGCTAGTGTGCGTCGCGTCAGTCGCAGGTGAATTTGTTGTCATTGGTTGTGGAGATTAGTGTCGGAGCAGTCGCATCCCGTTGAGGATGACGAGGAGAACGCTGGCTTCGTGGACGAGCATCCCGGCGGCGAGCGTGACGTAACTGGTGAGCACGCCAGCGAGCAGGACGGTCACGGTCAGCACCGCGAGCCCGACGTTCTCGAGGACGTTCCAGCGCGTCGCTTTACTGAGTGTGACCGCGTACGGGATGCGTTCGAGGTCGTCGGCCATCAGCGCCATGTCCGCCGTCTCGATGGCGGTGTCCGTGCCGGCAGCGCCCATCGCGATACCGACGTCGGCGGTCGCCAGCGATGGCGCGTCGTTGATGCCATCGCCGACCATCGCAACGACGTGGCCGTCGGCCTGGTATTCTTCGATGACGGTCTGTTTGTCCTCGGGGAGGAGTTCGGCGCGGTACTCGTCGATGCCCACTTCCCCTGCGACGGCACTTGCCGTCCGCTCGTTGTCGCCGGTGAGCATCACCGTCTCGATGCCGGCATCCTGAAGCGCCGCTACGACGCCAGGAGCGGCCTCTCGAAGTTCGTCGCGCATCGCGATCACGCCGATGATGCTGCCGTCTCGCACGACGTGGACGACCGTCTCACCGCGTTCCTCGCGGCCACGGACGTACTCGGCGATGTAATCCGGGATGTCGATGCTGCGGTCGTCGAGCAGCGCTCGGTTCCCAACGACGACCTCGTGGCCGTCCGTATGGGCGACGACACCCTTGCCGGCGACCACGTCGAAGTCATCCGGATCCGGAACCGACCGGTGTTCGGCGCTCGCGGCATCGGAATGGGCGACCGCAGTTCCGCCATCGGTTGCGGCGGTCGGACGGTCGCGTGCTGCGTCGACGATGGCGTCGGCGAGGTGGTGTTCGCTTTTCTTCTCGGCAGTCGCCGCGAGCGAGATTACCTCGTCGTCGTCGACGCCAAACCCCTCGACGTCGGCGACGGTGGTCTCGCCCTTCGTGAGGGTGCCGGTCTTGTCGAAGGCAACGAGGTCGATCTTGCCGGCACGTTCGAGGTGTTCGCCACCCTTCATCAGGACTCCCGACCGGGCGGCGTTCCCGATGGCCGAGACGATGCTGACCGGCGGTCCGATGACCAGCGCGCCCGGACAGCCGATGACCAGCAAGGTGAGCGACAGGATCGCGTTCTGCGTGACTGCGTACGCGCCGATTGCGAGCACGATGACGGCTGGGGTGTAGTACTTCGCGAACCGGTCGATGAGACTCTCCGTGGGCGACTGGGCCTCCTGGGCCTCCTCGACGCGGCGGATGATGCGCTCGAGCGTCGTATCCGAGCCCGCACCCGTCGTCTGGACCTCCAGTGCGCCTTCCTGGTTGACCGTCCCCGCGTAGACTTCGTCACCGTCGGTCTTGTGAACGGGCGCGCTCTCGCCGGTGACCGGGGCCTGATTGACGGCACTCTCGCCGTCGACGACGCTCCCGTCGACCGGGATCTTTCCGCCCGGTTTCACGATGACAACTTCACCCTCCTCGACGTCGCGGGCAGGTACTTCTTGGAGGTCTCCGTCGCGACGGACGGTCGCCGTGTCGGGCGTCATCTCCAGAAGTTCCTGGAGGGCCGTCCGGGTCTTCCGCATCGTCCGGCCTTCTAGGTAGCTGCCGAGGCTGAACAGGAAGACGACGGCGGCAGCTTCCCAGTATTCGCCGATGACGATGGCACCAATGGCCGCCAAGGTCACGAGCGTCTTGATGCCGAGCGTTCGGTTGGTGACCTCGTAGTAGGCGGTTTTGGCGATGTCGTAGCCGCCGATGATCGCCGCGAGGATGAGAATACCGGCACTCGCTGTATCGAAGCCGGTGAAGTGGCCGAGGCTCCAGCCGCCACCGTAGAGGAGGCCGCTGGACGCCGTGACGATGGCTTTCCGGTTCTTCCGGTAGTACTGTGTGATCGTTTGTGCGTTCATTGGTCTAGGCGGGCTGGGGCGTGTAGCCCTGGTTTTCGATGGCCTGTGCGAAGGCGTCGGGGTCAGCGACGTCGTCGTCGTACTCGATCTCGACTCGGCCGGTCGTGTAGTGGACTTTCACATTCTGGACGCCGTCGACGTTCGAGAGGGCGTGTTCAACGGTGCTCGCGCAGGTCGGGCAGTCGAAGTCCATCACACGGAGTTGGGTCGTTTCGTTCATCACAGTTCTACGTAGCACCCGGACCGCCATATACATTTTTTAGATGATATGTTTGAATAGAGATATAGGTCGTTGGAACAGTCCAATAGGTCGTCTAGGGCTTCGACTCGATCCGACCGCAGGCCAGTCGTCCGGTCGAAGTGCTCGACAGCAGTGTTCGCCGCTACCTTTTCCCGCACGTGTCTCACAGTCCCATTATGAGCAGTTCCGGTGCCGACCACCATCTCGACGACATCGCGATCAGGGATACCCGCGTTTCGGACGCCATCGACGAACCAATGCGAGCGATGATCCTCGACATACTGGCCGATGAGGCACGGACGGCAGGCGAGGTTCACGACCGACTCACCGATCGAGGGATCGAGCGGACCGAAAACACCGTTCGGCACCACATCAACGAACTCCGCGATTCCGGACTCGTAGACGTCGTCCGCTTTGAGGAGGGGCGTGGCGGCACGACGAAGTACTACCACGCGAACACGATCGTCCTCTCGTACTCACTACCGGGTTCGGCTGATGCCGCCGTGGAGGAGATGACGGATGCTATCCAGCCGCAGGTCACGGAGGCACTGAACCATCTCACGGAGGAGTACGAGGAATCTATCGAGGAGATCACAACGGAGATGCAGCCGTGTGACCACTGTCGGAACCAGAAGTACGAGACGTACGTCCTGCTGACCGTCCTGCGGCGAGCGTTCGTCCGCGCTCAGCGGGAATCGTAAGCGACGCCAGTGACTCATAACGATATTTACTGACTCGGTCCATGGTGAGAGACTCCGTTGTTGTTGGATCTTCTGGTCACCCCATTCAGGACCCGTGTTCCCCGTGTCGCGCACGATCACCCGGGTGAAACGAATTGGCAGATGAAATCGCACGCCGTGAAGAGAACGTTAACAGCGTCGATATCGTCGAAACACGAGTGATTGGGGGCGTTAATCGTTGTCGAGTTCGGAACCCGCGTCTCCTTCGGCGAAGATTCGCCGGGAGATGATCGTTCCGTCAGAGATGGAATCAGGTTCGTCACGGCGGACGAAGCGTTTCTTGAGAACGTCGTAGGCGAACAGACTCGCACCGATGATAACGAAGCCCCAGTGGTAGCCTCCGACGTAGATCGTCCTGTCGACGCCGTCGCCACTGCCCGGGAGATTTCCAACGCATCCGGAGAGACCTGCGATGCCGGCTCCGAGCGCAGTGAGAAACTCGCGTCGCTGTACTGTCGAGGACATGATTGCAGACTACTGCGACTCCTCGCGGGTGAGTTTCGCACGCCGTTCCTCGAACTCCTCGTCGGAGAGGTCGCCACGAGCGTACGCCACTCGGAGTTCCTCGAGTGCTCTATCGCTGGTCAGCGACGACCCGACACCACCGACGAGGCCGCGATAGAGGAGGTAGCCGATGCCGACGAGGACAACGAGCCAGACGAGCATCATTCCGATACCCCACAGCGGTGAGAGGCCGCCGGCCATGCCACCACCCCACCACCAGCCCATCATGCCCATCATCGGCATCGCGAACACCATCATCAACAGCGGGAACAGGACGATCACCGCGAGGACGATCAGGACGATGCGGAGCAGGCCGTCGGACGTGCGCTCTTTTGACATAGTGAACCACTACGGACTTCGTTGGCTGCATTCATAAAGTTGGACGGCCAGTACTGCTCCGTTGGTGGTTCCTAGGTTGGGTGGCGGCTAATACGTCGCTCTGTGTCTTGCTTGGGGCGAATCCACTCAGCAGCAGTCGGGGTCGTCGGGCGACCACTCACACGCGTTGCCAGTCGTCAAGTTGTTTTCGTCCACGTAGGTCGAGAGACACGCGTAGTTGCAGAAGTAGGTCGCCGACCCGCAGTCGTCGGTACAGTCGCGCACACAGATCGGGTCGTGGTCGAAGATACGCGATCCGCAGTACGCACAGGCCTCGTCGACGTCGGGAAGTTCGACGGTTGTAAACATACCTGCGCTACGGGCACGAGCCAAAAACGCATTTCGTCAGCCGACCATGCATATACGTTGCTTCCGGGCTGTCCGCGGCGGAGGCGTGAGACGGAGCGACTAGAATTCGACCGCTCCGATCATCGGTTCGCCGACACACTTCGGGCAGACATCGGTGTCGTATTCCGCCATACAGTGTCGGTGGCAGGAGACCCCGCAGTGCTCGCAGACGAACACCTCGTCGTCGCTAGCGCATTCCGAGTCACAGATGTAGCACTGAACCATGGATACTCGAACGTTGGCTCGCAAACCGCATCAACGCTATGCTCGGCGCCTGATAGATGTCTGATTTTCATGACGGCTACCGCCCAAGTCTATCCCTGTTTGGAGACAAAATGAATGCCAAATCGTTGGCTATCCATTGCTCTCTTCGAAATACAACCCAATCTCCGGGTTCTTCGACGGGGTCAACTTTCGATTCCTAACAACAATTCGATTGAATGAGTAGAACGTCTTTCTACGTATGGAAACGACCACGGCACCCACGGAGACGGTCGGTGAGAGTAAGACGCTCGTTCGAGGCAACGCCCTCGAGAAAACCTACGGGTCACGACTCCCGTTGGGACGGTCGACGCCCGTTCTCACCGGTGCGGATATCGAGGTCCGTGCCGGCGAGATCGTCGGCATCGTCGGCGAGAATGGGTCGGGGAAGTCGACGCTGATGAAGATTCTCGTCGGGGTTCTCGACCACGACGCGGGCACGGTCGAACGGTATGGAACCGTCGGATGGTGTCCGCAGGAACCCCTGCTCTACGATCGGTTGACCGTCTCTGAAACCTTCCGGCTCTTCGGCGCCGGGTACGGGATGAGTCGCGAGGAGATCGACGCGGCGAAACGGCGACTGGCGGACGAACTCGACTTCGAACGGTACCTCGATTACCGAGTTGACCAGCTCAGCGGCGGGAACCGACAGAAGGTCAACCTCAGCATCGCGTTGATGCACGACCCGGACGTTCTCATGCTCGACGAACCCTACACCGGGTTCGACTGGGAGACCTACCTGCGGTTTTGGGACATGGCTCAGGACCTCGCAGACGACGGCACTGCTGTCGTCATGATCTCTCACCTCATCGAGGAACGGAGTCGCCTCGACCGCGTCTTCGAGGTGCGGAACGGACTGGTTCACGACGTGACCGACGACGAAACTGAGAGCGAACTCCGAAGCGACCGGGAGGGAGACGATGAATAGGTTCGCCGTGGGCATTCGATCAAACGTTAGGACGTTCCTCAGGACGCCCCTGAACGTGGTCCTCGCGCTGGTGCTGCCGCTCGTGGTCATCGAGGGGTGGGGACAGGCGATGGCGGGGCTACCGCCGATGCCGACCGTCGAGGCGATTCCGCTCGATCTCGGGCGCGTCCTCGGCGCAATCTTCGGCGTCGCCATCATCGCTGGGCTGATGGGTCTGGTCCAGATGATCAGTGCCCGGGAGGCCGACCGACGGCTCGTCCAGACCGGGTACTCGCCGAGGACGTTACTTGCGACGCGGCTGGCGACTCTCGCGGGTGTCACGATTGTCGTCGCGGGGGTGAACTTCGGGGTCCTCTGGCTGACCGTCGAACCCGAGGCACCGCTGCTCGTGTTCGCGTTCCTCGCGCTCGCGGGCGTCGTCTACGCCTTCCTCGGTGCGCTCGTCGGCGCAGTGCTTCCGCGGCTGTTCGAGGGGTCGCTCGTCGTCGTGTTCCTCGCGATGATGGACGCGTTCCTCAGTGGCGACAGCCCGCTCGCCGCGGATGTCCCCGACTTCGTCCAGTACTTCCCGCTGTATCATCCGAAAGAACTTCTCCAGTCGGCCGTCTTCGACGGCACGTTCGCGGCGGGCGACCTCGCCTTCGTTGGCGGATACGTTCTCGTGTTGCTCGTCCTCGTGACTGCCGTATTCGGTGCGACGATGCGCACGTCTGGGGGGTGGTCAGCGTGAATCGAACGGCCACGGCGTTCGGTATCGGGCTCCGGGAACACGCCCGTAACTACGTCCTCGTGGCGCTCCTGGTGATTCTCCCAGTGTCGTTCATCACGCTCGCCTTTGCGGTCACCCAGGACGTCCAAATGCCGGTCCGGACGCTCGTCGACGGCGAGACGACGACCGTGATGCGAGGGATGCCCGAGGTCCATGGCGTGATCATGACACCGATCACGAGCTCGTTTATCGCTGGCTTGGCCGGCCTGTTCCTGATGCGCGAGGCGAGAGATACGGACGGCCGCCTCGCGGTTGTCGGCTATCGCGCCCGCGAGGTTATCGCCGCACGGTTCGGCGTCCTCGCCGTGATCACGCTTGTCGTTGTCGGCGTTTCCGTGGGCGTGATGCTCGTTGACTTCCAGCCCGAACAGCTGTGGTGGTTCGTCGCCGCGATGGTTGTCCTTTCAGTTACCTACGGACTTATTGGGATGCTCGTCGGCGCCGTCTTCAACCGTCTGGCCGGCCTGTGGATCATGTTGATTCTCCCGATGATCGATATCGGGCTCTTCCAGGACCCGCTGTTCGTCCAGTCGGAGCCCGAGTGGTGGATGAAACTCTTCCCCGGGTATCATCCTGTCCGGGTGATGGTCGATACCGGACTCACGACGGACCTTGATACTGCTATGTCGCTCGGTTGGGGATTCGGCTACCTCCTATTCGTCGGACTCCTCGCTATTTGGGTGTACTACCAAGGAACTCGAACGACGTGACGACACAATCGAAAGAGGGCGACCTCCGTAGACGGACGAATTTACAGACGTCTCCCCGAAGGGGTTTGTTGACTCACCTCACAGATATCGGTCGTCTTGCCTGTCGTCCAACCGTTCACGACGCTGCTGGAACTCTTCTTCGTCGATCTCGCCTCGTGCGTAACGGCGTTGGAGGGTTTCCATCGCGGACGTATCACTCCGGGAAGGAGCGTCACCTCGACCCAGTGCCCAGTAGAGGAGTCCACCGATCAGTCCCAGCATTCCGAGTGCCCCGCCGATGAAGGGGACGCCGCCCCACCCGCCCCTCGATCCGCCCATCATGCCGCCGCCGGGACCCATCATGCCGCCATCGGTACTTCCGCTGCCCTCGACGTCCGAGCCGACGGCGACGGCGCCGTTCTGGACTATCGTCTCGCTGTCGGGGACCTCGCCGTCCGGGATCGGGCTGTCTTCAGCTGGACCGCCAGGGCTACCGACGACGATACGACCGACCATGCCGACCGTCTTGTGCGGGATACAGTAATAGTCGTACGTGCCGGGCGCCTCGAACGTGTGCTCGAAGCTCCCCTGCGAGATGGTCCCGCTGTCGAAGGCGGTGCCGTCGGCGGGAACGCGGTCCGGATAGGCCGTCGCCGAGTGGGCTCCGGCTGCGATCTCGAAGCGGACGGTCGTGCCGGGTTCGACGTGGAGTCCGATCGGGTCGAAGTAGTTGTTGCCCATCTTCACGACGGGCGTTTCCTGTGCGGCGACTGGTTGGGTGAATCCCGCACTCGTGACTGTGCTGGCACCGAGCGCTCCTAGGAACTGGCGTCTACTGTAGTCTGTCATTGTAGCTGGTTGGCTGCTGTTATCCACGGATGATGCTGGCGAGCCGGTTCGCGAGTCCGGGCGATTGCTGGCCGGCGCTCTCGATGGCAGCGTCCAGTTCGTCCCGGTCGACGATGCCGATGAACTCGTCAGTCCGCTCCCCGTTCGCATACACGAGCGTCGTTGGCGTCTTTCGGACACCGTACTCCTCGGCCGTCTCCAGATCGGTCTGGATGTCGACCTCTCGGAACTCGACATCCGGATACGCATCTTCGATGCCCTCGTTTTTCTCTCGCTGCGTTGCGCACGCTCCACAGGTCACCTGCGTGAACAGGATAACTTCCGTCATAGTAGCTAGTATGGTCTTGTGCTTTTAGCACATTTCTATCCACATCCGAAAGCTGTGAGGATCACAGATTTCGGATTCCAAGGAGGCGGACGTGAGAAACGCCGGAGGTTGGTGGTCGGACCGTCACTCCGAGCGTTCGAGCTTGTTCTGACGCGCCTCGAACTCTTCCTCGGTGAGATCACCACGAGCGTATGCCATACGCAGCTCCTCCATTGCAGGATTCCGCGACGACTGCGATGCCGTCACGCGACGGAAGACGAGATATCCTCCACCGAGCAGGAGGAGGAGGAAGACCAGCTGGACGAGCATCCCGACGAGTGGCCACCAGCCGCTGGTGGTCCCGCCGTAGCCCATCATCCCGCCGTAGCCCATCATGCCACCGAACCCCATCCCCATGGTGAGCATCGGGAGGACGATGATCGCCCCGAGGATCAGGAGCACGATAGTCGTGGTGTCGAGTTGATTGGACGAGGACATTGTTACTCCTCCTCCGGCACCGTTCCCAACTCGTCTGAGACCGTTGCGATGACGCGCTCGAATCGTCCGTGCACGTCGACCGCGATCTCGTCGAGGTCTGGATTCTCCGTGATGCCGACCAGTTGCTGGGGATCGACGGCACTCACGACGACGTCACCGTCATCTGTCTCGTAGACGATGACGTTACACGGGAGCAGGGCCCCCAATTCTGGCTCTTCGGCGAGCCCCTCGTGGGCGAGTGGAGGGTTACACGCCCCGAGAATCCGGTATTGGTCGACGTCGACATCGAGCTTTTCCTTCAGGGTTGTTTTGACGTTGATGTCACACAGGAGTCCGAATCCTTCGTCCTCTAGTGCGGTCGTGACTGCGGTTACGACATCGTCGAACGGTGCATCAATCGTTGTGGTAATGGTATACGTCATCGGTCTATTGGGTGTTTTTACTTTCCAAGCTCGTGATGAGCTTCGTTGCTTCCTCTTCGGTCAATCCAGCGCCGCCTGACGCATCTGAGGCGGTGAATGCACGGAGTCGTCGGCGTTCGGTAGCCTGTCTGCGCTGTTTTCGTGAGTCGATTCGGGCTATGTGTTGCGAGTCGTTCATTGTGGTGGTGGTCGGTCTTGTCGTGACGCGCGTTTCGAGCCAGTCCGTGACCGGAATCGACGCACGTCGAGTTCTGTTCAGATCGCTCGAGCCGTTCCTGACGGATTCAGAGAGATCGTTGTTGTCGGGGTAGCTCAATCCTGTGTCCCATATTTTGTATGTCCATTCCTCTTCTCCACAATACTTTGGACGGCTGCTGGAGACATAACCGGCTAAGTCCGTTTGCTGACCCAGCAAATCGCTCCGTCGTTTAAGAATACTCTCTCGTTGTCCTGTTCTCCCGAGAATGCACGCCGGCGATACGAATCCACGTGGAGGACACGGAAAAGCACATGAGGGGTAGAAGGACTCACTGTGTGAGCGAGCGTCGTCGGGACTCGAACTCCTCGTCCGAGAGTTCACCCCGCGCGTAGCGCTCACGGAGTTCGGCGAGTGCAGTATCCGGCCCAGAGCCCGGTTCCTCGCGGTTAGTTCCGTACACGAAGAGCAGGATGAGTCCGATCAGGAGCAGCGGCCAGAGGAACATCCCGCCCCCGAGCATCCCGAAGCCGCCAAGTCCGCCCATACCGCCCCAGCCGCCGCCCATCATACCGCCGCCGTAGCTTCCACTACCGTGGGCAGCAGCTGTTCCAGTCGCTGCGACCAGCAGCGGGACAGCGACGAGCGTGAGTCGACGAGCAGTGCCTCCGAGGTGAGTGGTGGGTTTCGTCATGATTGGGAATTGGTGGTGAGTTTCGGTATTCGGTCGAAACGGTCAGGGCCGTCAGCAGTGGCCCTGTCCGTACGTCCCGCCGTTGTAGTCGTCGTCAGCCATGTCCTGGGCCATCTCGTCGACGGTCACACCCATGTGCGATTCCATCCACTCGACGCTACCAGGGCCCATGTGCTCGGTCATCTGCGCCTCCATCCAGGCCGCCCAGTCATCGGCGGTAGCATTGTCAGTGGGCGCATCGTCTGCGGTCGTGTCGGTGCCGTGTGCGCTGACCACGGGCGCGGCGAACGCGAGTCCGACGATCGCGAGCGCCACGAGCAGCCAGCCGCCGAGTTTGAAGTTTGTCATTGTCTTTCTCCTCGGTTACTCGTAGGACCCCTCGGGAGTTATCGACGTGGGTGTGAATCCACGCAGGAGAACGTTCGAGAACGTGTATAGGGCGTTCTAACCGTTTTCCAAGGACAGAACCGTTCATCCGTGCCGAATTCGGTTGCTATGTAACTTTTTGAATACTCTGAAGAGTACTTTTGAACGATTAGATACCCCAAGGGTGATAAGCTGCTTGGCCACCTACGGCGAAGTTAGAACGAATGAGCGAGCTCGAAATTTCATCGATTTACCGCGTATGATCGGCTCTTTACTATCGAATCTTACTGTGGCGGTGTATTTATTGGAGATTGGATTGTAAACCATAGTATCAAACTCATGTCTAAGTTTGTCCATCAGGAAATGTTGAAATACAAGGAAATCATCACAAATGGCGTGTTGGAGTTGCTACTTCGGCCACGATACAATGTCGAATAACTCCACGACGGAGATCCGTGTCGCTGTACTCGTAGGAAGCGAGCACATTGAGCGATGGCGATGGAACGCATTAGCCGCACTCGCAACGGAGCCCGATATCCGGATCACCCACGTCGTAGTCAACGAAGGATCTTCGAGTTCGTCCGGAAAATCGGGAGTAGCGACTTTCGTTCGCGACGCGTTCAGACGATTCAGAGAATATCCACTCTGGTCGCTCGTCGGTGTTGGTCGAATACTTTCGTCCGTTCCTGTGTACTCACAGCCGCTCCACATCGATGCGATACCGGAAATTTCGAGCGCCGAACGATTGTCGTGTTCCCCAATTACGGTAGATGAGCTCTGGAATGAACTACCTGAGGAGACGATCGACAGACTCGAAGGCGTCGACGTCATTGTGCGGTTCGGATTCGGGATGTTAAAAGGGCGGGTGCTTACCACCCCAACGTATGGTGTACTTAGTTACCATCCTGGCGATATTCGTGTATACCGCGGTCAGCCGGGTGGGTTTTGGGAATTTCTCAACAGCGAAAGCCAAATGGGTGTGACCGTTCAGCGACTCAACGAAACACTTGACGGCGGAGAAATTGCGGCGCTTGAGTCTATCGACACCAGCGATCTGAACACGTGGCAGGAGATCAAAGTACGGGCCTACACCACAGCAGAACGAATGTTAGTACCCGCCGTTCGTACGGTCACAAGTGGAGATGTTAAACAACCCGACCAGATTGGCGAACTGTATCGAATCCCAAAGGGTTGGGATGTTATTCGGTATCTTGCGAAGAATACACAGGGACGAGTTCGGAACTTCACAGACACAGTTCGACGATCCACTGGTAAATGGATTCAGCCGGGAACTGTGGCCCTTCTCATCCTGATCGGATTGCTGAACGCCGGGCTACATCCTCTCTTCAGCCATCACTATATCATCCCGATCCATCTCGAACAAATCCTAGGACTCGTACTCCTCGTGGGTGGGTTCATGTACCTCCTCGGTATGGACCGGCACCATACAGTCTAGATCGGTCGCCGCCTGATTGCTACTGTTCTATGTACAGTTTGGAATCTTAACCTCAACTGCAGAAATTTCTCCTCCCCAGCTAGGTCGTGTAGCGATTCATCGAATCAAGAACGGCAGTGAACAGCCTCGAATTAGTTCAGCTATTCCGTAGACTATGCCACTCCAAGGACTTCTCACACAGATCGAACACGCGCTCGCACCGGTTCGCCACATCATGAAACCGATTCTGTCGGACCCGCTCGTGATGGGTGTCTGGGCGCTGTTCGTCCTCGCGTCCGTCGGCACCCTCTGGTGGGACATCCGCGAGCGGAATCAGGCGCTGCCATCGCTGATGAAAGGCGTCTGGACGCTGGTCATCCTCTATTCCGGGCCGTTCGGCCTGGCGGTCTACTGGTACTCGGGACGCACCCAGATTAGTAACGATTCGGTGTGGCGGCGCGGGTTCCGCTCGACCGCTCACTGCTATTCGGGATGTGGTGCCGGTGAAGTTCTCGGGTTCGCGCTCCTCGCGGGCCTGCTCGCACTTCAGAGTACGCTCCTCGTCGCTGCAGGAACGTTCGCGCTCGCGTATCTATTCGGCTACGCCCTGACAGTCGGTCCGCTGATCGAGGATGTGCTCACTGTCTGGCATTACGGGGTTTGATCAGACTTCGAGCATAACGACAGACCAGTGAACTATTTATACTTCGGCTTGGGCGTGGGTCTGCTCGTCGTGACCGCGATCGATTTCCTGTGGACGACCCTTTGGGTCGAGGGCGGTGCAGGACCCCTCACCGCACGCTTGATGCGGGGAAAGTGGAAGCTGCTACGACGCGTTGGAACCTACAGCCCCCGCATTCGGACGCTCGCTGGTCCGATGGTTCTCGTCCTCGGGCTTGGGATGTGGATTGCTCTGCTCTGGGGTGGGTGGATGTTCGTCTTCGCGAGTGTCGAGAACGCTCTGAGAGACACCATCGACGCGGGCCCCATCTCCTGGGCCGAGCGGTTCTATTTCGTGGGGTATTCGTTGTTTACGATGGGCAACGGTGACTTCGCTCCCAGAGATGGCCTCTGGCAGATCCTGACTGCACTGATGACCGCCAGCGGGATGTTGCTGGTGACGCTGAGCATCACCTACGTCCTCTCCGTCCTCGAGGCTGTCACGCAGAAACGCACGTTCGCGCGAGACGTAAGCGGGCTCGGACTGGACAGCGAATCGATCGTCACCACCACCTGGAACGGTGATGAGTTCGACAACGTCGCGCTCCCACTCAACAGTATTACCACAGCGCTGAACGAACTGACAGCCAATCACAAGGCCTACCCGATTCTGCACTACTTCTACACCGACGACCGCGAGGCTGCCGCCGTCTTGAGTGTTGCCAGTCTTGACGACGCACTGACTCTCTGGCAGCGAGCGACGCCAGAGGAGAACAGGCCCAGCGACTCGGTTCTCGAAAATGCCCGATCGAGTGTTCAGGGCTACCTCGACACGGTCAGCACGTTCGCGACGCAGTCCGACGAGCGTCCACCACCACCAGACCTCACCCTCCTACGCAAGGCGGGTGTCCCGACGGTGTCAGACGAGGAGTTCGACGACGTATTCGAAGAGCTGAAAGAGCGACGTCGAACCATGCACGGATTGATTCAGGCGGACGCGCGCCAGTGGCCGGGAACCCGAGAGGAGTAGTATCGACGGTTGAACACCCCTCACTCAATCATTAGTTGAGACACCGACCTTCATTTCGTCGCTCCACCAAGAGTGTACGTCAGGGTACAACTGATGTCTGAGTGGCAGGCATTTGAGTAAGAGTCCTGTCTCGACTGCGGACGTGCTCTAGCCCGTATTAGGCGACGAACGTGAATTCGAGTGTGCGGGCAACAATGGCCTTCGTTCGACTCAAACCTCGCTACTGAGCTACTCGACGTATCTCACGACGCGCGCCATGCCCGCATCGAGATGGTAGAGGTTGTGGCAGTGGAACAACCACCGGCCGGGATTGTCCGCATGGAAGTCGACCGTCACTTGTCCCATATGTCCCGGTACGAGAACGGTGTCTTTGATAGCGTTGCCGACCTGGAAGAAGTGGCCGTGAAGGTGCATCGGGTGAACGACCGGGCTCTGGTTGGTCATCCGAATCCGGACGTGTTCTCCGGGTCGAATGTTTAGCGGATCGGCATCAGGGTAGGCCTGCCCGTCTATCGTCCACGTGTAGGACTGGCCCCCGCCGCGTGAGAGCGTCAGGTCGAACGTCCGGTCGGGACGCCCGCTCACACCGTCGAGCGAGGAGACCGCTCGAAGGTCGCCGTACTGCAATCGGTTATTCGAGGACGATGGAGACTGTGGAGTGCCCGAACCACCCGTGGACTCGTACTCGACGACGGCTCTGGCTGGTGGTTCGTTGCCGTCGAGTGCGTCCGCCTGGAGGAACCATCTCCCCGGATTCGTCGCTTCGACGACGGCGTCGTACCGCTCGCCAGCACCGAAGACGAACGAGTCTGCGTCGACGGGTTCGACGGGTTGGCCATCGGCATGGGTCACCGTCATCTCGTGGCCGGCGATCCGCACCCCGAAGACCGTCGCACTGGAAGCGTTCACGAACCGGAAGCGAATTCGCTCGCCCTCAGCTACGTCGAACATCTGGGGGTTCTCAGGAAGGCGACCGTTGATTAGGAGTCCCTCGTATGGCGGCCGAACGTCGCCCATCATCCTGCCTCCCCCACCCATCCCTCTGTCCGACGGGAGGCGTGGCTCTCCGGGGAGGTAATCGTCGACGACGACGACGTACTCGCGGTCGTACTCGACGTGTGGGTCGGGTTCTTCGACGATCAGTGGGCCGAGCAATCCCCGGTCGAGCTGGAGCCCGACGTGGCTGTGGTAGAAGTACGTCCCGGCGGGTTCGGCACGGAACGTGTAGGTGAACGTCTCACCGGACGCGATCGGGTCTTGGGTCACGTTCGGCACGCCATCGACCGGATTCGGAACCGGAATACCGTGCCAGTGAATCGTGGTTTCCTCTCGGAGGTCGTTGGTCAGTTCGACACTGAGCACGTCACCCTCCTGAACGCGCAGCTCCGGTCCCGGGAATTGCTCGTTGTACGTCCAGTTGGTCGTCGACGTCTCGGGGGACGGTCGAATGGTTCCGGACGCCGCGGTGAGGCTGACGGACGTATCTGGCTCGTCAGTGACGGTCGAGCGTGGCGTCACCTCACGACCACCGTCATCGTCGGTGCCCGGGAGCTGACCGGCGCAGCCCGCGAACGCTCCGAGAGTAGATGCGCCTGTCAACTGGAGAAGCCTGCGGCGGGAGAATCCTCTGGAGGTCATTTCCCTTATTTTCGTGGTCGACGAGTATAGGCCTCGCGCTGAAGGAGGGTCATATGGCCATCGCTCAGTTTGATTTCAACACCTACGACGCCGGTGAATGGTTCTGAATCGTCGGAGATTCCCTGCTAGTTCATTTGTTTCTCTTGTAGGTCGTCACTCGGATAGATGCGATACGTCCGCCCTTGGCGCTCGCGGTACAGCAAGCCGCGCCTCTCAAGGGTACTAACCGTCTGGCTCACCTTGCTCTTCGAGAAGTCCGAGCGGTCCCGCAGTTCGATCTGTGTGATGCCGGGCGAGGAGAGAACCGGCTTGAGGATACGGCGTTCGTCTTCCGGTAGGAGGTCTAACACGCGAGCCTGTGGCTGGGACTCCGGATTGATAGCTTCATTCGGCTGGATCTCTGGTGATTTGGCGCTCTCACGAGCGGTTGCGCTCTCCACCTCGTCCTGTGAGTGATCGGGTACATCTGTGCCGGTGAGGTCGTCCCGAACCACGAGATACCCCCCGCCGATGACAGCCGAGACGAGGAGGGTTCCGAGGACGTACCAGAGCGGGTTCGTTCCGTGAACCGCCCCCATCGACATTCCCATCATCGATCCCATCTCCTCGAATGCTTGCCGTTGCTGGTACGCATCCCAGCTGAGCGCACCGCCGATGATGAGAACGGCAGCGACGAGGAAACCGACCACCGTATCGGCTCGCCGTCGATTCATCCCTCCCACCTCGATCTAGCGTGATACTCGTTCATGCCCGAGAGTTGGTGAGACTTCGCTGTACCAGTTGTGATTGACCGAGGCTAGTCTCGGGGCTGCTTGATTTCGGAACGATGTATCGAGACATGACGGTCAGTGGTGTTCATGACTCTGGGACGTCCCCGTTCCAGAGGGCTGTGGGTGTTGCTGTGCGAATTCGGATGGGTGCTTCTCGAACGACCGCTTGCATCGCTTCGAGCAGAAGTAGTACGTCTCGTCGTCGTGGGTGAGACTCGGCCCGCTATCGTCGGTCCGCATCCCACAGACGGGGTCCCGGTATTGGCCGGGAGCACCCAATCCTCGACGATAGACGTAGAGGAGGAACCCGGAGAGCGCGAACGCGATGATGTTGAGGTAGAACGTGTAGTTGAGTTCGAAGTACGTCTGTTCGGACGCGGTCTGGCCGCCGGTGAGATTCGGAACGATGCCGAGGGCGTTGAACAGTTCTTCCATGAGAAAGCCCGTGAAGGCCATCGTCACGAAGAATACGCCGAGAATGTACAGCATCACTTTCCAGCCGTAGTACTTCCGGTAGACGTTCAGAACGGGAATCGTGATGAGGTCGGCGTAGACGAACGCGATGATGCCGGCGAAGCTGACGCCACCGCCCCACAGCGCGACGGCGAACGGGACGTTCCCCATACTCCCGACGAAGCTGAGCACGGCGATTGTGACACCCATAATCGCGTTCTCGGCGCTGACGAGCAATCCCTCACCCTGCAGGAAGAGCGAGTTCCACACCCACTGTGGCACGAACACGATGACGAACCCCGAAATCAGAAAGCCGGCGATGATGTCTTTCCAGATCATCGACCACTCCTTGCGGTACTGATTCCCGACCTTGTACCACCCACCCCACGAGAAGAGTTCGTCGCGCCACCCGCCACTACTGGCAGCCTCTTGCTCGTAGGTCTCCATACAACCCTTCGAGCAGAACTTCAGCGTCTCGCCCCCGTCGGTCGTAAGCGAGTACTCGTTTTTCCCTTCCATCCCGCAGGTCGGATCCTCGGTGATTCCCCCCTCGTCGTCTCGCTGGTTCAGTTCCTGGCGAACTTGATCGAAGAGATTCTCGGGGAGCGTCAGATGAACGAGCAGTGCCATCACCGCGATGAGGATGACGCCACCGAGGAGTTCTGCGACGAGGAACTCCCACCCGAGGAGAATCAGAATCATCAGACCCAACTCCACGATGAGGTTCGTCGACGCGAACATGAACGCGAGGAAGTTCACTGTATGCGCTCCCTTCTTGAACAATCCTTTCCCGATGGCGACGGCCCCGAAGCTACACCCACTACTCGCAGCGCCGAACAGTGTCGCCTTTGTGAGTCCACTCAGGTTCCCCTCTCCGAGAACGTTGGCCATCCGCTCTTTCGAGACGTAGACCTGGACGAGACTCGTGATGGCGAGCCCCATAATAATCGCCCACGCGGCTGTCCAGAGAAATCCAATACCGATCCGTAGCGATTCGAGAATCCCCTCGACGAGCGCGGCCTGCATATGTACACCATCGCAGGCATCGTCTTTGTCGATTGCGCTTACAAATCAAAAACAGGGGGCGTCACTTACCCATAGAATCAAAATCGTGAGCTGGCTTCGACTGGGTTCGCCGCATCGCACGGGGACAAACGACTGCGAGGGGAGCGTATGCGGTTCACTGTTCGGGTCTAATACTGTCTGAAACCGCTGCCCCCACGAACTCCGGGTTACTCAGAGCGAGCGTGCATACGGGAATACATACCCATCAGATTGAGCAGACCAGCAATCGGGAGTGATGGCCATACTCATTGGTCGGTTTCGATTCGAAGATTTCTCGCCCTGATATCCGCCCCTTAATAAGCACAATTGTAATAAATTATGAATGAATCATTCTAGCTGCACTATGGCAACGACAGAAACCCTCGAAACGGAAATCTGGGGCCGTCCCGTCACGTTCGACTACTCCGAGCACTGGGTCGGATACTCACTGTTCCTCCTTCGCATCGTGATGGGGTGGACGCTCTTTCAGGGCGGCGTCACGAAGCTCGTCACGTATCTGGACGCCAACCCGGAGAACAACTGGACTGCCGCTGGTTTCCTGATGAACGCCGTCCCGGAAGGTAATCCGCTGATGGGATTCTGGGGGAGTATGGCTGGGAACCCACTCATCGACCAGCTCAATATGTGGGGGCTCACGTTGACCGGACTCGCACTTATCTTGGGTGCGTTCGTCCGTTGGAGCGCCTTCTGGGGTGCGGTGATGATGCTGTTCTACTGGCTCGCGTCGCTGACCGGCGGGCTTCTGGCAGGGCTTCCTGTCGCCCACGGGTGGGTCGTCGACGACCACATCGTGTACGCCGTCCTCCTGTTCGGGCTGGGCGCGTTCGGTGCTGGGCGGATTCTCGGGCTGGATGCCTATCTCGAAGACCTTGAGATCGTGCAGTCCAATCCGTGGCTCCGGTACTTGCTCGGGTGATTCGAAAGGAAGCCTCGAAAACGTCCTCCTGTACCGTTTTCGTATGTCGACGAAACGTCGGTGGTCCCCTTCGACGGGCGTTTGCTTTCGAATCGTAACGACAATCGCATTGAACCATGCCGACGTATTACTAGACATGAGCACGACTACCAGCAACACCGCAAACCGTACTGACCAAGCTGAGGATGCAGTCCGAGAACTGAACGCGATTGCACTCGGGGCATCCGGAGCGATCGTCGCAGCAGCCGTGATGCTACTGCTCGGTGTCTTCGGTGCTGTCGGAGTGTACGAGGGTGCGGTAGCGATGATGGAACAGTGGCACCTGTTCTTCGAACCGACCGTCGTCGGAACGGTGGCGGGCATGGTCGAGGCAACTGTCATTAGCTTCGTTCTCGTGTACGCCTTCGCGTGGTTGTACAACGCGCTCGCACGGTGAGCGAAGGAAAAATGAGAGCGTGGAGAGACCACCATGTATGTCACTGACAAAGCCGAAATCGTCATCGACGCATCGCCCGAGGAGATCTGGGACTACGTAACTGACCCCGTCCACTGGACGGCATCGAACCCCGAGGAACACTACGGACTCGAATACGACACACCCGATAATCGCCCACAAGAGGGGGCGACATTCCACCAGGCGGAAGAAGTCGCTGGGATGTACGCCGATCTGCACGGCCGATTTCAGTACATCGATCATCCACACGTGGCGGTCTGGACTGGGACAGCGTACTATCCACTCCTTCGTGGACTTGTCACCGTTCGAATCCCCGAAGGTGGTACGATTCGGCTCGAAGAGACTGAGGATGGAACCCGGATGTCACACGCCGTCTGGATGGACTTCCCGAATAACCGCCGGGGCCGGTTGCTAAAGCGGCTCTTTACCACCGTTCTTGACGGGAAGGCCAAGCTCTACGACCACACCAACAAGGAGCTCGTCTTCTTCAAGGAACGCATCGAGTCGACAGCCCATAAGCCCCCAAAACCGACGGACGAGAGTCCGTAGCAACATCAACGCACTCATCCAACCATGTATACCGACATCCTCATCCCGACTGATGGCAGCGATAACGTCGAGCCCGCAATCCAATACGGACTTGAGCTCGCTCGCCGATACGACGCAACTGTCCACGCGCTCCACGTCGTCGACAGTTCGCCCATCGAGCGAAAGCTGGAACTGACTGCGCTGGAAACCGACCTGGAGACACTCCCAGACACGTGGTATGAGGCTGGCGATGCCGCCACCAAGCAGATCGAAACTCGAGCTGCAGAACATGGTCTCGACGCAGTAACTGAGGTTCGCCGTGGCATTCCAGCGCGTGAAATTCGTTCCTACATCACCGATACCGGGATCGACCTCGTCTGTATGGGAACCCGAGGACACACCGGTCTCGACCGAGTCCTGCTCGGCAGTGTAACGACCCGACTCGTCCGTACTGTCGATATCCCCGTGCTCAGTGTCAAAGCAAAACAGGCGCTATCAGAACCCGGAATGCGGGGAGGCTTTGAGACTATCCTCGTCCCGACTGACGGGAGTAAGCCCGCACGAGAGGCAGTCACGCACGCTCTTGATTTGGCTCGGACGTACGATGCGACACTTCATGCCCTCTACGTTGTGGATAGAGGTGCCTACGCGTCTCGTCCGGGATGGACGTGGGACGAACTGCAGCAAGTACTGGAGCAAAACGGAGAGACTGTCCTCGAAGATGTCCAGTCCCGGGCAACTGCCGACGGTGTTTCAGTCGCTGCTGAGATCACCCACGGTGTTCCTCATCAGGCAATCGGAGATTACTGCGATCAACACGGAATCGACCTCGTCGTGATGGGAACACACGGACGGTCCAGCCTTTCACGACGGATCATCGGAAGTGTGACCGAACGGGTTCTTCGGAACTCGGACGAGCCAGTATTGACCATTCGAGGAGTATAGCCGTGGCTCGAGCTACCGGCGAAGCGAGATGAGAAGAACCACGAATCCGAGACCGATGGCGACCGATTCGATGATGTGGACAAGGGCGAGATCAAGCCCCCCGAACTCGAACAGTACTCCTTCGATGAACACACCGAGGGTAATAATTCCAAAGCCAACTGCAGCGTTTCTCATATAGTACGTCCCTGTTCGTCGATACGCCTCGAAACTGTAGTACGTGATCAGAATACCGAGGGCAAGGACAGCCAGGCGGACGGCCACGAGAACGGCTGTTGTCGTATCCACCATTAGTCAGTCCTCCAGTTTCTGCGGGTCACGTCCGTATAGAGCGTAGAGGATCGTGAGCATACCAATCGCGACGATGGTTGTTGCCACCGTTCCCGCATTATGTAAGGTCAGGCCAACCACGTCGAACAAGATTCCTTCGACGATCGCGCCGAAGCTGATAATGGCGAACCCGACCGCGAGGTACAGCATCGATTGACTGTTGCTACGTCGGTACCCTCGATAGGCCTGATAGGCGATCACGAATCCCAGAACCATTGTGACGAGCTTTGCGACGATGAGTCCGGGGTGCATGGTTATTCGTTCCTCATTGTGTTCCACAACCGAGCAAATCTGTCGGGCGCGTCTTCTCGAAGTTCGATACGGATGTCGAATCCTGATTCGAGGAGCTGGACCTCGACGCGGTCGAGTTGGGCTTCGTATTCGCTGTAATGATGACCGTCGGGATCAACGTGCGTTCGCTCGATAAGCAGATCGTACTCCAGTAACGTGTTGACCCGTCTGGAAACTGTCGAGACTGACATGTCACACTCTTCGCTGAGTTCCTTGGCGGACAGCTGTTTTGGGCGAGTCGCCTCGAGGATGGCGCGTGCATAGTCGTCGTCAAGGATTTCGAGAATCCCCGAGATGTCTCGCTCCTCACTCACAATCCGTGTTGTTGTGGGTGGGTATATAAAGGAACGCCGATTTGCTGACCCAGCAAATCTGCTTTCCGGACTATATGCCCAGACCGTGTAGGTTCACCTGTAAGGTGACCGATGCCATGACCGATTCACTCACGCGTCGACGGATGCTCCAGCTGACTGGCGGTGCGGCAGTCGTTGGGCTTGCCGGGTGCACTGGAACGCAGAACAACGATGGCGGAGCGGCAAACGGCACGCCGACTGAGACTGGCCACGACGACGGCGGCACGGAGTCCGGTCACAGCGACGACGAGGATGACCACGACGAAGCAGTCGGGGCACCGTCCGATACGGCCGAGGTGCGGATGATTACCGAGGACGGTGGCTACCACTTCGAGCCCCACGTCGTGCGGGTGAACGTCGGGGGAACGGTCACCTGGAACAACGAGAGTGGGAGTCACTCGACGACCGCCTACCACCCCGACAACGACCAGCCCCAGCTCGTCCCCGACGGCGCAGCGGCCTGGGACAGCGGCATCGTCTCCGAGCAGGGTGCGACGTTCGAACACACCTTCGAGACCGAGGGTGTCTACCACTACTACTGTACGCCCCACGAGAGCCTCGGGATGATCGGTAGCGTCATCGTCGGTGAGCCGGACCCCCACGAGCAGGTCGCACTCGAAGAGCCGCCGGCCGACAAGCCCGAGCGCGTCCGCGAGAAGCTCGAAGAACTCAATGGGATGATTCGGACGGCACTCGGCGACGACCACGAAGAGGACAGCCAGTAGACCCACATAGCTTTCCCACCGTAGCAAGCACTTCTCATCAGGACGGAGGAGCGTCGACGGATGGGTATTTCAACACAGCACCAAGATCGACCACTCGCGCTCTGGGCACTCATCGCGACGATTGGTGTGCTCGGCGTGTCGGGACTCGCCGGCGGCGGCCAGTTCATCCTCGCTCCCTCGGGGCGTCTTATTGGAATCTCGCCGACGCTTCTGGCTGGTTCCCCGTTCGATAGCTATCTGGTTCCCGGGGTCATCCTCTTCAGTATCCTCGGTGTGTTCCCGCTGGTCGTCGTGTACGGCCTCTTCCGTCGAAAACGATGGGCGTGGCCGGCGGCCATCGCCGTCGGCGTCGCGCTCGTCGTCTGGGTCCTCGTCGAAGGGGCCGTCATCGGATTCGGGAAACGGTTGCAGTATCCCCACCTAATCCAGGGTGTGGTGATTGTCGGTCTTTCAGTTCTTCCCTCTGTTCGAGCGGCTCTCAGATGAGAAGATTGTACCCGACGTGGGCGAGCGAAAGTGCGAGATACCCGAGCACGAGTGCCGCCAGGGTTCGCCGAGAGAGTGATGGGAACCCGATGTCGTCGGAGCCGTGAATCCGCTCGCCGAGTGCGTACGCGAACCGCCCGGCGAGTAACGCGAACGGCAGGTGGACGAACACCAGCGGGAGCACGAGCGAGTCGAACCGGACTGTCGCCTCCAGCCGCGACAGGTACTCGAGTTTGAGCACGAGTTCGAGGAGCGCAACGGTCAGCCCGGAGGCCACGGTCGCGAGCAACCCCTCGGTCTTCGAGAGGAGCGTCCCCCGACGGTAACTCCAGCCGTAGAAGACGAGTATCAATGGGACGAACCGGACGAATGCCTCCTCGACGAGTCCGACCAGAAGTGTCCAGGTCGCGAGGGTCGTCACTCCGAGCAAGAGAAGTTCGAACTGGTAGGCGATCCACACGCCGACCCCGGTCACGACGCTGCTCACGCCCACGAGCCCGACCAACGACCGATACTGGAGCGTCATGAGTGGTGATGAGACTGTGTCTATCCGTCGGTGCGCGACCGAAATAGGCGTACCCGTTCGAAACGCGTACACGAAGAGCATTTATTACTGCACCCGTGTTACATAGTAACACGCAAACCCCAGCGTAGCCACGCACCATACTGCTATGCCCACCGATGACTCCGCGTCCGTCTCTCGCCCGTCCGATACGGAAAGAGACGTTGTAGGACGGGTGGAAGAGACGATTCTGTCACGGCGAGGGTTCCTCGCAGGACTCGGCCTGGGGGGCGTCGGCGGCGCTGGGGTGGTTCTCGGTCTCACGCGAGCGGGAGAAGGATTTCAGTCGCTGGCGACGCTTGCGGGTGGAGCCACGCTTCCCGCGACAACACGCTACTATCTTCCAGCGGTCGACGGCTCGGGCGACGGGCTCGTCGTCCCGTTCGAGTTCGATTTCACCGACGGGGACGGTGAGCTGTTCGTCAACCTGAACGGAATCGAAGTCCGTCACGACCTCCAGCTCTCGCTCCGAGAAGCGAGGGAGACGGCCACACGTCTCACCGGAGAGTCGCTCACCAACATGGCGACGCACATCACGTTCGAGCCCCCCTCGTCCGGCGTGCTTGCACTCCGCGGGAAGAGCTGGGAGGCCGGGCTTACCGTCGCACTCGTTGCTAGCCTCCGCCAGCAGTCGCTCTCACAGGAGACGCTCATGACGGGAATCGTCGACGACGAGGGCGCGTTGCTCCCCGTCGGCGGGATCGAGACGAAAGCGCGCGCGGCGCGGGCAGTCGGCGCACGGGAGCTAATCATCCCGGCAAGCGAACCGACGGACGTGGCTGTTCAAGGGCTCCGAATCGTCGAATCTCCCTCGATTACAGATGCACTCGACCGGATTCTGTGACCGGGGCGTCTCACTGCTGATTGGGTCCAAGGAGCGAATCGGTCCAGCCTAGCCGATGGCTTACGGGAAACGATTCAAGAGTCGGGTCGGCGTAGCTCAGGGTATGGCCGAAACCGATCCTTTCGACGCGATACGCGAGTTCGAGTTCGACGGAGATGCCTATCGGATGGCGGACCTCACCGCCCTCGAAGAGGCGGGACTCTGTGAACTGGACCGTCTCCCGGTCAGCATCCGTGTCCTCCTCGAATCCGTCCTCCGGAACGTCGACGGTGACACGATCTCCGCCGAGGACGTTCGAAACGTCGCGTCGTGGCAACCTGCCGTCCCGGATGTCGAACTCCCGTTCACACCCTCGCGGGTCGTCTTGCAGGACCTCACCGGTGTCCCTGCCGTCGTCGACCTCGCTGCGCTCCGATCAGCGGTTGACCGGAAAGGCAAGGAGCCCGCGATCGTCGAGCCAGAGATTCCAATTGACCTCGTGATCGACCACAGCGTCCAGGTCGACTATTTCGGCTCCGAGGATGCCTACGAGAAGAACGTCGAGCTGGAGTACGAGCGCAACGGCGAACGCTATCGCGCGCTCAAGTGGGCTCAGCAGGCCTTCGACGACTTCCGCGTCGTCCCGCCGGGCACCGGTATCGTTCACCAGGTGAACCTCGAATACCTCGGGCAGGTCGTTCACGCCCGCGAGCGGAACGGTGAGAACTGGCTCCTGCCCGACACGCTTGTCGGCACGGACAGCCACACGCCGATGATCGGCGGCATCGGCGTCGTCGGTTGGGGCGTCGGCGGCATCGAAGCCGAGGCCGCCATGCTCGGCCAGCCCATCACGATGAAGCTTCCCGAGGTGGTCGGCGTTCGACTTACTGGCGAACTCCCGGAGGGAGCGACCGCGACCGACCTCGTCCTCCACGTCACCGAGCAGCTCCGAGAGGTGGGTGTGGTCGACCGCTTCGTCGAGTTCTTCGGCCCCGGCGTGGCAAACCTCACGGTCCCTGACCGGGCGACCATCGCGAACATGGCTCCCGAGCAGGGCTCGACCATCTCGATGTTCGGCGTCGACGAAGCGACGCTCGACTACCTCGAACTCACGGGCCGCGACGAGAAACACATCGAACTCGTTCGCGAGTACCTCGACGCCCAGGGGCTGTTCGGCGAACAGAATCCTGAGTACACGGAGACGGTCGAACTCGACCTCTCGACGATCACGCCGAGTCTCGCCGGCCCGAAACGCCCCCAGGATCGTGTCCCGATGGACGATATGAAGACCCACTTCCGGGGGCTGGTCCACGGCGAGTTCGAGGACGAACTCGACGACGTCGACGAGGACGCACTCACCCGCTGGCTGGGCGAGAGCAGCGTCGCCGCCGACCGCCCCGACGCCGACCTCCCGGAACCGGACGTGGGCGAACTAAACGACACGGTCGACGTCGACCTCGACGGCGAGACGACCGAAATCAGGCATGGGAGCGTCGTCGTCAGCGCCATCACCAGCTGTACGAACACGTCGAACCCCTCGGTGATGCTCGCCGCAGGCCTGCTCGCCCGCAACGCCGTCGAGTGCGGCCTGGATGTCCCCGAGTACGTCAAGACTAGTCTCGCGCCCGGGAGCCGCGTCGTCACCGAATACCTCGAAGCCTCGGGATTACTGCCGTATCTCGAAGACCTCGGCTACAACGTCGTCGGCTACGGCTGTACGACCTGCATCGGGAACGCCGGGCCACTCCCCGAACCCATCGAGCGCGCCATCGACGCCGAGGACCTCTGGACGGCGAGCGTCCTCTCGGGCAATCGGAACTTCGAGGCGCGCATCCACCCGAAGGTCAGAGCGAACTACCTCGCCAGTCCGCCGCTGGTGGTCGCTTACGGGCTGGCCGGTCGGATGGACATCGACCTCGAAACGGACCCACTCGGGACGGACGATAACGGGGACCCGGTCTACCTCGCCGACATCTGGCCGGACGCCGACGAAATCCACACGGCGATCCATGAGAGCGTGGACGCTTCGATGTTCGAGGAGAAGTACGCCGAAGTGTTCGAGGGTGACGAACGGTGGGAGGCACTCGACGCGCCGACCGGTGACGTCTACGAGTGGGACGATTCTTCGACGTACATCCGCGAGCCGCCCTTTTTCAAGGACTTCCCGCTGGAGGAGCCCGGTGTCAGCGACATCGCCGACGCTCGCACCCTGATGCTGCTCGGGGACACCGTCACCACCGACCACATCAGCCCGGCCGGACCGTTCTCTCGGGAGCAGCCCGCCGGCGAGTGGCTCGTCGACCAGGGTGTCGAACCTCACGAGTTCAACACCTACGGTGCCCGCCGGGGCAACCACGAGGTGATGATGCGCGGCACCTTCGCCAACGTTCGCATCGAGAACGAGATGCTCGACGACGTCGAGGGCGGCTACACGATTCACCAGCCGACGGGCGAGCAGACGACCGTCTTCGAGGCGAGCCGCCGCTATCGGGAAGATGATACGCCGCTGGTGGTGTTCGCCGGCGAAGAACTCGGCACCGGGTCGAGCCGCGATTGGGCCGCAAAAGGGACTGACCTCTTGGGCGTTCGCGCAACCATCGCGGAGAGCTACGAGCGCATCTTCCGTGACAACCTCGTCGGCATGGGTGTCCTCCCGCTGCAGTTCGCTGACGGTGACTCGTGGGAATCCCTCGGTCTCGACGGGTCGGCGCGGATTGAGATTCGTGGATTGGACGACGGCCTAGACGTGAACGACGAGTTGACCGTCGTCGCAGAGCGGGACGACGGCTCGAGAGTCGAGTTCCCGGTCACGGCACAAGTTGGGACGCCCGCAGCCGTTCGATACGTTGAGAACGGCGGAATCCTGCATCTAGTACTCCGCCGACTGCTCACCGAGGACTAATAAGGGGCAACTATCCTGAGTGACAAATGGTATTAGAGACAACTACTTCACGATCTGAAAGTTTCCGCTCTCGCTCACAGCAGTCGTCTGAACCGTTACCGCGAATCCAACGCGTGGCAGTACTCGGTGGGGCAGTCGGCGGTCTCGCCGCTGCTGAAGGCTTTTCCAAGCGAGGTTTCGAAGTAGACCTTTTCGAACGTCAGTCGTACGACGACAAACGAGTCAACTGTGGGGAAGCGATGACGGCCGTCTCGAAGATTCCACTCCGTTCGATGTCGGCGAATGGGTTCGTCAATGCTCTTCCGGAGTTACGTGTGGATATCTACGACGGAACGACATCCAGCAGACAGCACACCGGGAGTGGGAGATTCCCGGCCTCCGATACGTACATCACCGACCGAAACATCGTTGAACGACGATGGTCCGAACGCCTCGCTGAAAAGGGCGTTTCGATTCACGAAAACCACCAGATCACGAAGGCGGAGTTCCGGACGTTGGCCGATAAATACGACCTCTTGGTCGACGCGACTGGCCAACCGTCGATTACCAGCAAAGTTCGAGGGAGAACGGACGAGTACGCGGGTCGGATGATCGCCCTCAATGCTGACGTGGAGGGCGACTTTTCAGATCTCTACCCGAATAGCCAGATCGTTCTTGAGGGCTATACCGGGTACGCGTGGGCGTTCTCGAAATCGCCCGAGCGGGCAAACGTCGGCATCGGGTGGACTGAGAGCGAACGCCCAGCCGATTACATAGCCGCATTTGAGGCGGCGTGTGAACGAAACGGCTGGCCGATACCATCTCGGAGTCAGACGAATATCGCTATCATCCCCGAAGGACCGAGTCTCGATCCTGCGCTGACCTATCTACCTGAGTGGCCCGTCGTTCGTGTCGGGGATGCGGCTGGACTCGCGAATCGGCTGACCGGGAAGGGGATCTCGCAAGCAATTCAGTCGTCGTATCTCGCAGCCAAGTTGACGGCGGAGGGAAGCCTTCAGGAGTATCCAGACCGACTCTATCGGACGATGAAAGGGGAGTACCTGCTCGCCCGGATTATGCGGCACCTCGTCGAGACGCGTCAGATGACCGTTCTCGGTGATGCCGTCCAAGTGGTGTCTGGAATCGACATCGAAGACATCGATCGATCCCCACGGGCGGTTCTTCGTCGCTTCTTGGGGCATCCACGGGTGGCTGCTCGGATCTTCTCCAACCCGGCTGTAATCAAGCAGACGTATGCCGCCGTCACAGACGCCTGGGAATACGATACTATTCAGCCAGTATGACGGTATCGGAGAGATCACCCCGAAAAGGGCTCTCTATTCCGGTATGGCGAGATCCCAACGCGATTTTATAACACCTTCCCGGGAATTAGCACGATATGGCATCTCAAGAAGTTCAATTAGAAAGTACGATCGGGGGGTTCACCGCAAGCGGTCGACTACACACGTTGAGTGTCTGGTTTATCTTTGCGCTTCGGTTGATGATGGGACTGGCGTTCTTCCAGAGTGGTCTCGACAAGGTCCTCTCGGGAAGTTTTAGTGCCGGTGGATATCTCACCGGGGCCGTTCCGAATAGCGGGAGTCCACTCGCTGATCTGTTCGTCGCGATGGGGAACACGCCGTGGTTTGTTGACTTCGTGAACGTTGCAGTACCGTGGGGAGAGCTGCTTATCGGCCTCGGGTTGTTGTTCGGTGCCCTCACTCGGCTCGCTGCGTTCTGGGGGGCATTTATGATGCTCATGTTCTATTTCGGCAACTGGGATGTCACACATGGCTACATCAACGGTGATTTCGCGTACATGCTCGTGTTCCTCTCAGTCGCCGCGTTCGGTGCGGGACGGATACTCGGCCTTACGCGTACATTGAACAGTACGAGGTTGGTGGAGTGCCGCTTGTCGAACGGCATCCCTGGACTCAGTATCTACTCGGGTAAGTAAGCGTGTCATCAATAGATACCACTATTACGAATCCCGGTGCTTGGGGCCTCGCGATTATCTTCATTGTCGTCGTTTCTTGGTTCTTCTATCGGTACTTCGCTCCTGACAGCTGGCGGGAGTGGGTCGGCGCAGGAGTGGTACAGGCGTTCATCATCGCATTATATGCGGAGATGTACGGGTTTCCACTGACGATCTATCTGCTGGTCCGGTTTTTCGGTCTGGACCGCGAGTACGTCAGTACCAATCTCTGGTCTACACTGATCGGGTTTGGCGAAACGGGTATGTTCGTATCAATGCTCCTCGGCTACGCTGTGGCGTTTGTCGGCATCGGCCTGTTTGCTCAGGGATGGCGACAAGTCTATCGTGCCCGACAGGACGACCGACTGGTCACAGACGGGCTTTACAGGTACGTCCGCCATCCACAATACACCGGTCTGTTCATCGCTCTGTTTGGCGAGGGCATCATTCACTGGCCGACAATCTTCTCTGTCGCTCTATTTCCGTTCGTCGTTGTGATTTTTACGTGGCTTGCACGGAGAGAAGAGCGTGATATGATCGATACATTCGGTGAGGACTACCGCACTTATCAGCGCAAAGTGCCGATGTTTATCCCCCGCTGGGAGCAGTGGCGCGATCTCGTGGCTGAGTCTCGTAGCAGCAGTGACGATCTCAAAGACCCATGACTTCGACGAGACCGCTCTGGAATGAATGGTATTCGTATCGAAACTGTGGTTGGGCAGTGGAAGGGAGTCAGGGATTAATTGCCCGACACCGTAGATGTTCCTTGTCTGTGTCGTCGAATTATTGATAGACGAAATTCAGATTGTGAACTACGTGAGCAGGTAGATACCCGTCAGTCCGTCATTGCCGCATGTCTCTCGTCACCGCGTTCCCCACCAGCCACCGAATCCTGTTTGTGGAGCCAGTAGAGGAACGCGAAGAACGCCGTCGCGAGGACGTTCAACACGAGCTTGTAGTTGAGCTCGATGGACACTTCGGCGATCTGCGCGGAGGCTCGTGAGGGGATGAGGCCCAGGCCCAGGAACAGGAAGTGGACCACGAACCCGGCGATAACGGCGGTGACGAAGATCATCAGACTGAGTACCGCCGCGAAGGTCGTCCCGTAGTACTCGTCGTAGGCTTTCATGATCGGCGGGACGATGAGGTCCGCGAAGATGTACGAGAGCACCGACCCGAAGGGGAGCCCGCGCGTCCAGAGGACGGTCCCGAACGGGACGTTCCCGACCGAACAGACGAAGGTGACGACGCCGATGATCGCACCCAGCGCGGCCGTCCAGAGGACGTACACCGGCAAACCGAATACGGCGCCAGAGAAGACGCTCGTCCAGACGGCTTCGGGGATGAACCCGGCAATGAGGCCGGCGAAAATGAACCCGATAGCGATCTCGTCCCACAGCATCGCCCACTCCTTCCACTGTTTGTCCGCGAGCGATTTCCACCCGGACCACGAGGTCGCCTTTTCCGGAATCGACGTGTTCGCTTCCTCCGGGTCGAAGGAGTCCTTGCAGGACTGCGAGCAGAAGTAATACGTCTGGCCCTCGTGCTCGATGGAGTAGTCGGTTTCCTCAGGGTCGACCTCCATTCCACAGACCGGGTCTTGGACAGTAATGCCCTCGTCGTCGGTGACGTTCTCGCGTGCTTCGTCGAGGATCTTGTCGGGGACGACGTAGACGAAGCCAACCGACATCAGGCCGATGAGGAGCAGGCCACCGACCACGTCGGCCAGCAGGAACTCCCAGCCCAGCAGCAGCCAGATGACGATGCCGATTTCGATGACGAGATTCGTCGAGGCAAACTGGAACGCCGCCAGCGCCGCCGCAGCCGACGCCCCCTTCTTGTAGAGGTTCTTCGCCGTGGCGATGGCCGAGTACGAACACGACGAGGAGACGAACCCGAAGAACGTCGCGAGGCCGATGGAGCGAGGCCCGTGTCCCTCGAGCAGCTCCGAAATCTGCTGGGTCGAGACCCACGCCTCGACGCCGCCGGCGATGGCGAACCCGATGACGAGCGCCCACCAGGTGATCCACGCCATCGCGGCGGTCGTCGTCGCGGCCTGCCTCGTGCTCTCCACGAAAAACGTCCCGAGCGGTTTTGTCGTCGTGACGATGCCGATGGCGACGGTGATTACGGCGATAACCGAGAGGATCGCGTAATCTGATCTGTCCATTGTCTTGGTGGCCTACATCTAGGGGCTCCTCTCCTAATGCGGTTGTGGCTACATCTGTGGGATATATCGTTTGTGAGCCTTTGGATACCAGCATCACAACCCTAGCAGAATTTAGAATCAAGGGGTATGCCACTTCGGGTGCGGAGTAATTGACTTGTGGCTGGCTGGGGAGGATAGTCGTATGCTTACGTCCTACAGCGAACTTCTCGTGACGGGTATCATTCTCGCGAGCACCGTGTACACGGTGAGTAAAACGCCCGCTGTCTGGCACCAGTACGAGGGAATATATGGACACCTACTCGTTGGCGTACCGCTCGTTGGGCTACTGTTCGGGATCGCCCATCTCGGGATGCTCACACCGCTTCCGCATGGCCTGCTCGCTGCAGTTGAAACCGGAGCTCTCCTCGGTGTCATAGTCCTACTCGGCGCACTCGGATATATTCACCCGCGACTTGGGTATTCTGGAGGAGAATCCCGATGACTACGCTCCTCTTCTCGTTACTCTCGGCAGTCGTCGCTAGTGGGCTTGCGTCCCTTTGTTACATCCTGCTCTACGGGGACACTGTGTTGGTGATTCAGCGGCCGTTCTTTTTCAGAATCGGCGTTGGAGCGCTCTGTGCTGCCGTCCTCGGGGCGAGTGCGGTAGTGGTCGGGTGGGTTCCGACACATCTTCTTCACGCTATCTTCGCAGTATCAATCGCTGCGGCGGTCCGGACAGTCCATAACGGTCTCCATCCGGACACTGAAGCGTGGTTCTACTCGCTCTTCCGAACTTGAGCATCGAGGCAGACGATTTCTACTTCTCGGGCTGAGGTGGTTTGGATTCGTAACGACAAGAAGCCTAAAGATGGCATCCCAACGGAGAGACGATGAGCGAGAAGCTGGGCCGTCTCGGTGCAGTCTCGATTGCGCTCGGTGGTATGATCGGAGGTGGGATCTTCGCCGTACTTGGCGTCGTTGCGGAAATGTCGGGGCCTGCGGCGTGGCTCGCCTTTACCGGCGGCGGTGTCGTCGCGTTCTGCGCTGGCTACTCGTACGTTCGTCTCCAGCGGCTTGGCGACGTGTCCGGCGGCTCGGTCAGTTTCTTACAGGAGTTCGGTGAGTCGACGACGGTCGCTGGGATGGTCGGTTGGACGCTTCTGTTCGGCTATATCGGGTCGATGGGAATGTACGCGTTCGCGTTCGGTAGTTTTGCGACGAAACTCCTCGGCGTCGAAACAGCCCTCGGGGTTCCACTCCGCCCCGTCGTGTCGGTTCTCAGCGTCCTGGGGTTTGTACTACTGAACGTCCTCGGTGCCCGGGCGAGTGGCGTGACCGAGGTGCTCCTCGTCGCGGCAAAGGTTGGGATTCTCCTCATTTTCGGTGTGTGGGGGTTCTATTTTGGAGCGCGGACAGGACAGCTGACGACCGGGTTCTCCTCCGTCGCGACGGGCGGGTTGCTCATGTCCGCTGCCCTCTCGTTCGTCGCCTTTCAGGGCTGGCAGCTACTCTTTTACGACGAGGGAAGTCTTCGGAACGCTCGGACGACCATTCCGCAGGCGATCTATCTCTCAATTCCCGCGTCTCTCGGGCTGTACGTCCTCGTGGCAGTCGTCACGACGAGTCTGCTTCGGCCCGAAACGATCGCCGCGAACCCCGAGGTGTCACTCGCCATCGCGGCCGAACCGTTCATGGGGCAGATGGGGTTCATCCTCATTTCCGTGGCGGCACTGTTCTCGACTGGGAGCGCGATCAACGCCACGCTGTTCTCGGCGGCCCACTTTGCGACGGGAATGCTTGAAGACGACCTACTTCCCGACCGGATCGGAGACGCCGATGCCGACGGTGCTCCAACGCGAACGCTTCTCGTCTTGGGCCTGATAACGGCCGCGTTCACCGCCTACGGTAGTCTTCAGGGAATCACGTCGTTCGCGTCGCTTGCCTTCATCACCGTCTTTGGGTCGATGAGTTTCCTCGCGTTCAGGCATCGAGCGGGGCTTCGCACAGGGACCCTCCCCGCCGTCGGCGTGGTGGGTGCAGTACTGTTCTTCCCTTCGTTAGTGTACCACCTCGCCGTGATGGAACCCGCCGTCTTCAGTGTGGTCCTCGTTGTGACGGTCGTCCTCCTGGGACTGGAGATCCTCTACTTCGAGCGCGAGACTATTCGCTCCGAAATCGGTGGCGTGTGATGCTGACGGGGCAGCAGTGCGTGAACGGTTTACGTAACCTGGACAATATTGTCGAGTGTGCTCTTTTGGGTCCATGCTGCAGTCGCGTATCTCGTTTACCGAGGCATTTCTGGTGGTTCTACTGACCGATGTGACGATGTCCCGATCATCGCCCTGTTCGGAGGTGCGTTGCTCCCGGATCTCGTCGATAAACCACTCGCGTTTGTACTTCCATCGCTCCCGAGTCGGTCGGTCGCGCACTCGGTGTTCGCCGCGGCACTCGTCGTCCTGATTGTATTCTACGGCACGAAACACAGAGACCGGTGGGAGGTCGGCGCGGCGTACGCGCTCGGATATGGATCACACCTCGCTGCGGACCTCGTGGATTACCTGTTCGTCCCCGAGGAGACGCTACTGTTTCTGTTTTGGCCGGTCGTAACTGACTATCACCACGTCGAGACGATCGGAGATCTGCTCGCGCTGTTGTCTCCGACCCCGTATGTACTCGGGCAAACCGTCGTCACGGTACTGGGGCTCTGGCTATGGATAGCTGATGGAATGCCGGGATACCCATCGACCCACCGTCAGTGATCGGGTGAGGTCGACTCTCGTGGTCATTCGACGATGACACGTCTGACCATCCCGCTTTCCTCGTGTGGCAGGCAGAAATACTGGTACGTCCCCGTGACGTCGAACGTGTAACTGTAGGTTTCGCCCCGTTCGAGAAACCCTCTCGCTGACGTACTCAACCGGACAGCCTGCTCGGACTCGTAGCCGCCGCTTGCGAAGTACGACGCCTCGTCGGGAATCCCTTCTTCGTATGCCGATGCGGTATGGGGGACTCCACTCTCGTTCACCCAGGTGACCTGCTGACCGGGGTCGATTGCGACTTCGCCCGGATCGAATCGGAGGTCGCCCGTCATCGTGACCGTCGGACCCGACGGGCCGCTACCTCCGAGACAGCCAGCAATCGCGGTTGCCCCGACTGCTAGCACACTCCGGCTCCGGCGAAGTACCGACCGTCGTGAATAGCCGTTCATCGGCGCACCCCTCGTGCGGAGGACTCCTCAGTTGTTTCGAGCTTCTTCACCCGTGTCGCTAGTGCGAGAAACGCCGCGGCGAGCGTCAGCGTCACGGCCGCGGCCGCTGCGAGGTCGTGCGCTCGCACCGAGTGATCGAGTGCGCCGTTGACGAGTTCGGCCCGCAGGAACGTGTGGTGAAACTCCCCGACGAGCGGCGCGAAGTAGTCCACGATGTCGTTGAGGCCGTACCAGACGGTGGTGACGGCGACCGCACCGACCGTGAACTCGGCGTAGCGATAGATCAGGAACGACTGGAGGCTCATCGCGAGATGGCTTACGATGAGGAACCAGTAGAGCCAGGGTTCGATACCGCCCGGTCCGTTGAGAACCAGCTGGACGAACGGCGTCCAGAGACCGAGTTTGATGTTGCCGAAGAAGGCGAGCATATGGAGCCACTCGACGTCGTAATCCAGTTTCCACGCGGCGAGACTGAGCGCGACGAACAGCGTCGCGGCGGGGCTGTCGGGGACGAACGGCCACATCACTATCGGGGTTTGGGCCAGCTGGAAGCGGTAGTACCAGAACCCGAACGCAGTCCCGGCCAGATTTATCGCGACGATGACCCACGCGTACCGAAGTGCGAAGTCCTCGACGCGCCGGGGGAGTGGGGCAAGGTAGCTGGGCAGTCGATTCGTGGTCGCTGTAGGTGCGGATGTCATTCGTCTCGCCGAATTACATCCCTGTGCTGTCGTTTCGTCGGTTCGTCATAATCACGCCGCTGATCAACATCAGGACTGCGAGCGCGACCATTCCGAGGTCCCAGCCCATCCCGGCAGTCATCGACGACCCCATGCCGCCGCTCATCCCGCCACCCATTCCGCCGTTCATACCGGACCCCATCCCGCTACCCATTCCCCAGTTCACACTCCCGGTGACGCCGACCAGCGCCTGGTTGAGCAACATCACGAGCGAGTAGCCGATCATCAGGGGACCACTCGCGTTCCCGAGCCGATCCGCATAGGGCGTCAGCAGAACGACGCCGTGGACGACCACGACGACGCCGAGGAGCGCCATGAGGAGCCCGCTGTTCGAGCCCATCATCCCGGTGCCACCTGTCGCGGAGAGCAGCGAGTAGACTCCCGAGACGAGTGCGATTGCCGCGCCGTACTGTCGTGTCGTACCGTTTGTGTTCATCGTCTCCATTGTCAGACTCCGAGCATCATCCGAAGCGATCCACGGACGCCCATCGGGAGCCCAATTGCCCCGATGAAGAACGTCATGAGCCACCACCAAGTGTGGTTCATTTCGGCTTTCGCGTCCGCGAGGTACCACACGATACCGCCAGTCACGAGGAGTTTGAGGACGAACGTCGACCCCGAGAATCCGGTCGCCTGGTACACGAGATTCGTCACGACCAGCTTGGGTGAATAGCCGAGAAACGTGACGCCGATGAGATTCTGCGCCCCATCCCACAGCTGCCCGAAGACGGCCAGCAGGAACAACGGGTGTCGAAGGTGTGCGACATCAACGACGCTCGCTCCCCAGTAGTAGAGCGCGGTCACGCCGAGGGCGATCCCCGTCGTCGCGACCGGCACCCACAGGCGGAGAGGAGCCGACGTCGAGAGCCCGTGCCAGAGCGCCCACCCGACGGCACCGATCGCCCAGACCGTTCCAACGAGACCGACCGTCGACGGGATGGACCCGATATTCCGGTTACGCGCGAGTGCGCCGACGCCGAGTGAGAGGACGGTGACGGCGGTGACGACGAAGTAGATCGACGGCGTGATGAACAGCACGGCGTAGTCACCGAGCAGGCCGATATCCTCGAGCGCACGCATCGCGCCGCCGGCGACGATGATCGGTGCGAACCCGTACGCGAGTCGAGCGTCGTACGTGACGTCCAGCGCGTCGAGATACGCTCGGAGGCCGGGGAGACTGTACACGACGGCCGCGAGGTACGTCACCGTGTTCACGGCGTTGTATCCGCGGACGGCCCGTATTCCCTCGTGCGTGACCGGCTGGCCGGCAGCGTCGGCGACGACCGGACCCCAGAGATACTGCCAGACGAATCGGTCGTAGACGAGCGTCGGGAATGCGAGGAGTGCTGCACCGACGAGGACGACCGGGGCGAGCAGATACAGGACCCACCACTCCCGAGTTCCAGTGGCGGGGAGGGCGGATCCGACGCGGCGAGTGACGGTGCTCACGACTCGCTCACCTCCAGTCGCCACGTCGTGCTTTTCGAGCGTCCCCACTGTTCGAGCGACACGTCGGTGAGGTCGTCCTGGAGCTGGCTCAGATACTGTGCGACGGCTTTCGGCGATCCGTCGAGGTCGCTGGCGATATCCCGAGCCCGAAGGTACGTGGGCTCAGTATCGGCCGTCTCGACGAGGTACGCGTGCACCGTGCGGCGGGAAATAGAGGACATGGAGCAAGTGGCTTTGGCGTTCAGCGGAGTTTCCCGAGCAGTTTGTAGTCGTGATCGGGGGTGTACCGTCGGAACAGCAGGCTGTTCGACAGCACCGACACGCTGGAGAACGCCATCGCACCGGCAGCGAGCACCGGTTGGAGTAGGCCCAGCGACGCCAGCGGGATCATCGCGGTGTTGTACCCGAGCGCCCAGACGAGGTTCTGCTTGATCTTCGCGAGCGTCGCGTCCGAGATGCGGATGGCCTTCACGACGTCGAGGGGGTCGTCGCGCATCAGCGTCACGTCCGCCGCCTCAATGGCCACGTCCGTCCCCGAGCCGATGGCCGTCCCCACGTACGCGACGGCGAGGGCGGGCGCATCGTTGACGCCGTCGCCCACCATCATCGCCTTCCGGCCTTCGTCCTGAATGCTCTCGACGGCATCGGATTTGTCCTCGGGGAGAACCCCCGCGCGGACGTTCTCGGGAGCGATGCCGACCTGCTCGGCGACCGCGCGGGCGGTCCGCTCGTTGTCGCCGGTGATCATCATCACGTCGACACCACGTTCTTGGAGCTGACTTATAGCGTCCTTCGCGCTCTCTTTGATTGTGTCGGCATCGGCGACCACACCCACGAGTTCGCCCTCGTAGGCGACGAGCATTGCCGTCTTCCCCTCGTTCTCGAGGCGCTCCATCGTGTCCTGCGCGGGCGAGGGGTCGATATCGTTGTCACGGAGGAGCTTCCGATTCCCGACCAGGACCTCACTGTTGCCGACAGTCGCTCTGATGCCGTGGCCGGGGACGTTCTCGAAGTGGTCCGGGTCGCTCACGTCGATCCCCCGTTCTTCGGCGCCGTCGACAATGGCACGGGCGAGCGGGTGTTCGCTCGCATGTTCGGCCGTGGCCGCGAGCCGCAGGACATCCTCCTCACCGAGACGGTCACGAGCGGTCAGTTGGCCACCATCTGCAGCAGTATCGCCGCCATCCGTGAGAGGCTGTCCGTCACCGTCGAACACGACGATGTCGGTGAGCTCCATTTCGCCTTTCGTCAACGTCCCTGTCTTGTCGAAGACGACCGTGTCGACGTCCTTCGCTCGTTCGAGGATGTCACCGCCCTTGAACAGGACGCCGTTCTGTGCACCGATAGTCGTCCCGACCATCGTCGCGGCAGGCGTCGCAAGGCCCAGCGCACAGGGACAGGCGATCAGTACGGCCGACGCGAACACGATGATCGAGAACTCGAAGACGGTGACGGTCCCTCCAGCGATTGCAGGTCCACCTGCCACGGCACCCCACAGCGGGAGCCACTCGACGAAGCTCGCGAGCGCTCCGGGGAACAAGTACCAGACGACACCCCAGAGAACGGCGTTGGCGATGACTGCCGGCACGAAATACGCCGAGATGCGGTCGGCGAGGTTCTGGATGTCGGGCTGGCGCGACTGGGCGTCCTTGACCGTCTGAACGATCTGCTGAAGCGCCGTGTCCTTCCCGACCTTCGTCGCCTCCACGACGAGCACGCCGTTCTCGTTGATAGTCGAGCCGACGACCTCGTCACCCTCGCTCTTCTCGACGGGGACAGACTCGCCGGTGACCATCGACTCGTCGACCGCTGACTGGCCATCGACGACGACCCCGTCGGTCGGAATCTGCTCGCCAGGCCGAACCTTCATCCGATCGCCGACCTCGACGTCCTCAAGTGGGATCTCCTCCTCGTTGCCGGCCTCATCGACGACGGTGGCCGTCTCGGCCTCCATCTCCAGCAGCTTGCGGAGCGCCTCGCCGGCTTGGCCCTTCGAGCGGGCTTCAAGGTAGTTCCCGAGGGTGATGAACACGAGGATGAGCGCGGCGGTGTCGAAGTACAGGCCGCCCGCGATGAGCCCTGAGAGGACTGCGACAGAGTAGACGTACGCAGTGGTCGAGCCCAGCGCGATCAGGACGTCCATGTTGGCGCGCTTGTTGTTCACCAGCGCATTGTACGAGTTCTTGTAGAACGGCCAACCGAGCACCAGCTGGACGGGCGTCGCCAGCAGGAACTCTGCCCAGCCGAACTCGATTCCGAGAATGGTCTCCGGGAGGACGCCACCGCCGAGGAGGAACTTCTCGGCGAGGAAAAAGAGGAGAGGTGCCGACAGCACCGCACCAAACAGGGTCAGTCGAAGCTGCTTACGGATTTCAGCCTGTCGCGCGGCGTCGCGCGCGTCCTCGCCAGAGTCGCTGTCGTCGCCGTCCTCTCGGACGGGCGAGTAGCCCGCGCTCTCGATGGCATCGTAGAGTGCATCCAGCGACGTGTCCGCGGGGTTGTACCGGACCTGGGCTTCGTCGGTGGCGAAGTTCGCCTCGGCCGCGATGACACCGGGTGTGTTCTCTAGGGCAGTCTCATTGGTCTGTACACAGTTGGCACAGGTCATATCGGAGATGCCGATGGTCACTGTGTCAGACACTGCACCATACCCGGCATCTTCGATCGCCTCGTATATCTCTTCGAGCGATACCTCGTCAGGATCGTACTCGACGGAGCCTTCATCCGTGGCGAAGTTCGCGTTCGCCTCAACGACGCCGTCGAAGGACTCTAGCGCGTCGCCAACTGTCGCCGAACAGTTAGCACAGGTCATCCCTGTGATGTCGAGATGTGCAGTTCGCGTTCCCATTCTTGCCCTATACTACGTAGTCCTTCCTTAGTGCAGTTACTGTTTCGAAACCAGTGTTTTAGACCAGTATAGAATTTAGATTCAAAGGCCTAGTTCCGTTCCACTACCGAAGGATGCCAATATCGACTTCGCCGATCTGGAGCGGAAATCGCGGCTACAACTAGACTCCGTCTTCGAGACGTTGATACTGGTCTTCGAAGCGGCCACGGCACGACGGACAACAGAAGTGATAGATGTCTCCGTCGATTCGAGCGGATTCGCCCTCGCTATCGACCGTATTCCCACACTCGGCGCACGTGATTGCGAACTCGGTGCCGTCGAGGTCGTCGACGAGCGTCACCGAGTACTCCGTTGATGGCGCGTCTTCGAGGAGACCCTCGACCCACCGGCGAACGTTCTGTCCTTCCGCACGACCGTAGAACCATATTTTCCCCTCGGCAGTGGCGAAGAGGTGTTCGATACCATCCGCGTCGTGGAGCCGGCTTCGAAGTGACTCGATGGCAGCGGTATCGTTTTCGAGCTGGACGAACACCGGAACGCCAGCTCGCAGTTGTGCGCGATTCACGTCGACGGTGAAGCCGTTGATGATGTCGGCCTCCTCTAACCGTTTCACGCGGTCTGATACGGCTGGCCCCGAGAGATCCACCTCCTCACCGATGCTGCTGAACGGGCGTCGCGCGTCCTCTGCTAGTAGCGAGAGGATCTCCATGTCTGTCTCGTCTAAATCACGCATATCTCCCCATTGAACCCCCGAACCACAATATTGTTTCCCAGCGCCAAGATTTGAATGCCATCCCACTTCCAAGATAGACTTTGGATTCGAAGCAGAAACTGACAAAGATTCCCCTCCCGTATGTACCAGTGTATGACGCAGACCATCACTGTCGAAGGAATGACGTGCGGTCACTGTGAACAGACAGTCGAAGACGCGCTTCGAGAAGTGAGCGGCGTGACCGACGCGACTGCCGATCGCGAGGCCAAACAGGCGAGCGTCGATGGCGATGCTGACGTCACGTCACTCGTTCAAGCCGTCGAGGACGCTGGATACACCGCCCACGCCTGAGAACCGCCGGAACGTACGTCCACAAGTGCCCCGCCGTTCTCGTTCGACACCGGCCCTCTTGACGGTACCGCGCCGTATCAGGGTCTGGACAGCATAATAAGGGACGGCACCAATACCCACGCCATGAGCAACAATCCAGACCACGAGACATCCGAAAATCCCTCTAAAGAGGGGCACCCCTCGCATCAATCCGAAGGACCCGTCTACTGTTGTCGAATTTGCCGATTGAAAGCAGAGTCGGAACCACGAGCATCAGCCCACGCGTCATCCGAGCCGGAGTCCAAACTCCCGAAGGACGACACTCACACTGCGGCAGACGCCACCACGGAGTCCGAATCCACGGACGAACACGCACATAACGACCACGAAGCCGAACACGCGCACCGCCACGCTGCGGCCGAGCACGCTCACTCTACAGAAGCAGAGCACGTACACGACGAGCACGACCATGGTGGTAACGCCCACGAGAAGGGACACGGGGGTGGAAACGGGGATCACAGCGATCACACGGATCACTCAGGCCACGAGGCGATGTTTCGGCGGCGGTTCTGGGTGTCGCTCGTCCTCTCGATTCCGGTCATCGTCTTCAGCGAATTCATTCAGGACGTCTTCGGCTATACGGCCCCTACGTTCCCCGGGAGTACGTGGATAACGCCGGTACTTGCGGTCGTGATCTTCGCGTACGGTGGCGTGCCCTTCCTCTCGATGGCCCGGACGGAACTGAAAAACCGCGAGCCGGGGATGATGATGCTCATCTCGCTGGCGATATCGGTGGCGTTCGTCTACTCGATCGCGAGTCTGTTTCTCGAAGGGACGACACCGTTTTTCTGGGAACTCGTCACGCTGATCGACATCATGCTGCTGGGCCACTGGGTGGAGATGCGGTCGGTCCGGGCGGCCTCGGGGGCGCTGGACGAACTCGCGAAGCTCATGCCCGATACCGCCGAGCGTATCACCGAGAGTGGAGATACCGAGGAAGTGCCCGTCTCCGAACTCGGCGAGGACGATGTCGTGCTCGTTCGCCCGGGCGCGAGCGTGCCTGCCGACGGCGAAGTCGTCGAGGGCGAGTCGTCCGTTGACGAGTCGATGATTACCGGCGAATCCAGACCAGTTGGGAAGGAGCCCGGATCAGAGGTGGTCGCCGGGACGGTCAACCAGGACGGGAGTCTCCGCGTCAAAATCACGAAGACCGGCGACGAGACGACGCTGGCGGGCATCATGCGACTGGTCGACGAGGCCCAGCAGTCCAAATCTCGAACCCAGTTGCTCGCCGACAAGGCAGCTGGCTGGCTGTTCTATATTGCACTCGGCGTCGCGGCGATTACTGCCGTCGCGTGGGTCGTCGCGGTCGGGTACAACATCACCGTCCTCGAGCGCGTCGTGACGGTCCTGGTCATCGCGTGTCCCCACGCACTTGGACTTGCCGTCCCGCTCGTGGTCGCGATCAACACTTCCACGGCTGCCCAAAACGGGATGCTCATCCGCGACCGCATCGCCATGGAGGAATCTCGAAATCTGGACACGGTGATGTTTGACAAGACCGGGACCCTCACGAAGGGCGAACAGGGCGTCGTCGGTGTTGAGACGGCAGGCGACTGGACTGAAGAGCGAGCATTCGAAGTCGCCGCTGGTGTCGAGGGTGACTCCGAGCATATGATCGCTCGCGCCATCCGAGACGCCGCCGAGGAACGGGATATCCAGCGAGCGAAGGTTTCGAACTTTGAGAATTTCCGCGGTCTCGGCGTCAGAGCCACTGTGGACGGCGAGACGGTTCATATCGGTGGACCGAACCTGATCGAGAAATTCGGTATCGAGCGGTCCAACGAAATCGCTGCCTTCGCGGAGGAAGCTGGCTCGAACGCAGAGACGGTTATCTACCTGGTTCACGACGAATCCGAAGTCGTTGCAGCATTCGCGCTCGCGGACGTTATTCGGGAGGAAAGCCGGCAGGCCATCGAGGCGCTACACGCGATGGATATTGAGGTGGCAATGCTCACCGGCGACTCCGAAGACGTTGCACGGGCTGTCTCGGAGGAACTCGGCATCGACCAGTACTTCGCGGAGGTACTCCCCGACGAAAAGGACACGAAAGTCGAAGCGCTCCAGTCCGAGGGGAAACTGGTCGCGATGGTCGGCGACGGCGTCAACGACGCGCCGGCGCTCACGCGAGCAGATGTCGGTATTGCCATCGGTTCAGGGACCGACGTCGCCATCGAGTCGGGCGATATCATCCTCGTCGACAACAATCCCCTGGATGTCGTCCGTCTCATCAAGCTCTCGAAGGCGAGCTACCGGAAGATGCAGGAGAATCTGGTCTGGGCGACCGGCTACAACGTCTTCGCGCTCCCACTCGCTGCCGGAGTCCTCGCGCCTATCGGTATCCTGCTGTCGCCGGCGATCGGCGCGGTGTTCATGTCTCTCTCGACAATCATCGTCGCTATCAACGCCCGTCGTCTCCGCAGCGCCGATATTTCCGTGCCCGACATTGGTGCGTGATCCCTATGGCACTCCAGGCGACACAGACATTGTTCAGCGTCAGTCTCCTATCCGGGGGACTCCTACTGGGTGGCCTCCTTGCCACCATCGTCAGTCCGACATTCCGGTTCTGGCCGCACGGGACGCGGAACTGGACGTTCTGGGTCAGCTGGACAGCCTGGACGCTATACGTCGTGGGTCTGGTCGGCATTGCATACCTCGACTGGTGGCACTGGTACGAACCACCGGTGGTGGTGCAACTCGTCAGTGTGCTTGTTTTCGTAGCAGGCACAGCGCTGTCTATCTGGGCGATGTGGACACTCGGATTCTGGGAGAGCAGTGGTCTCGAAGGCCACCTTCAAACTGAGGGACCGTATCGCTTCTCTCGCAATCCACAGTACGTGGGGTTCATCACCATGCTCGCCAGCGGAGGCCTCCTCGCAGGTTCGATTCAAACGGTCATTCTCGCTATCGGTGGAATCGTGTGGTTCCTGCTCGCACCACTCGCCGAAGAGCCGTGGCTCCGCGAGCAGTACGGGGGTGAATACGAGTCATACTGCGAGGCGGTTCCACGATTCCTGGGTAGAACCAGTGGACGTGCAGCGCAGGCACATTCAGAGCAGTCAGAGAGTGATTCTCAATGACTGGACCCGCGACACAACCGATTGAGGTCGGCGGCCGAACCATCTCACCCGGAGAGAAGCGCCAGTTCCGCTATTCGGTGGGAACAAGTTTCCACGGCGACCCGATCGACATTCCGGTCACGGTCGTCAACGGAGAGAATGATGGCCCGGCGATGTTCCTCAGTGCTGCCGTGCACGGCGACGAACTGAACGGCATCAAGATCGTCCAAGAGGTCGCAGAAACCTACGGTCCCCCGGACATCCACGGGGCACTCGTCTGCCTCCACGTACTGAACGTCCCGGGATTCATGGCCCAACAGCGCTACATCCCGATCTATGACGAGGACCTCAACCGGTCGTTCCCCGGGAATCCACAGGGAACGATGGCGAAACGTCTCGCCCATACTATCTTCGAGGAATTCGTCTCGAAGTGCGACCTAGGGCTGGATTTCCACACCTCGACGCGCAACAGGACGACGATGTATCACGTTCGGGCAGATATGCGCGACTCTGACGTCGAACGCATCGCCCGTGCATTCGGAACGAGCGTGATTCTCGACGGTGAAGGCTCAAACGGGACGCTCCGAAAGGCAGCATCGAAGACGGGGGTTCCGACCGTAACTGTGGAGATGGGGCGCGCCCACCGGTTCCAATCGACGCATCTCGAACGCGCCCTTCACTGCGTGGCGAGTGTCCTCGCTGAACATGAGGTTCTGCCAGACCGGCCGGTCTCTTGGCCTGGGTGGACGCGTGTGGTCGCACGCGACGGTGAGAAGACGTGGCTTCGTGCTGCCACCGGCGGACTCGTCGAGATGAAGTGGGGCCCACAGCCACTCGTTGAGGGCGGGGAACAACTGTTCACTATCTCCGATCACTTCAAAGACGAAGTCGAAGTCGTTCGTGCACCGTCAACTGGCCTCGTCGTCGGTGTCCTCGAGAACGCAGTCGCGTACCCAGGGCATCCGCTGTGTCACTTCGTGAGCGTCGACGAAACGACCGCAGACATCATCCAGGACGACATCGAGCGGGGTGAGTTCGATGTCTACCGTGAGGGTGGTTTCCAACGGCCGGAATATGGTGAGAGCGGTGAGTATGAAGGACGAGATCCGCTCTCTTGACGGGGCAGCGTCTGCTGACAGGCTCTTCATCGGTTCGGAGAGCCCTCCCATAATTGCCTACTGGATCGTTTTTCGGCCAATAACCGTTCCAAGTTCTAATTCGTACGGTATGATGGTCGGCTTTTATCGAACATCGCTGAGATCACCTCAGCAAGATCGCGCCCTCTCAACTACAGACTCGCCGGGTACGAGTGTGTAAACTGTGCAGATCTGCTAGGTGATGCCCGGTATAGTAACGCTCACACCAACTTTTTCGCGATCTATTGCGCGTTTTCAATCGCTTTCCTTACGTCAACCCAGACTTCATCAGGAGACTGTTTTCCGTCGACACGTTCCAGTTGACCTCGTTCTTCGTAGTATTCAATAACTGGTTCAGTGGTCTCACGAAATACACGTAGACGTTCACGGACTGTCTCCTCGGTATCGTCATCCCGCTGCTCAAGTCGTTTTTCAACTTCAGGATCTTCAGGTGGACTGTATTTTATATGATAAGTGTCCCCTGTTTTTGGGTCTATACGGCGACCCGTGAGTCGTTGAACAAGTTCCTCCTCGTCTACGTCAAGATATAGAATAACGTCAACGTCGGTCATATTATTGAGTTCCTCAGCCTGTTCTACGTTGCGGGGATACCCATCCAGAACAAAGCCATTGACTTGCGATAGAGCCTCTTTAACGAGCAGAGTGACAACCTCGTCCGGAACAAGCTCACCTTGATCCATATATATGCGCGGGACATCATACTCTGATTCAAATTCTGAAATATCCCTGTCCTTATTTGCCCGAAGGAGCTCCCCGGTAGTGATATGCTTTACATTAAACTCCTCAGAGGCCTTTCTACTCTGCGTCCCCTTTCCAGCACCTGGTCCACCGAGGATTAGAATCCGTGGTTCGGCCATGTCTCCCTTTTGATGTCAGTCACGAAAAAGACATGTATCGAGAGTCTCAGATGCGGTGGTTACTTTCTCTGGGACTCTGACCGGATGATCCCGGAGAGATTGTCCATCTGTGCGGAGACATGGGCAGCTTCTCCCGCGAGGTGAGTGATGAGATCGTCAAGGGTGACGATCCCCACAACTGAGCCATCTTCGACAACGGGAACATGGCGGGCAGCCGCCTCGTTCATTTGTCGCAGTACCCTCGGTACCTCCGCCTCAGGCGTTACGGTGAGGGGGTCGGAGGTCATCACATCTCCGGCGGTTATGTTGGATTCGCTCTGATCCGTTGCGAGAACGTTGAACTCACTATCTGGCGTGAGGAGCGCGCCAATCAAATCTCGATCTGTAATGATGCCCACGAGCTGGTCGTTTTCTTCCACAACGACGTAGCGGGCACATTTGGTTTGCGCGACCATCGTTTGGGCGACCTCTGCTACCGACGTATCCGGAGTAACGCGGCCAACTGACTCGTCGGCGATACTCCCAACACGTAGTGTGAGATCGGATCGATTCTGTTCCATACTGGGGGATTGGTTAGAGAGACTAAATAATATGGCGGCAGTTCCTCAATTCAGAGAGGCAACGCAGGGAGTAACGGTGCTTGGCTTCGGTGGACAGTAGCACGTTTTGCGCTGCTACTATCCGACTGATATCCAGCGTGATGTTGGAGCCAAGCGGGGTGAATGTGCGACCGTAGTTACTAGTGGGCAGTCCAGCCTCCGTCGACAGGAATGTTTGTACCCGTGATGTACGACGCCTCATCAGAGGCGAGAAACATCGCAATGCCGCCAATCTCCTCGGGTTCGGCCACTCGCTGCATGGGTGTCTCGTCTCGGACGAACTCGTAGAACTGTTCCTGGTCGAGGTAGTCGTCTGTCATCGGCGTTTCAACGAATCCAGGGCAGATACTATTGACACGTACCCCTTCTGTGGCGTAGTCAATGGCGAGCTCTCGTGTGAAATTCACGACACCACCTTTTGCTGCCGAATAGGCAGGTGATCCAGGACCACCAACGAGGCCATAAATCGACGCGACGTTAGTAAGCTACCACGGCGTTCACGCCGTGGCATTCAGCGTGGACTCCCGTTCTAACTGTGCAACACAGTAGGCGAATATTCGCCGTTCACGGTCATCATCCCGCTGTTCAAGCGCACGCCTACGGGTGCGCCTCCACGTCCAGACTTTTGCTGGTCGCGGAGATACCTCAAACCGATATTCTTCGCCGCGTTGTAATCTGCGTGAACATCGTAACCGCACTTTAGACACCCGAACTCGTCCTGCCCGTTGTTGTGCGGACGATTATCCTCGTGTGTAAACCCACACTTCGAGCAACGCTGACTCGTGTACGCCGGATTAATCTGTGTCACCACAAGCCCTTCCGACTCGGCTTTGTACGTGATATACTCGTAGAGCCGGTGGAACGCCCACTTGTGAACCGCCTTCGCGTGAGGCAGGCGTTCACGGATGCCTTTGAGTTGCTCGAACACGATGTGCGTACAATCGTTTTCGAGAGCTTCCGCTACGAGTTCATTCGAAATTGTGTGGAGCATCTGCTCGAAGCGTCCAGTCTGTTTACGACCGACTCGTTGGACGTTCTCGTGTGCCCATCGAGTGCCGGTCTGTTGCAGGTCGCCCCGTCGCTTCTCGTATTCGCGGTGCCAGTGGTTGAGTTCGCCACCGCTCCAGAACTGGCCGGTTGAGGTGATTGCGATGTTTGTGATGCCGAGGTCAACACCAAGGACGGAGACGTGCTTGGCATCGCCTGTGTCGGCCTCATCGTTCTCCACGGCGGGCTTTGTCCGCACGTGAAGGTAGAAACAGTCCTCAACATTGTCGTAGTGGAGCGTGGCTCCCTTCATCTCGTAGTCATCGTTGAACAGGTACGCCGAGTGTGGCGTATCTCGCTGTTCGTCCGGTAGAACGAACTCTGCGGTGACTCTCCCGTCGATGGTGGCGAGTGTTGCGTGGTCGTCGTTGATGGTGAGGGTTCTCGAATCATAGCTAGCGAACCGTGACGTAAAGTGTGGTTTCGAGGCCTTCTTGCCCTCTTTCCAGCGTTCAACGACGCCTTTGACGGCTTCTGCGGCTCGATTTCGTGCGGCTTGCACGAGGTTGGCCGGAAGTGGCGAGTCGTCTCGAACGTCGTAGTAGGTGAGGTCGTGGAGTGTCTGTTTACTGGTGGTTTTCCAGTCTGGTTCCCACGCGACGTCTACGACGTAGTTGGCGGCGTCGAGGAAGTGGTCAGTTGTCTGGTGGAGGAGGTCAGCGGCACGCCCGTCCACGTCGAGTTTGACGGGAACGGTTCGGGTGCGTGAGTCTTCCACCATCTGTACTTCATATGTAGGAGTATGTGTTTATAATATTCGGATTGGCGTGGGGAATCAGCCTGTCATCGAGCGTGGTTTGTGTCCGTGTTGTCGGCTTCCTCCCGCGCCTAAAGTCGCGGGTTTCCGCCTTGCGGTCATTATGATACACCCCTCACGGTCTTTGAGATACGGGATCGCCGCCCGCGAGCCGTACATAACCCCCGTGAGATTGACCTGAATAACCGTATCCCACTCTTCGAGCGACACTTCTTCGATGGACCCTACTTGGCCAATCCCAGCGTTGTTTACGATTACGTCAAGCTGTCCGTATTCGTCAACCGTACTGTTGACGAGGGTCTCTACCTGCTCATACTCCGTGACGTCACATTGGTGGAATTCACAGCCGAGTTCTTCGGCAGTCTCTCGGCCGGTTTCTTCCGTGCGACCTGCGATAACGACTTCGGCTCCGTAATCAATGTACTTCGAAGCAATTGCTTTGCCGATCCCGGTTGCACCACCAGTGATGATCGCAACTTTATCTTTGAGCATATCAGGTACTTCGCATAGACGCCACAAAATAGTTTGAGGCGTCATAGAGAGTATCCATATTCGAGATCCCAATTATCGGCGCTGTTGCCTTGATGAATGAATGAATAAAATGATGAAGCCGAGCGCGACGACGATCCCAACAGTAGCAGAGATCTGACTTACGGGTAATGCGAGGCCACTCGCTACAAATGTTCCTGCTGCGAGGATGGCGTACCCGATCGAACGAGTCTGGCGTCGTTGGTTCTGTACGATCTCTTGAGGTATCGCTGTACGTTCCTGTTCTCGTGCGTCCAGTTCACGATCCAATTTCGTGGGTAGCCGGAGGAGGGCCCAGAGGGAGGTTTCGATGTCGGACCGAGCTTCGGCAAGTTTCATCCGGGCTGCTCGCTGGAGGAAGCCGTGTTCGCGGAGGAACGCCTGCGCAGCTGCGAGGATATCGAACTCGGGATCGAGCTGTCTGAGAACGCCTTCACCGATCGATCCCACCCGAATGACTAACATCACGTCTGGCGGGATACGAAACGGAAACTCTCGGAGCATTCCGACGACCACGTCGATTATCTGCTGCCAGTTCACGTCACCACCCCCTTCGAGGTCATCGATAACTAACTCGAGAACGTGACCGACGGCGGCCCTGTCGGCGTCGGGATCGAGTGCACCAAGGGCGACAAGTTCGTCGATGATGGATTCGACATCCCGATTGACAGCGGCCAGATAGAGGTTAATCACGCTCGCTTGCATCGCCGGCGTGAACCGACCGCTCATCCCGAAGTCGTAGAATACGATGCGGCCGTCGTTGTCGACGGCGATATTACCAGGATGAGGATCGCCGTGGTACACACCGTGGTCGAGTCCCATCGTGAAGTAGGCATTCGCCACTCGTCGAGCGACGTTCTCCGGATCGTAGCCCTTCGCTTCGAGTTCCTCGAGGTCAGTAACCTTCATTCCCTCGGCGTACTCCATAGTGAGGACACGTTCGGAGCAGACGTCACGAAACACGCGTGGGATCGTAACGGTCTCATTCTCGTCGGCAGCGAAATTTTCACAAATCTCCTCCATCATCTGAGCTTCCCGCTCGAAGTCCAGTTCCTCCAGAATGATGCGCTCAAAGTCGTCCGCCATGTTCCGGAGTGAGAAACTGAACCGATCAGGTGCGAGAAACAGTGCAAGGGGAACGAGGCGACGAATAATGCGCAGATCGGTCTCGATGAGGTCCTTGATTCCGGGTCGTCTCACTTTCACGACCACCTGTTCTCCCTGATAGGTCGCCCGATAGACCTGTGCTAGCGATCCGCCGGCGATGGGTTCGGGATCGAAGTCGTCGTACGAGTGATACCCGATGTCTTCGGCGAGAGCCGGAATCATCTCGCGATACGGACCCGCCGGGATCGCATCTTGGAGCACTGCGAACTCCTCCGCGTACACTTGCGGAACGAGATCTGGGCGCGTCGAGAGAACTTGGCCGATCTTTACGAACGTCGGCCCAAGGTTGAGCATCGCCTCCCGTAGACGGCGGGCACGCTGCTCGTGCTGGTCCCGTGGCACAGTGCGTGACCCACCGACGATCAGAAACCGATGCCGGTCACGGAGAAAGCGTAGGATGAACGGGGTGAACGTCCCGAGAATACGAATTAGACGGAGAAGAAATCGAAACATTGCCTTAGCACAGAGTTCTTCCGACGGCCCTTAATACGTGCCCGTCAACCTACTTCGAAATACCCAATCGGCTTGGAGACGGATCTGTGAACAGAATGCCGAGGGATCCCGTCTGTGGTATGCAACTTAGAGTTGACGAAGCGGTAGCTTCAGTCCGGCACGACGAGGTGACGTACTATCTCTGTAGCGAAGAATGTCGACAGCGCTTCGAGAAACAACCCGCGGTATACACCGAGTAGGGAGCCTACGCACAGTAGCAATTGGCCGACTGACGTTTATGGAAGGGCGAGGCGTACTGCCGGTATGCCAGTTGACCCGGTCTGCGGTATATGGAAGCCAGCGACTCAAGCGAAATCACCACCGAGTTCGAGGGGACGACGTTCTACTTCTGTTCGTCCGACTGTCGTGATTTCTTCGAAGAGCACCCGAAGTGATTCGTCGACGAGCCACGACCCCACCTCTGTGATGCGAGTGGCGTAATGGTACCGCGCTTGCACTATGGCCGCGCCGTCGGTGAGTTCAACCTGACGGTCGCCGACCCGGAATTGCTGAGCGTCGGTCTCGAGGACGATACCGACCTTCAGTTCGATCTCGAACGGGCGATTAAAGCTGCAGAACGATCGTGATTCCTTAGCGAACTTCGGATACTTCGCTACCGTTTTCGTCGACCGATTCTCGAACCGTCATTTCCAAATCCCGGTCCTTTCGAACCGTCTTGATGAGTGCTTCAAGCAGACTGTTATACGCATTCGGGCGCTCTATCATAGCGACGTGACCGGTACGCTGTAGCCTGCAGAAAACGCTCTCGGGAATCCGCCTCGCGGTTCCGCGTGCCACCTCGATGGGAACAATACCGTCGGCTGGTCCGTGGATGACGAGCGTTGGGGCATCGACTCGCTCAATATCGGGGCGACCGTCGTACCCCCAGAAGGCCTCGGTGACAGTCGTCCACGCTGAGCGACGGTGAGGAAGTGGGTTCGATTGCAGGAAGTCTTCGACAACGGCACGTGACGTTCCTTCGTGGAAGCCTACGCTGTAGGCTAACTGCCGTATGAGCGCGTCATTCGCGGGAATCTTGTAGAGTTGGAGTGCGAGAAACAGTCGTAAGAGCGGTTTCTCCCACGTGGGTGTTAGGTCGTGGTCACCCCCAGCATGTAAAATGAGCCCGGCCGTTGGGTTGCGCTTCGCGTACTCGATTGTGAGGGCGGTACCATAACTGTGGCCGTGGACGATAGGGCACTCGATGTCGAGTTCATCGAGGATATTCGCGAGATCGGAAACATGTCCCGAAAGGGTCTGCTCTTGGCGTGTGGTCGATTGTCCGTTACCGGCGAGCGCGTACGTGACTAGTTTGTGACTCCCTTTAAAAGCGTCAAGCTGTGGGTACGGGTTCCAAAGTGACCCGAGACCACCGTGGACAAATACGATTGCTGGGTCTGGACCAGGAAGATGCAGTGTCTCCAGTGTGACTGATTCTGACACCTGAATGGGTGTCGATTCTGGGAGCAACTCTCGAACATCGTCGAACTTGACGTATCCCAGAGGGAAGTCAGATGAAGACATACTAAAACACTTTGCCGAGTGGGATATTCAGGGATTCGGCGCATAGAGCGCATACAGGATGGAAAGCATCCCCGCTGCCGCGACTAGTGCAGCCACGAGACAGGCCTCGGCGCGCCCGGTCCGTACCGCGACCCCGTCTGTGGCATGCGGACTGACGACAGCAAGCCATCGGCGACGCACGACGGCGAGACGTACTACTTCTGCTCGCAGACCTGCAAGGAGACCTTCGGGGAGAACTCGGACGAAAACGCCACCGGGCATCCGATGGTGATGGAGGGGCACGACCACTGACGGACAGCTCGTTGATGGTTCACAGTATCGAGTGAGTCCGTCCGTCGTGCTTGGACACATCCGCTGACGCGGCCATACTGAACCCGCTACCGTGACTCTTGAGCGGAGAGAATTGGAAGTCAATTTATGATACCGCCTTCGAATTCCGACTGAATGTACGACCGAATTCTCCTGTCGACCGATGGAACTGTCGCGTCTGAAGATGCTGAAACGCACGCGATCGAGCTCGCAGCCGCTCACAACGCGGTCCTTCACGTGCTCTACGTCGTTGACGAGGATGTCGTGACTGCCTACAGCGGGGACGAGTACGTCGACGAGGCCGAAGGTCCCGAACACGGGCTCGAAGAACACGGCGAGGAGACGCTTTCGGAACTCCGACGTCGAGCCGCAGAGACCGATGTCGATGTCGAGACGACGATGCAACATGGCCGCCCCGCTGAGACCATCGTGAATCACGCAGACGACTGTGACGCCGATCTCCTCGTGCTCGGTACCAAACGCCGGCCGGACGAATATCGGGCGTTACTCGGAAGTGTCACCAACCGTGTTCTCCGATTGACGACTCGTCCGGCAACCGTCGTGAAAACCGAAGTCATCGAGTAGGGAACGACCGGCCGCTACCGTCCATCATCTGGTCTGAGACGGGCGCGACGGCGGTCGAACTCCTCGTCGCCGATCTCGCCACGGGCGTACCGCTCTTGGAGGACGGCGAGTGCGCTATCCTCGGCGGGGCCGTTCGATTGCGACCGCGTCCCCAGCCAGTAGATGAAACCGAGGGGGACGGCGACGAGGAGTGCCATCCACAGGAGACCGAACAGCATCATCCCCCAGCCCCAGCTACCCCATCCGGCCATGTGGCCGTCGTTCCACATGCCGTCGTGCCAGCCCCACATCATTGCATCTGGGACAGTCGCGTGTGTTAGCGCCATTCCGGCGACGACGGCCAGAGCCAGCGCTCCGACGACGATGAGTCCCAGAGAACGAATTCCGCGTGCTTGAATTGGATTTTGCATTATTGTACTCCCAAAGGTCTCGGCGTGGTTAGCCGAGGATGTATTCGAGGGCGGGGTAGCGCTCGACGAGCGTCTCGCCGCCGACGTCGTAGTTCTCGATGTACTGGTCGAGGCCCAGGATGCGGCCCGCGGCGAACGCGGCGACCGCGAGGAACACGAGCATGTATGCGAAGTCCCCGTTGATGAACCCGTGACCCATGTCCCAGTTCCCGAAGTAGAACATGAGCATCATGAGCGCGCCGAAGAACGCCGCGAGGCGGACGAACGCACCAACGAGCAGCCCAAGACCGATTAACAACTCGCCCCACGGGACGGCGACGTTGGCGAACTCGACGAACCACGGCGTCGACCCCATCCACGCGAACAGGCCCGCAAGCGGGTTGCCGTTCGTCGCGGCAACGTTCGACAGGTAGCCGCCGGCCGCGAACTCGCCGGTGATCTTGGTGAACCCGGAGTACGCGAACGCGTAGCCCATCATGAGACGGAGCGCGAGCACGAACCACGCGCTGAGGCTGTGGACTTTCCCGCCGACGGTCAGGCCGCCGACTTTGCTCTCGAGCTGGTTCATGCCGGAGTCGAGTGGGGACATAATTATTGCACCTTCAACTATCAGTAGGCGGGTAGAGACGATATAATAGCGAGCTGGCGTGCTGAGTCAGAAAACCGGGGGGCTATATTACCCTCCTGTGGAGATTAGAGGAGTGTGACTGAGGAGGCCGACCCGTCGGAGGTCTTCGCGACACTCGACGACGAGTACGCCCGCGACATCCTCGTGGCGACGAAGACCGACCGACTCTCCGCGAAGGAACTCAGCGAGGAATGCGACATGTCACGCCCGACCGTCTCGCGGCGTGTCACCCGCCTCGTTGAACAGGGCCTCCTCGAGGAGTACACGCATGTCGACCCCGGCGGACGGCACTACAGCGAGTACGAAGCGCGACTCGAGCGTGTCGAAGTCCTCCTGCAGGCGGAGGGCTTCGACGTGCAGATCGACGTCCGGCCGGACCCCGCCGACCGGATTACGTCAATCTTCGAGGAAATGCGGGGAGACTGACTCATGGAACACACGTTATTCGTCATCGGCAAGCTGTTCACGACCGTATTGGCCCTCGTCATCGCCTATCAGGCCTATCGCGGATACCAGCGCCATCGCACGCAGTTGCTTCTGTACGTCGCCGCCGGCTTCGCGCTGGTCGGGCTGGGCGGCCTTCTCGAAGGTGTTCTCTTCGAACTCCTCCAAGTGTCGATCTTCGAAGCAGGATTCGTCGCAGCACTCGTCACCGCCGCCGGGATGCTATCGATCCTCTACGCCCTGTATGCCCCGAACCCCTGAAGATTCGGGGCGTTCATTCGAGAAGCGGCCCGTCGACGGAAACGAGGTGTACGTCGGCGGGCCGAACCTGTTGACCCAGCTCGATAGCGAGATCCCCGACCATCTCCAGCGCTTCGCTGAAGAGGCTGGCCAGAACGCCCAGACTGTGGTGTATCTCGTTCGTGACGGCGAGCTGATCGCTGCTTTCGCGATGGCCGACGTGATCCGCGAGGAGAGTTTCCGCGTCGTCGACGCACTCCACGATCTGGGCATCGAGGTGGCGATGCTGACCGGCGACTCCCAGGACGTCGCCAATGCTGTCGCCGACGAACTGGGCATCGACACGGTGTTCGCGGAGGTCCTCCCCGAAGACAAGGACGAGAAAGTCCAGGAACTCCAGGACCAGGAGACTTACAGAGTACTTGTTTGTGCTGACCGATTCAACAGCAGCGGTTCCTGCGCAAAGAGGATGGGATCGCGCCGCTTGTGTGACTGGCTGATGGGATAGCTCACATGACTTCTCAGGAGCACCGATTGACCGACGCCTACCTTGTCGGGTTGACACTCACAGAGGCACTCAAAGCCGATCAGTCCCTCTGCACGGCTCTTCGAACTCTGGAGGGGCCGTTCGATTCGCTCAATGACGGCTACCCAGAGTGGCATCCAGCACCGCACTCGTTCGAGGGGATGGTACGCTTGTTACTCTACCGCGAACTCACTGGCGAAAGCTACCGTTCGCTCGCCCAGTATCCCGAACTCGCAGTTGTCTTCGACTTGGAGAAAATCCCCGACGAATCGGTGCTCTCGCGGACCTGGCGTAACCGGTTCGACGAGGCGACCCGGGAGTTCGTCACCACAGCCGCCCACTACGTCATCAAGGAAGTCCACGATCGCGACATCTCAGCGCCGGAGGTGCGGCCTAAGGCAGAGATCGTCGACGATGAGCAAGAAGCCGCAGATCCAGTAGAAGACAAATCCTTCTCACAGGAGGAGATCATCCAGACAACGCGCCTCGCGCGTGATCACGCCTTCGGTCACTTCGACTCTGGTCGGGCGTCGAACGCCTCGTACGAGGACACACAATTCTTTGAGCTACAGACGTTCATGGGGATGGTCCACTGTGGAACTGCGCAGGGAGCGACTCGCTTCCAATATCGCCATGGCGAAGAGTACAGCCCCCATGGTGATACCCACCTCCGCGCCGTCAAGCAGTTCGATCCCGAAGAACTCGTGAACGGATTCAACGAGACAACGGATCGCTTGCTCTCCGTGATCGCCTCAGAAGCATCCTTTCGAAGGCCGGTCACCGCGGCAATCGATATCACGACTATTCCCTACTACGGAGAGGTCGAAGGAATGCCGATGGTCAGCGGGACCAAGGACAGAGACGGTCGAGCATTCAAATTCGCAACCCTCTCGATCATCGGGCAGAACATCCCGCTCGTTCTGGCGGTTGAGCCGGTCCGTGAGAGTTCCGAGTGGGATGAGAACCCGTCGAATCAGATCCATCGTACTGTGCGACGGCTCGTTCGACAAGCGAAAGAACAAGTTCCGATCGAGACGGTGCTGTGTGATCGAGAGTTTGACTCGATACAAGTGTTCCAGACACTCTCAAACCTCGATGTGAACTACCTCATTCCGAAGCGAGTCTCAAGCTCCGAACGGGATGTGCTCGAACAAATGGAGGGAGACGACCAAGAGGTGGCTGTTGAGTCGGCTTCTATCCATGTAGAATCTGGATCGCATCCAATGCGGCTCCTGTACGTGCCGTCGACGAGTGGGGAGGGAACGGCCGTCTTCGCGACGAATCTACGAGTCGGTCCTGAGGAAGCCGAGACATTCTGTCAGCGCTACAGCCGCCGGTGGCAGATCGAGAGTGAGTACAAATCGATCAAAGGTGATTTTCTCGCGAAGACCTCCTCGAAAGACTACCGCATTCGTTTGTTCTACTTCGTTTTCGCGGTCCTCTTGTACAATATCTGGCGGCTCACCGACTTCCTGCTGAAAGCGAGTGTGGGAGGTGAGATGGACTACGCACCTGTGATTACTGCGGGTGAGTGTGTTGAGCTCGTTGCCTCGTCGTTGATTCCACACGACTAACCGGCTGATCCCCCTGAGTCCGCCGTTTGGGAGTGACAACCCTAATCAGGAGCGGCAGAATCTACGCAATTTCGCACGTCCGCCCAGTAGATGCGATCGGTAAGGATCCAAATCAGGACTGGTCGGTGAGAAGAACCACGAAGTGATGTTAATTCGATCTGAAACTGGGCTATCCTCCGAAACTGTGAAGTCGGGCTCGCGGAAAAATAGTATAGCGGTATATGATATATTGACTGCGAATTAGCGCAGAAACAGCCTTTGTGGGTACTCAAACACTCGAATTCGAGCAAATCTCTGTTGAGCAGAAGTGCTTACGTTTACTCCAATAAACGTAAGCACTTTTTTCAATATGGCCGCCCTCCCCCAACGCGAACACCATGTCTCGGCCCAGAACCCCGGCTAAACTCCATCATATCGCCCGAACACCTCTGTCGGGTCCAGTACCTTGGGACACCGCTCTTCCTGGAGTGACGTACTGATGCCATCCGAGCCAAAGACAGGCTCCGACGGCACTGAGACGGATGCCGTCGCAATCTCCTCGGTGGTCGAGGACTATCTGCTCGACAAGGGAAAAGGGCGGGACGGTGAGAGTGGGAACTATCGACGACACGCGGAGCGTGAGATCGACCGATTCCTCGAATTCCTCTCTGACCGACCTGGTTCTCCTGCGACCTTCGAGGAGCTGTCTGTCGCTGACCTTCGAGAGTACGCTCGATATCTCTCCCGCCAAGGCTGGGCTGAAGGCACTATCAAGAACTACTACGCGCACGTATCGGGCTTCCTCGGATGGGCATCTCGGGAAGGGCATCTCTCAGAGAACCCAGCCCAGCGCACTCGGGCCAAGGAACCGCTGCCAGAAGACACGGGACGAAAATCGGGTGAGCAACAGGCGTGGTCCCGTGAGCACCGGGAGCAGTTGCTTTCATATGTCGACGAGCAGGCCTACAACGCGATTGACGCTATCAGTGATGACCCGAAAGCCGCGATCAAAGACTGCCGAAACCGAGCATTGGTCAATTTGCTCTGCTTTTCCGGTGTTCGCGGTGCTGAGATTCTTGCTGACATCGACGATGGCCGCCGTGGTCGAGATGGCCTACGATGGTCCGACCTTTCGCTTGGGGATAACAGTCTCCAGGTGCTCGCGAAGAAGCAGCGCTGGGATGACCGAGCACTGCCAGCACCCGCTGTACCTTCCCTGGAACGGTTGAAGCAGGTTCTGGACCCACCATCTGATGATTGGCCTGTCTTCCCTTCGCTCTCGTATTCAACGCTCGTTCAGGACTTCTCTAACAGTCTACTGGAGAGAGGGTACGATAACGAAGAAATAGAAAAAATACGCCTTGAAAAAGTCTCTGAAGGGGAACTCTCGATGATAGAACTCTGTGCTGAGTACGGGGTAGCACCCTCCGCGATGACAACGCATGGCGGTCGCGACGTCATGAAGCGTCTCACTGATCGGGCGGGAATTGAATTAGACGATGACACCCACGGATATCTCGCTCCTCATGGGGCTCGTCGAGCGGCTGGTGAAGTAATGGTCCGAAAATACGGACATGGTGAAGCTGCCCGACTGCTGGATAACTCTGAGCAGGTTGTTCGAGAGCACTACTCACATATCGAGGCCGGAGAGCTCGCTGATCTCGCTGCTGAAGCCTTCGACGAAGCCCCACAATCTGATAATCAAGATTCTACTGAGTAGATTCCGTCTTTTTTGTGCCTCAATGGATTATACGGATAATCCGCAGCAATCGGGATTACTGATGTTAGCTGGATTAAACAGATTATCCAGGTAATCCAAATTATCCCCGACATGTGGACTGACGGATTATCTTGATTATCTGGATTATATAGATTATCCGTATTTCACTCTGTTCCAGAGTCCCCTCACATACGTATTATCCGTATAATCCAGTATGGTCAAAGTTCCCTTAGAACGCTAAACACTCCGTATATACTGTGTCTGACGTAATTTTATAAGATTGGCTGTCACAGAGAGATAATGTAGATAACACGGATGGGTCGGATAAGACGGGTAATCCGGATAATACGACTAATACAAACAATCCATGACGTTTAGAGTTACAATATCAATGCAGAAGGGCGGCGTTGGAAAGTCGACGACCAGTATCAATACCGCAGGGGCGCTGAATGCCAGAGGCCACGATGTTCTGGTCGTCGACGCCGACCCACAAGGGGGTGCAACACTCAAAATGGGGCTTCGAGAGGAGTACCGGTCTGGTGAGTTTGCGTTGTTTGACGTTCTCAGCGATATGGGCGACCTCACGTATGATGATTTAGACCAGTTAATTATCGACTCTGCAGAGTTCGATATCGTCCCAAGCCACCTGAAGAACTTCAACCTCGAAAAATACCTGTACTCCGAAGCTGGCGGCCACGAATCTTTGCGAAAGGCCGTAGATCGGCTGGACACAGATTACGACTTCATCGTCATTGACAGTCCGCCAAACCTTGGCCCACTTTCTGACGGGGCACTAATAGCAGCTGAAAACGTCCTGTTCCCGAGTCATCCCAACACGATTGCGCGAGACAGTCTGGAGATACTGTTCGAGGAGATAGATACAATCGAGGCGAAATTCGACCAGTACAGTATCACGACGCTTGGAGCCGTACTCAATGAAGTTCCGTCTCAAGGTAATGTCGCTCGTGAGGTCGAGGAGTGGTTTTTCGAGACTTTCGGTGAAGACCATGTCTTCGATGTTCCCGAACGCGATGTCGTAGAACACGCGATAGAATATCGGACATCGATATTCGAGTACGACCCTGAAGATGCCGGATATCCATGGGATGACGGTCCCCAGCAGGATGTGATCGCAGCGTACGACCGTATCGCGGATCACCTGGAGCAATACCAATGAGCGACGATAACCCACTGATGGACCGGTTTGAGGAGCATAAACCTCAGAGCAGTGACGAGGATGAAGACTCCTCAACGGGCGACGAGACAGCGTCTTCGGATAATACGGATAACTTGGACAATACAGAAGCGGTACAAGCAGAGGAGACAACCGAGACCTCGTCGAAAAACAGCGAATCGGACAGTGAGACCTCCGGTGATTCTAACTCATCGGATACTGATACCAGACGGTCGAGGCCGCATACTGCGATTTACATTTCAGAGGATCTCGTGGAGAAAGTCGACGAGCGATACCGGAAGATCAATGGCCAGCTGATGATCGACGGCAAGGAAGAAATCGAGAAGCACAAACACTTCTTTGAAGGTCTGATCAAGGCTGGTCTAGATCATGATGATCTTGAGGAGATTGTTTTGAATCAGCGCAACAAATAGATTTGAAGATAACCCACTTACTGCCCACATCGCTTCTGGTGAATATCAGTTCCGAGAGGTTGACAGGTACTGATATATACCTCAGCCATCGATATACCACAGCGACAAGCATACTCATCAAGTCTGACCCGCAGAAAATGAGCAAATCATTTTCAGCCTTTAGGAGGGTGCTTCGACGATAGCTGCACCATTGGAGGGTGTTTGACTATCGGTGCGGGTAGACGTGAGTGTGAAGTCGCCTTCTCATCAGAGTTGAGCTACAGCCAGTCTGGCGAGGACTCCCGATAGTGCGTATGTGTGGATATTATGAGGTTCTGGACCTGAACGGTCTATTCTGTATTTCTCATCGTATCACGTACTAGCTTGCGAAGAGAGACTTTCGTCACCGATTGTAATGCCCTATCTAGCAATGAATCCCGACGGAGATCGTGTCCTTCCGCTCGACGTCGGGGTAAATGACCACGTCCTGTGCCCACTGTGTGAGTGCAATCTGCGCGTTCGAAGCTCCCATTATAATCGTGGTAACTTTGTTGCAGAGCATTTCTTTCATCCTGCGGGGTCGATGTGTCCGGGAGAATCTACTGTTCAAGCAAAAATGAAAACCGTTGCGGCAATGAAGCTCAGGGAGATCTTTCCGTCGGCATCTGTTGCCCACGAAGAACCGATCCCAAAGATAGAGCATACTGCTGATGTCCTTGCTACCTTCGAAAGGCCCGTGTTTCCGTACGGGAACGGCATTGCCGTCGAGTTTCGGCCAACGAATGACGATAAACAAGTAGACGCTATATCGAGTGAGCTTCTCTGATCCTCCGAATATGGCTCTATGATGTATAGGTTTCGCACATAGAAGTGCTGTAATTATATTCACCGAGTCTCCAAGAGTGTGCTTCTGAGAAACCTATTGAATTTCGGTCACAAAATATCGATGATAGCCGCGTTCAGGACAGCGCCGCCGCTCACGAATCAATAAGCCCGTAAGGAACAGCGAGATTAGTCGGGTGGGTCAAGCCCGTAGCTTTTCTTCGCCAGTGTTAGGAACGAGTTCGCCGTGATCGCAGGTTCGTCAGAAACCTCACCGTCCATCTCCATCTGGACTAGGATGTCCACGAGCCGCCAACAGTTGTACAGTACGCAGGCGAACGCGAAGTTGAAGTACCGATAACGGTGATCTGGTGACTTCGTCTCCGCAAGGAACGTCTTCAGTTTCTTGAAGCCGTTCTCGATTCCCCACCGACGCTTGTATTTCGACATCAGGCGGCCGACTTGATGTTTCATCTCCGCTTCGTCCTGTGGGTCACTCTCCACGAACTCCAGATTCGTCTCAAACGGAACTGTCGGTGCGTCAACCCGGTCCGGTTCCTCGATATCTTCCTCTTCCCGTATATCATCAAGTAGATTTCCTAATGGAGAGTCACTGTCGCTACCTTCCGAGAAGGGTTTGGTGTCGCCAACATCACTGAAGTCCTCAAGCAATTCCTGGCGAATCGTTATGTCCGGACCATCGTCGTTCTCTTCTTCCCGTTCCCACTCACGCTTGGGGAGATAGACGGCCTTCCGCGTTGGGCCATCGTCGAGTCGCTCCTGCACAACGACGTTGAAGTCCTCGTCAGCGGCCGCCATGCGTGCAATATTACTCTCATGGTCACTGCTGGAGCGGACCATACCAGGGTTCAGATACGAGACCGCGTGTTTCTCACAAGCGTCCTTCACGCCGTCGTGGGCGAACTCACGGTCCATCATCACGAGATCCAGACCAGGCACGATGTCGGTCGCACCGTCAAGCAGATCGTCAACAAGGTCTGCTCGACTGCGGCCACGCTGGACTGGTACGGCGTCGAGAATCAACGGAACGTCGTGGCCGACAATTTTGATGACTGCCCACTGGAAGTACGGCCCGTCGTCGCCTTTGTAGCCGAGTATCCATGGGTCGGTATTGCTTCCGCTACGGTCGCGCTCGACCTCACCGCCCCACGGCTGGCCCTTCGTGATGTCTATGGCTGCCGTCACCTCGCGGCCCATCTTGTCCTTGGACTTTGCGCGGGCGACGAGCGTGCGAGCAGTTTCTCGGAGCATCCGCCGGACGCGAGCCACACCGAGTGTCTTCGTTTGGAGACGATGGGAGTCACCGGATGGTGTTCGCTGCCGGGTAGTATCCTCCGTGAACGACTGTGCGCCGTCGTTGGCGTGCATGTCTGTCCGCATCCCGATGTAGGCGTGTTGCTCCCAAAATGCACTTTCTGGAACGGAGGCGTTACTGGCGCGGTCGAGATTGAAGCAATCGGTGACGATAGGCTTCGCACCCTTCCAGACCTGTCGTGCCTTCTCGCGGGCGAGCGTGTCCTTACTTTTCGATGTTGTGACCGCCTCGGTCGGCTGGTTGGGTAGGAACTCCGGTTCGGGAGCGGAGATATCGTGGTACCGAGCGATGTCTACAACGACCTCGGCAGCGTCACGGACGGCATCCTGCACGTCGGTGAGGCGGTCGTCCCACGCTCGCCAGAGCGTTGACTGGTCGGGAATATCTTCGAAGCCGAGCTGTGTGCAGAGGAATGGCTTCTGTTTCAGGTAGCGGTAGAGTGCTGTCGAGTTTTTCCATCCCTTCACGCACCGGAGAACGTGCGCTTTGAAGACGGCGCTCCAAGGTTTGGGTTCACCTTGAGCGTGATCATATGAATCATAGAAGCAGAGATAACTCGCAGGAACGTTGGCAACAAGGTCTTCAAGTGATGTAGAGCGGTCGTAGCGATACTGTTGCTCATACGGATACGATTTCAAAATTCCATCTACCATCTCCCGGAACGTCAGATCCAACGAGTGGGCCGTGATGGCACCGTCAGTGCTGGTGGCGTAGAGGCCTTCAACCTCGTAGTCTTTGGGCGTTGATACGTAGCCAGCACTATCGAGACGTATCGGCGGGCCAATTCGTTCCCATCGTGAATTTGTTGGTGCCCGTGCAGCGGTTCCCGTCACGTAGGTTGTGTTTGGAGTGGATTCCTTATAAGTCCACGACAACTATGGTGAAAGTAAAGCAACGGGAGTATACACTTGTCGAGAGTGTCATAGAACCGTTCTCACAGCGTGTCTGCTCTCTCTACTATGTGTTCAAACCGGGCGCATAGTCAGATTCCAGATCGCCGGTCAGAATGGATGACCAGTGGTCAGTACAGATTAAAGAGCGACCGAACGAACACAGAATAGCCATCACGGGCCAGACTTGATGCCAAAATTGAAATACAGGTGAAAATCACTCTGCTCTATGAGTGATAATGGCGATGTCCGGTCTGACATTCTTGCCACTCTTAGAGGAATCGCATTTGTACTCTTTGCTCTCCAATTGAGTATAATTGGTGTCTTCGCAGGCGATGGTTCCTTCTGGTTACTCCTTGCCGGATTTTTCATTGGTGTGATTGGGGTTATTGCGACTCTGCCGGGATACTGACCCGTAACACCAATCTCTATTTCACAATACCCAATGGTCGGTTTGCACATTCATATATCAACTCTTTCGGCTCTGTAGTTTCGGTACACTGCGCTGGATTTCACGGATATCGGACGCTCCGGCGAAGGTTGTAGACGGTGGCTTTGAGGATGATTTCACGGAATTCGAGCCACCAGCTTCGCGCACGCACGG
>NZ_JAMQON010000009.1 GCF_031624395.1 Halomicroarcula saliterrae
TGATGCGCGAGAGCGTCGAGTCGCCCGCCGTCGACGTGACTTCGACTTCGAGGTAGCCCTCCTCGTTGATGGCGCCGGCGTACACCTCGTCACCTACCGTCTTGTCGACGGGAACGCTCTCGCCGGTAATCGGCGACTGGTCGACCGCGCTCTCGCCGTCGGTGACCGTGCCGTCGAGCGGGATCTTGTCTCCGGGGCGGACGACCACGGTCTCACCCACCTCCACCTCGTCAGCGGGCACTGTGACTTCCTCGCCGTCGCGCACGACGGTGGCCTCGTCGGGCGACAGCTCCATCAGCTCGCGCAGGGAGTCCCGCGCCCTATCCATCGCGTAGTCTTCGAGCAGCTCGGCAATGCTGAACAGGACGGCCAGCGTCGCCGCCTCGACGAAGTAACCGATACCGGTCGCCGCGATGATCGCCGTCCCCATCAGCAGGTCTATGTCGAGGCTTCGGTTCTTCGCGGAGTAGTACCCGCTGCGGACGACGGGGACGCCACTGGCGGCGACGGCGCCGAGGAACAGGATGTCGGCGACGTGAAGCGGGTAATCGAGGACGCTCGCCACCGCGACGTTCTGTGTCGTCAGGAGAAACTCGAAGAGGAGGCCGACCGTGACGAGTGCCGCGCCGAACCACGTCTTCTTCGCGCGGGGGCTCGTCCAAACCTCCGACGGCGGCGCGATGTCGACACCATCATCCGTTTCATCCGTCTCGTCGTCCGACCCTCCGACGACCTCGTAGCCGGCGGACTCAATCGCGTTGACCACGTCGGCCTCGCTGGTGCGATCGAGGTCGTACGTGACGTTGGCCGTGCCGGTCGTTGGCTGGAGCGTGGCGTCGACAACGCCGTCGACGCGCTGGAGGCTCTTGTCGACTTTCTGAGCGCAGGACGGACAGTCCATCTCGGGAACGACGAGGCGAGCGGTCAGCTCCCGTCGCTGGCCGTCCCCGCTCGCGTCCCCCGCTGTGTTCGGATTCTCTGTCATTACTTCACAGTAGGGGCGTCAGTTCGATAAGCCTTAGTTGGAATATTCCAAACCGAGAATCAGCGTGTTGCCGGGGTCTCTTCGGGCGACTTTTCGCCGGCGACGTGCTGCTTCGCCAAGTGTTCTTCCGCCCGACGGAGTCGGTAGGTGAGCGTCGATCGCGGCACTCCGAGATGCTCGGCCAGTTCGCCGACGTCGACCTCTCGGGGCGACTCGTAGTATCCGTGTTCAACGGCGGCCTGGAGTGCGGCCTCCTGATCTGGAGACAGACGATTTTGCCTCTCATCGACTCCCCCCACTGACGCTGTCATCTCCGTGGTTCGAAGCATCTCCATCTGGGCGCAGTCCCCGACGGCGACTTCGAGGGCGTCGAAGAACGCGGCTACATCGCCCTCTCCGGAGTGGATCAGCCGCCACGTGTAATGGCGACCCTCGTGACGGGTCTCGAACAGCACGCCATCGCCGAGGTGGTCGCGAGCGATGTGGGGGACAGATGCGCAGGAGGGGGTTCGCTCCCAGTCGGAGTACAGGACGAGTGTGTCGTCCATGCGGTCGAGAATGTGGGTGGTTTGGGTTGCGCCGCAGTCCTCGGTCACGAGGCAGTCGGCGTAGTAGTCGCTGGTGAGAAAGGCGTCCTCGATGGCGTCGAGTGCCTCCGGAGTACCGGTCGCGTGGTCGACCCGCCAGAGCTGCTCGGCAGTGGCGTGCAGCGAGAGCGAGCGGACCCGAGCGCCGGGGTGGTTGGCGAGGGCGTCCGCTACCCTGTTACACCCCGACTCGTATTCGAGGGCGAAAACGAGTTCGCGCATACTCACACGTAGAGGGTGGCTGGATATAACACGTCGGCTCGGAGCTTCCATCGTACTGATTGGAGTCCCACCAAATCGTAGTCTCATCTCTAGGCTGCCGAAAATAGTATAGCAGTATATGGTGTACACAATTTGAATTAGTCCAAAACGTCCTTTTTGATGCCTCAAGAGCCCTAATTCGAGCAATACGCGTTTGAGGCAAAGTGCTTACGTTTACTCCAATAAGCGTACTTTGTCCGACCAAAATCCCACGATGCATAGGACTCAATCCTATCCTCGATCGTGAATCCGACGGTGATCAGCCCAGTTGGTCAACCTGCGATGATAGATACTCTTGTAGAGCGCTGACCGTCTCTTCTCAGACAGCTGCTGCCCCGAAATCACTGCGATATCCGTGCTTGAATTCTTTCACTCGGTCATATTTCCAGTCCACGCTCAAGTTGCTCCTACAGCGCAGCCTCATCTCCTCGCCGCAGATGTGATATAGTACCCTTTGTTGTCGGCGAACCGTGGATAGTGACCGTTCGCTTGTGGGTTCTCGGGAACGACCTCGTCGTCAGTCATAGTTCGGCCTCGGTGAACGCCTGATCGATGACGTCCTCGCTGGGGGCGTTCAGGTAGGGCTCAATCGCCGCGAAAGAGTCCCACCCACCGACGGCCATCACGACACGGGGATTCATCTGTTCGTCGACGAGGAGCCGTTGAGCGAAGCGCCGGCGGAGATCGTGAGTCGAAACCTTCTCGAAGTCGTCATCATCGGTCGCGTCGGCTGCACGTGCAGCGGTTCGGCGCACGACGGCCCGGACACCCGGTTGAGACAGATCGATGTAGGGGTCGTTAGGTGCGATATTATGCTCGTTCTGGTAGCGCTGGAGCGCTCCCTCAACATCGCTCGGCAGATACGCGTCGCGAGGCTTTCCGCCGTTTCCGCCCGTGTCCTTGCCAGCGCGGACACGCAGTCGGTATTGCCCGCTCTCTGTTTCCTTCACGTCTTTCGGACGCACCTGCGGAATCTCGAACGCCCGCAACCCCACGAACGCGCCTAATTGGATGATGATGTCATCTCGTGTGCTGTTGGCGGCCCGACGGAGGTCCTCGATTTCCTGGTCGGTGAGCCACACCTTGTGTTCGTTCCCAGCTGTCGATTCGATACGCATTACGATTACTTATATTTCCGTTTGTAAAGTATCTAGTGGTTAGAAAAAGCGGGGGTATACACACCGGATTTCCGCTGTAAATCGCGGAATCTGTTACGACTTATCTAACAAGTCGTTACTGTATCGATATTCACACTGAGCGACGTTCCGGAAGGGTATCTTCCTGGCTTCAACCCCGCGCTTGAAGACTTAGGACCGGTCTCTACTCCTTCAGACGCTGAGGACTACTCGTTGTGGTAGATGTGAAGGTCGGCGAAGTCCTGCCAGTTCTGTAGGAGGTAGTCCCGCATCCGATAGAAGGAGTAGCCGTCATCAAGCCACACCTTCTTCTCTTCGTCGCTGTCAGGAGGTAGATACTCCTTGTCGAGATGTGGTTGACCGTGACGAGTATCCATCCCCACGATTTCGTCGTTTTCGTCGAGTGGTGACTCGGCTTTCTGGACGAGGGACCACCCGTAGTTTTCGGCGTCTTCTGTGGGATTGTAGTTATCGAAATCGGAGGGGTCGGGTTCGACATACCCGACAAGAAAGTAGTTGTCTCCCCGATAGTTTCCGAGGTCGATACTGTCAAATCGTTCCATCGACCATCACCTGTGCACCTGTCGCCGTTGCGTTTGTGTTCGTAATCATTCAACTCACCAGAGAATCCACTGCTCGCGCGCACCCGTCGCACCAGCATAGCACCCGCTCTGAATCTGGTGATTTCACGGTATAGAAGGCCGCTACTCAGACAGTAGATGGGTAGAACGCCGGCCGGCGTAGCAGAGATGCTCTCATTATACACAACGAGTGCTGGCCACTTAAATTTTTCGACAATATATTTAGAGACAAGATATTAGCTGAAAAGCCTAAATTCTGCACTATCGAAACACTCTTGACCGTTGCAGTTCTAACAACGGTTAAGGAGTAATGAATATGCCTGAGTTCGAAGACCCACCAGCTTCGGTGTCCGATCCGAACGACTTCGAGAGCGAGGAGGCAGACGTAGATGACCGTCTGAAACGCCGCGCTGCGTTCTCGGAAACGCTCACACAGCACGGATTCCCCGACACGCTTGTTCTCGCCCGGGAACGCGCCGAGGATATCTTCCACGACCGCCGCCTGGATCTGCTCGATTACTTGAAAGACCATGAGCCCAACTCGGTCCGCGCTCTCGCTGATGAGTTAGGTTACGACAAAGGTGTGATCAGTCGCGATCTTCAGAAGCTCGCCCGCATTGACGTCATTGAGTACGTTGAAGACGGTCGTGCGAAAGCTCCGCGGCTCAAGCACAACCACATTGCCATCGAACCGGTCGTCTGATCACACTCTATACCTTCTATTCTTCCTCTCTTTCTACGGCTCTGAAAAGCCGGGATACTCCGCCCAACACCGTTTGTTGGCTAAGCAGATACTTCGCCACGTTAACCAACGCTATCCGAGAGAATGACCGAATGTTGGTTAACGAGCCCTAAACACTCTAGGAACAGTAGCTAGTCCTCTTGACACGAGCACCGATGACCGACCGCACCTACCTCCGGGCGGCCCTCAAGGCGGGCTTCGAGGTCGCCGACCTCGCGAAAGCCCACGACGTATCGAAGAAATCCATCTATCGAGCCATCGACCGGCACGACCTCACACGAGAGCAGCCGCAGCGTAACGGCGCCGCCCGGTGGCTCTGGAACGCACCTCCGGATACGGTCCTGGGGGATGACTGATGGGCGCGATCGAACCGCTGTCCCCGAGAGCGCGAACGGCACCGTCGACGGCGAACTCCTCCAGACCATCGAGGCCGTCGAGGAAGGCGACTTTCTCGTGCTCAACAGCGACTTCCGGATTTGGGAGGTAACCGACGTGGTCGACCGCCCGATCGAGGACCCGGCTGACGACCGCCAGTCCAAGCACGTGCTCCGTCTGGCCAATTAGTACGCTACCTTCGGCCTGGAACTCATCGAGTATCCCGACTGCCACGAGGCAACTATCCACGTTCTGGAGACCAACGACTGCTACGAGGCCGACCAGACATTCTCCGTCGACGACGTCCAGGTGCTGGACCAGGAGGTCCCGTGGGTGGTCGTCGAGAACGCGTCGGCGTATCACTTCCCGGACCCACACGCGGCCGCCTACGGCGAAGCTGCGCCCGCATGTGGGGTCGGCGATGCGGACGACAGCTTTCGGATAACACGCATCAACACAGTCTACCCCGCCTACTCCGGCTGTCGGGACTGCTTGCGCCACGCCAAGCCCGTCAAACTGCAGCCGGTCCACTGTCCGAAGTGCAACAAAGCCACCTGCCACGGGATGTTTCAGGAGGTGGAGATGGCAGCCGTCGACGCCCTCTCAATCACGTGTCCGAGCGACTGATGTGACTTCGACGGTGTCGTCGAGCTCCCTTTCGAACGGTGACCCTGGGGGTGTGGTGTCCGATGTGGTACTGCTCTTGATAAACTATATCTGGCTATATGGAATTTCTCAACACCCTACAGTGATTGCTACAGGAAATTCTATAGCAATCCCTATATGCAGTTCAAGCAGCAATTCGGTAGACACCATCAGCGAGTCGCCTGCAAACCGCCGTTGTTTGGAGGTCGTTCAGCTGCTTAGACTGTATTCCCTCACTCCAGGTTCTTCTCGCGGTCCTGCTGACTACAGGGCACAAATATTATATAAATGGCGACGTATGTGTACGTATGCGTCCAGAGATACCATCGAATCTCGAAGAGCGAATTACAGAGGTCTGCTGGGAGGCTGGATATCCCTCGACTGGCGAGTTCGTTCGTGAGGCGACGAGGCGGCACGTAGATGATCTGAAAGATAAACAGGGACAAGGAGACTCAGGAGTTTTAGTTTTCGAGGATGATGAACTGGACAAGCCCCGACACAGGATTCCTGTTGAATTCCGTCTTGTAATGAGTAAGGATGGCGTCGAAATTGAAGCTATAAAGGTGACCCACGTGAACCGAGATGGGTACAACTGGTTCGACGGGGAAGAGCAAAAGCGCGTCAGAGACCACCTTACCCATGGTGGCAATACCCTGCTAAGTTTTCAGAATCTAAATCGAGAGTTCGAGATAGACCCGAAACTCACGTGGAAAAGAATAGACAACGATCAGTTCTCAGTGGTGGAGCTAGAACTTCTTAATCCCGTAACGTGGAAGTAAGCAAATTCAGCACGCTCCTTCTGTTATACGGTGAGGGTTCAGCAGCACTCCAAGTCTCTATAGCGAATCCTAAAGAATAGCCTATATTAATTCCTATAGTCCTTTTGTGGCCTGTTTTCGGACCGCTTCCCGGACGGCCTCGAATTGCTCCGGGGCTGCTTCTTGGAAGCCCACACGCAGTGCTAACCGAAGAATCGCACTCCGGTCAACATTACTCTCCTCGATATCGAGTCGCTCCTGGAGCCCATGACCGACTGCATCCAGATGATCTGGATTCTCCTCGAGGGCTCGGATGAAGGCCGCGAGCTGGCCGTCCCACACACTGACCGTCTTTTGCTGATCGCCGGCGTCGATAGCCTCGAGCTCGTCGACGATATCCTCGACGAGGTCCTGCCGGTCCATCTCCTTCGCTGCGGAGTCCAGTCGGTCACCCTGCGAGGTCTGTGCTTTCAAATCTTCTAGGTCTGGGTCGTCACTCATCGGTCTCACCGTCCAGCTGTTCGACCAGCGCGCTAGCGGCGTTCAGATACGCGTCACGGGCCCGGCCCGCAGTGGTCGAGGGTTCGGCTATCGCGAAGGCCGTCTCACCGCTCTCAGCAGCGTTGCGGATGTCCTGTGAGTACGGTACGTAGGCCGGCGCAATCGCGTCGGGATACGCTTCTTGGAACGATTCGAGATACTCCTCGGCGAGATTGGTCCGGGTGTCGACCTTGTTCGGGAGAACGAGCGACAGCTCGATATCGACGGCGAAGTTCTCGTCGATCTTCTCGAGGTCCTGGCGGAGTGCATCGGCTTGCTCGGCTTCGAAGGGTCCCATCTCGACAGGCGTGATGACGTGGCGAGCCGCCCAAAGGCCGTTGTAGGAGACGTTATTGGTCATGCCCGGCAGGTCGATGAGAACGACATCGTACGAGAGCGGGTCGACGTACTCGTCGAGGAACTGCTCGAGGCGACTGTACCGCTCGCGAGCATCGTCGATGTTCCCGAGCTCGGCATCAAGCGTGTCGAGCCCCGGGTGGGCGGGGATGAGGTCCGGCCCCTCGTCGGTCGCGATGACTAGGTCGGCGACCGCGTCGTCGCCAAGCTTGCCGGCGATGGTGTCCCAGGCATCGTCAAAGACCGTGCTGATGTTGGGCCACGCCTCGTCAGTGTCGATCTGCTCTCGGTACTGGCCCCAGACGCCGAAGTGTTTCGCGAGGTCGCCTTGCTTCCCGGCGAGGTCGATGAGGAGGACGTCGTGCCCCTGTTCGCTGAGTGCGACGCCGAGGTGGGCTGTCGTCGTCGTCTTGCCGGTGCCGCCTTTGTCGAGGAACGCGGCGGCGCGTAGTGTATCTGCCATTTGCTGTCCCTATAGTACTCACTATAGGATTTGCTGTAGGCTTAAATCTATGTCAGACATTTATTGAAAATGGAATATAGGTATTCCTATAGGTCCCCTTTAGTTACAATCTAACAGTTCGGATTACTACCGTTGATTGTATGCTTTTTCACCGGTGCTAGCCGTCGGCGGTCAGCACTGGTTGATGGCGCCAGTGAATCGGCCAGTCAAATTGAGACGAGCATTTCAGTCCAGCAAAAGCGATTCGTCAACATACTTCGGCTCGGGGAGGTCGATATCTGTGCCGATATCGTACTTATCGAATGCTTCGGGTACGAACCCACCTTTCAATTCTGCTGCCGAAATCTCTATCTCTCGATGGCGAGCGACCAAGAGATGGGCAGCGGTAGCGTGACTGAAAACTGCTTTCCACGTGTGAGCGTTGCTCAGACGGTCATTATGCGCATCGGCGAGTTGTTGGAGCGATTCACGCGTCGCTGCCTCGTCGTTCTCGAGAAGTGATTCGTGGAGGTTCGACAGAAGTTCCGTTTCCTGTTTGTCGTTATCGCAGACGTACTTGTCGAGGTACATTTTAGCCTTGCTGTCGTTGCCCTGACACAGATGTGCTAATGTCGAGAGCTTCCAATAGTTCCTATTGGAGCCGCTCCCCACGCCGTAGTCAGCTTCGAAGCGGTCAGCCATCTCCAGCAGGTCGTCCGTCAGAGCATCAAGCAAACGGCTGTCTCCCGCGAGCGTAGTAATGTACAGACACCATTTGAGATTGAAGCCAAACCCCATCCGATGACTCTTGCTGAGGTCGTCCCAACAATCGACGGCTTCCTGACGCATTGATCGGGCATAGAGACCAGCAGTTGCGTACTCTTCTCTAGCTCTGTGGACCTCACCTAACAGTACGGAACAGTTCCCAAATCTCCACCACTTTTGAAACAAACTCCGGTAATTACTATATATCGGTTTTCCATCATTTATTCTTTGTTTCAGGCCCCAGTATGCAGAATCGAGATCGTCTTCAAGTCGGTTCCGAAGTTGTTTTGCATCATCTTTACCATTCATGGTCATTCTGTCAGTCCTCCGGCTTTGAAATGATAGACGCGATCAAAAATATCATCCACATAATAACCCCGGGAACTGCCGGTAGAGATTGCTTTTTCGCTTCTGGAAGCAGTGCTATAAAAATATGTTTTATCATATAAATTCGCCTCTATTCTGCTACTTATGGCACTCTCAACTGATGATTGGCCTGTTCCTCTTTTAATTTCAGTTTTATGTTTAAATGAGTCACTAATATCGAGAGGGTTTGTTGTCCCTCTATTATCCCATGCATCCACTATCCATTCGTCAGTCATCTGCACTTTATTGCCTTTCCTTTCACCTAAGTCCACATTGGTTGCAGATTTATCGTTTCCAGTCCACTTAGATTCGACAATGACGAGCTGCTCATTATCGGGGTCCCAGGCCATAACATCAATACCGTTGTTCTGGGTCCCACAGCCGGTGTCGACACAGATGACGTCGAGATTATAGCGCTTCTCGAGTACGTGGGGTGTGAGTTTTTCTTCGACGAACTTCGCCCGCTGACCATCGTTGTCAAGTCCTTCCCAACTCTTTGCGGGCTTTTCTGGGTTCACGTATTCTCCACCGACTGCGTCCCCATAGTTACTCTTTCCTGCCGCAGTACCGAACACTTCAGCAGTGTCGCTTGGGTATAGTACATCTCCTCTGACAGTACTGCTTCCAGACCCAAAGTCACCTTCTAATTCGTAGCTAACTGTCCCATCCTTTGCGGAGATATCAGTGAACTCGCCGGGCTGCTTGGAGAGCTTCTTTAGGGGGAACTCCCCAGTGACAACAGCCTGCTTGAGCAGTTGTTGGTCCTGAACATCATCGGCCTTCTTGAAGAATTGCTGAACGTCAAAGTCATCGGCATCTGCATTTATTTCAGACATCTCCTCCAGATAACCCATATGGGAGACCTCGTCGCAGGGCCCAGCAACGGTGGGCGCCGTAAGACTATGTGCCCGGGCAGTTGCCACTGGTCGTCGCGGCGCTGCGCCGATGCTGGGACTTACACAGTCCGGGCTGAGGGCCCGTGATAGCGTCTCACTGTCTACTTCTTCGACCAACTGAACCCCATCAGCACCCTGCCGCTGGATGAACGTATCGAGCTGGTCTGCCTCAACCTCGTCGAGTTGCTTGTACCGCTTCGAGACGGTACCGATATCCTCGGCCGTGACACTCGGGTCATTCTTCCACGTGTCATAGAGCCGCTGTCGCTGCGACAAGTCGAGTCCCTCGTCAAGGAACGCCTGCTGATCACTATTACCCATCCGGCGTAGCATTTTGGAGACCATCCGAGGGTTGTTGCCATCCATTAACTCGCCAGCACGACCGACCCGCGCCGATGTCCGCCCACTCAAATCAGCATCCCGGAAATATCGGGCAGAGATTTCGTCAGCTTGATCCAGATAACTGCTTGTCCCCTCCGGAATTGTATCCGAAATGTATCTTCTCGTAGTCACGAGCTTGCTGACGGTTCGTGATTCACTTAGTGCGACTCTCGCGAACGGTCGTTTGGTCTGTTTGACCGACCATGACGCCGCTCTGCCTACCGCCTTGGCCGGTAGTTGCGTAGTTTTTTGTAGCTTTCGAGCGATTTCGACGGACTTGCCGAGATATCGGGTTTTACTGACTTTATTGGCGACTCTCCCAGCACGGCCCCCACTCCGTAGTGTCTTTGCGGCCACTTCACCGCTGAAGAATTCAATAACGAAGAATACCATGTAGCCATCGAAATAACCATTATCATATGACTGATGTTTATCGGTTCCCTCTTTGAACGGATTGTTTATACCTCGTCGTCTATCGAACTGGCGTTGAAGACTGTTGTACGTTTCATGGGCGTTCAGCGCCGCCTTTGGAACGTTTTTCATTGCCTTCGCAGTCTCGACAGGGTTGGTAATCGAATAGCCAAATTCACCGGCACCATGCAGATATCCCGCCGCTCGTCCGAATTGCCTCGCCTGTCGCTTGTTGATATTATCAAGTGACCCTTCGAGATTCTGGGCAATCACTGACGGTCGTTCGATAGGTCTGTAGACGGAGGGATTACCATGCCAATCCCTCGTCTTGATACGGACGACTGTCCCACCAAGAAGGGTCCCAACGCTCTGTCCAGGAGACGGCTTCAACCCGGATTTCTTGTATCGGAACGTCTCTGTCCCAACGGCTGGTGGAGAATCCAACCTTTCACCGCTCCGGTACACAATGCTTACATTAGACACACCACTGGGGTCTCTCAACTTGAAATCGAGAGAGTAACTCGCCCGACTGAAGGTTGGGTTAGAGACAACCCAGTCAATCCGTTGCATATTCGGGCCTCTGAAATCGTGTACTGTCGGGTCTGTCCCTTCCTGTATTTCTTCTTCATCTGACACTCCATCTCCATCAGTATCACCCCACCTACCGTCTGGATCTGTTCTCCATGCCCATTCTTGGGAATCGTTCAGTCCGTCACTATCAGTATCCTTCTCCCAAGGAGACGAAGTAACGTACTCAACCGAACCATGTTTCCGTAATTCTCCCTTTTCCGGGGGTTGTTCGCCTTTTGTCGCGTTGGATAGGGCATCTACTTTCTGGAGCGTGTCAAAAATAACAATCTCAGTTTCTTCGATCTCTCTGGCATCATTGAGACCGTCGCCATCGCTATCGGGCGTTTCCGGGTTCGAAAGGGCCTCTACTGGCTCTACCTGCAACTCACCGTCAATTACTGTTGGTTTAAATGCCACTTCTTCACCATCAGTGAGGCCATCGTCGTCGGTATCAGGATCCGTCGCGGACAGATTGAATTGCTCGCCGCTCCCCGTCGGCAGCCGCCAGGTTTGTTCCTCGACACTATCCCGGATGCCGTCGCCGTCGGCGTCAGCCGACCCACGTCGTACGACTTGGGCGCGCATGTTGATGCCGTCGACCGAGAGCGTCACGTTGGCCGGTCCCGTGTCGAGCGTCGAGATGTCGACACCTTCCTGAACCGTTCCGACGGTCCCAATCGAGAGGGATTCCGACACTGTGGTTCCGCTGGCGCCAGTTATCTCGATGGTCGCCTCGGGGTTGATATTCGTCTGCTCGGTCTGGTAGACGACGGCGAGGCTGTCGGTCGCCTCGGTAATTCGGTAGCTGGCGTTCACCGTGCCCGCGTCGCCGTTCGTCGAACTCGAGGTGTTCTCGTTGGGGTCACCGGGGACATGGATGGTGAGCTGTTTATCCATCGCCAGCGAGATGTTGCGCGGATCGGTCGCTCGCCCGGTGAGTGCTTGCCAGGCATCGACGGTACCGGGGCCGCCCGCTGGCACGTCAGAGGCGTCGTTGAACGCCGGCTCGATACTGATACTCTCGTTCGTGAGACCGCCACGGAAGGCTCCACCGTCGGTCCGTTTGGGGTTCCAGTGCCAGTTGATGTAGGTGCTGTTGACGTAATCCGGTGGGTCGTCACGGACCACCCATCGACCCCGGTCTATCGGTAGTCCGTCGAACGCCATGGTGACTGCACCGACGGAGTCGGTAGTCGGGTGATCGTGCAGTAAGACGAGACTCAAACCGTCCGGGCCCGACCAGAAGAACAACTGGCTCTTGTCGTCCTCGAAAACCGGCAGCGCCGAATTTACTTTGTTATTCCCATAATTATAGAAGTTCTCGATACGCTGACCGTTGCTCAGCGGCACGACCTCGTAGGTGTCGTTGCCCTGTTCAATGGTGATTTTCCGCGTCGAGGGCTCTCCGCCCAGTACGACCGTCTCGTTGCTGGTGAGGTTACAGGCGTTTCGACACTGGAACGAGTCACTGGCGGTGAAATCGATGGGGGTCCCGACCTCGATACTGGTGGCGCTGACCCACTCCTCAGTGTGTAGTACCGTGAAATACGAGAAGTGGTCAACGGTCGCTTTCGCAGTGCCGTTCTCGATGGTCGTTTCGACTTCCTTCCAAGTATCGTTTGTCGAGCCGCTCCACGTGTAGATGGAGAGGTTCTCGTACTCGTCGGCAGCGACCGACTCGGCGATTGGCATCGCGATAGTGGCGTTCTCGAACGTCGTCCGGTTCTCGATTCGAACCGTCGGCCCGGCGTGTGCTGAACTGTTCGAGAAGTAGCTCGGTTTCGCGTCGACGGTTGCGTTGGCCACCGCGCCCTCTGCTCGCAGTGTCAGCGAGACGTTGGTGGCGTTGTGTGCTTGCGTCACCGCCACGGTTTCGTTGGTGTCGTCAATTCCGTCCCCGTCGCTGTCTGCGACGAGTGGATCCAACCCCGCTTTGATTTCGGCGCCGTCGTCGATACCGTCACTGTCAGTGTCCGGGAGCGTCGCGTTCGTGCCGTATTCGTGGACCTCACTGCCGTCCTGAAGTCCATCGCCATCGGTGTCAGGCAGTCGACGACTGGTGTCGTAGACGGACTCGTTTGTTACCGAGAGGTTGTCCCCATCGAGGTCGTCGACCGGGTCAGGAACGCCATCGCCGTCGGTGTCGGACTCGGTCGGTGATATCCCCGAGATGCCGTCTTCCCGCCCGTCTGAGAAGCCGTCACCGTCGGTATCCGTTACCTTCGGGTCGGTCCCCACTCGGTACTCCATATACGAGATGAGTCCGTCGCCGTCCGGGTCTTCCGCACCGTCGATGCGACCGTCAGCATCGGTATCGGCGACCGCTGGGTCGGTGTCGGTCCAGTTGTGCTCGTACGCGTTGGGGAGGCCGTCGCCGTCAGTGTCGTTGACAGCGACACCTCGTGTCACTGTAAACAGCCAGAGGACGTCTCCGATATCGGTCCGGTTGTCTCGGGTGAAATCGTAGGCGCTCCAGTTTGCGCCGACAGCTGTGGCGTTCAGATTGCGCTGGAGTGCATCGCTATCGACGATGTTGATCTGTCCGTCACCGTTGACGTCCTCGTACAGGCTATCGTTGTTCGGATCAGTCGGTTGGTTCCCGACGACTGCATACGGCAAGCCGGGATTAGTTCGTTGGCCCAGCGAATCAATCTGGCTGGCGTTGGGCTCCGTTGAATTGTTCCATGTCATCTGGGATACCCCACCGCCGGTGGGTTGATTCCCGGCGACGCCCGTAGTGAGTTGGTTACCAGCGCCGATGGCCTGATTGCCAGCGTTTCCCACCTGGCCCGGCAGACCCCCGCCACCGGCACTCAGCCCAGACACAGGTCCCATAGTAATCAGTAGCAATGCCCCAAAGACCGCCTGTAGCTTCTGTCGCTGAGTCCCTGTCATCGAAGTTCCCCACAGTAGGTCCCGCAGTTATATTCATGAGATAACTCAAAGTATTTAAATTATCTAGATGTATATTTACTATCATAGATTGGGGCACTCACCAGCACTCGGTGTGGGGATAGCAGTCGTTATCGCAATTACAGCAGGCGTAGTACTTGGGGGTTGGCGGCCACTGTGGCCGTCCAACCCAAGTCGACGACGGTCACAACCGGCGAGACGATGACCGTGGGTATCGCCGCCGAGTCGGCCGACGACGGCGTCGGTTCGGTCGATCTCGAACTCACAGTGGCCGACGCCGAGATGAGCTGTGGTCGTCGTCTTGTCGGTGCTGCCTGTATCGAGGAACGCGGCGGCGCCTAGTATCTCGCTCGCTGTGTGACCTATAGTAATTCCCATAGCATTTGCTGTAGGATTAAATCTACGTCTGAAACCTGTTGAAAATGGAATATAGGGATTCCTATAGGGGACGCTGTAGAACGTATCTCGGTTTTATGCAATATCTAGTTACAGAGTTTCGAGGCGAAAACCCACGACTTCAGTCGTTGGGATTCAGTGTAGACTCCCGGCCTGGTCTCTGACCAGCCAGGAGAATAGCTTCCGTTCACGTTAACATTCCGCTGTATAAACCCGGGCTTCATCCAGAACCCAATCTCGGACAGTTTGCTCCTGTCATTGCGCTTGGTTTGCGAGATGGCTCCGAGAATCTTACCGAAGTTGATCCCGCTGCTCGGACAGGAACAAAACAAGGTCGTCGATTGCGTCCGCTGGCAGCTCCTGCTGTCGGAACACACCCTTGAACGAATCTTCGAACCCGTCCTGCTGGAGTCGATCCAGCACCATCTCGATCTGGCCATCGAGCTTCTCCTGATCACCCCGGTTGATGTGCCGCTCGACGCGGTCGAACTCCGCATGCAAGCTGATGACAACGAGATCGCGGGTGTCGGCTTTCCGACCGCTATGGAGTTTCATCGCGAAGAGGAGCGCCGGCTCTGGGATGCGACCATCGAGGTCTTCGGCGACATCGAGCGATTCGATAGTGCTGTATTCGTGGAGATACCGATACGACCACTCCGCATCGGTCTGTCGGCACCCCATTGCGTCGACGAGTGTCTCGAACTTGATTTCGTTCTCCCCGACCTGCTTCGTGTACTGGATCATCCGGCCTTCGTACTCGTTCGAGACATCCTTCTCGAACTGCTTCTTGTATCCGAGGTCACGGAGAAGGGTGTTGTACTCGTCGAGTGCTGTGTCCGGAATCACGGTGTCGATATCGGTTGTAAACCGTGTCTGGAACGCGGAGACGGCCCACCCGCCAACGAGAACGTACGGCAGCTCAGCGTCCTGTACCGCACGGTGCGTGTCGATGAGTTCGGATTGACGCTCGGAGAGACTCATTTTATTACCTCTGTTAGTCCGCGCTCATCGCGCTGTGGTGTGACGCGTCGATGTCCCTATCGTACTCTTTTCCGATGATCTCCAAGGCAGGCTCGTATGCCGGGCGGTTCTCCATCATCTGGTCGACGGCGTCGTCCAACGGAATCACGGGATTGCCGTCGACCCACTCAACGTCGATGCCGTCGGTCTTCGGGAACAACACGTAGTGAACGTTCCCGTCGACATCGCCGGCGTCCGGGCGCTCGTTGATCGTCATGTCGACACCGAACTGCTGGAAGAACGCAATCCAGCGTTCGACGTCACGCTTGTGGACTTCGATGAACACTGGGTAGTCATCGTGGCTGCGGGCGATCTGGTAGCCCCCGTGTGTCCAGACGTACGCAGCGTCGATTTCCGTATACGCAAACTCCATATCGGCGAAGTGCGGGACAACGTACGCATCCTCTTGGGAGATAGTGTCGCGGCTATACAATGCAGCCATCATGTCGGCATACTGCTGGCGCATCTCGTGGTCGGCAATTTGGATTCCATTATCGGTAGTAACGATAATTTCAGTGTCTTCCAACCGCTCAATCCAGTTGTACACCCACGAGTACGAGACGCCGATTTTGCTCGCAACACGATTGATAGAATCGCCACGCTGGACTGCTAAGACTATCTTCGCAGCCGTAGCATCCATTAATTCGGTCATTGTTGGAATTGCCTCCCAGTCCGCGCCGTTGGTATAGCTTCTAGCTATCGCTAGAGAGATAGCGACACATAGAACTTCCGCCCAACGGCGCAGTTGCGGGCTTGTTACTCTCGGAACTCGCTACCACAGGCCGGACAGGTAGGCTCGCCGTCGTCCGTCGACGCCGCCACGCTGAGCTGGCAGTGATTACACCACAGCCGCCGCTCGCAGGTGCCATCTGGCGTGTTGTGGGTCATGGCTGGGGCTACGTGCGCTGAGGGTAAGAGTCTCGATGACTGGTTAACCAACACGCCGGGGTGAACGATTCAGTGTTGGTTAAGGTCTGCTGGTGCTCCTCGAGCCGGTCCGAGAACTGTGTCAGCCACTGTTGGCTAGTTAGGTTGGCGACCGAGTCGGTGCTCCCAAGTTGTCACCACGAATCGATCAACAACCAGTCACCGGCACCTACCTACATGGGCAGTAAGCGTGGGGCTCGCCATATCAGTGTTCGGCGAGGCATGAGCTCGTCAAGCGCTATTCCTCCCAGATTTCCGCTTCGATTTCGAACCCTGGATAGTAAACTCTCGGCACGTCGGATGCAGGCTCCGCTGGAACTGCTGTCAGTTCCTTTCGGCCAGCCGCGGCAAGTACCATCGAATCGAGGATGTCGTTACGACGAACATCTTTCCGGAGATGTTCTCTGCAGGCCTCCTTGTACTGCACCCGTGGGATATCGAGTTCATCGCTCAGCAGATGCATCCGGAAGCGTTGCCCCCGCTGTGATGATTTCGAGTAGGCGATGGGTTGCCCGTTCAGTGCGGCAAAGCACAGTTCTGGATAGCTCTCTCGAATCGAACCATCGTATTCCCACCCAACAATCTCATTCACATCCAGAATTTTGTCGCCGATGCTGTAGGCCTGCATAGAGAGGCCATGGCCGATCTGGTCGTAACGAGCCTCGTTGGCCGTCTCGTAGTCGTCACATTCAACTGCTGTCCGGCATGGCGGGAAGAAGACGGAGTTCCCGCGGCTCCCGAGGAGATCACGTGCGGCGCTATCGCATTGCCGTCGGGCGCCTTCTTGAAACCCAATTGGAATATCGACGAGGACCTGTGCGTCTCCGAGATTGCTGGAGGCGACTTTCTCTAAATTCTCGAAGAGCCTCGTACGTATATCCGTCCCCTCGATAATCGTCGCAAACCACCCACCTGGACAGGCGTCTACGCCGACGACGGTCTAGTTTGTGCTGCTCATTGTCCCGTCATTCTGTTGCGGTGATATCTGCCGTTGTGAGTGCCTGTGCGAGATACTCGATGTCGTCACGAGACTCGAGCTGGTCGAGCCATCGGTCGGGAAGAGCTGTCGCCCCGAAGCGGGCACCGGCCAGCGCGCCTGTGACGGCGCCGAGCGTGTCGGTGTCGCCACCGCGGTTCACCGACGTGACGATGGCCGCTTCTGCGCTGTCAGCTGTCAGCGTGTCGTACAGCGATGTCTGGAGTGTGTGTATCACATAGCCGCTGTTCTCCAACCGGCTCTCGTCGACGAAGTCGGGCACGAGTCGCAATGTTTCTATCAGTTCGTCTGGGGCCTTGTCTTCGAGCCGCGCTATAGCATCGGTGAACGGGTCGTCGTCACCCCGGAGATACCCGGCGAATGTATGGTTGAGAAGCGCACTCCCATACTGACAGCGGGGATCGTAGTGCGTGATAGCTGCGGATTGTGTGCTCACCTGGGTCAGTACGGTCGGCTCATCGGCGAAGGCGACAGCGTGGGGCGCACACCGCATGATGCTGCCGTTGCCAGCGTTGGACCCTTCGGCACGCTGATGCCAGACCTCACGGCCGGCATCCCGCCACGACGTCCCCTCACGGTACTCCCGGATTGCATCGGCAGTCATCAGCCCGATATCGAACGGCCCGTTCTCGTACCACGTCTGGAAGCGGTCAGCGATATCCTGGCCATCGAAGGTTGCCTGCTCGACGAGACTCCGCGCGATGCACAGCGCCATGTCGGTATCATCGGTCACAGTCCCAGCCGGTTGCCTGTGCGTTCCGTGACCGACCATCTCGGTGAGCGTGCCGTACTGGTCTGCGATGGCCTCCGGTGAGCGAAACTCGACAGGACGGCCCAACGCATCGCCGCAGGCAAGCCCGAGGAGTGTCCCGACTGCGGCATCTGCTGAATCCGGCATCTGTCTGTCCTGCTATTGCTGGCAGCTACTTGTAGCTGATACCCTAGGTAACACGGAAAGAGACTGATTGGATGAGGAGTGATTGACTGAAGCGTTGCTTCACGGGTGTGTCAAGCGGTGCCTCGATGACGATGACGCCGAGGCAGAGTTTTTATCGCAAATTTCCGTTGACTAGATTATTTCTGTTGCTCCCGGAACTGTTGAACGGATTGCTTCCGTTTCCACTTCCGGTAAACCGATTAGAATTCGATGAATTTGATCCGGAGTTACCGTTGCTCTTGTGATTCCTAATACGGTATTCTGGTTTTTTGATGGTATATTCTATATTCCCTGCAGCTGTACTGCCGTCAAGGTTTTTGATTCGAACAGAAACATGGTATCTTTCGGGAATATCACCGCTCACCTCCACAAGAGAAATATTGAACCCACTGAGGCTGATTGTGGATGGCTGGTTTGATTTTTCGAAAGGATTCCGGATTTTCAGTAAGTCACCCTCTTCCAGTTGTAAAACAGTGTCCTGTGAATGATTTTTTACTGCTTCTGAAACAGTATTGTAGGGTAATACTGGGGACAATTCTGGGCTCTGTTCGAGGATTATTACGGAGTCACCTTCTGACCCATGCGTGAGGTGAAGATGGTCGGCAGATATATTGGAAGAATGTGTTATGAGATTGCCTCTTGAGTTTACATTGTCGATAGTGACTTGAATGAAATCTGGTGGAGAGTAGTCCGTTTCTAATTCACTCACTTTGGGATATGTTTGCAAACTTAGTGTATAATACTTTGGCTGCAATCAATCATAAATTATCGTCTCCCACTTTCGCCACCGGATGACCGTGAACGGCTTATCTGTGGTGTTGGGTTCTTCTGGGTCGGTGTTTGCTGGCATAGATGACTCTCTTCGTGGCCCCGATCTCCCGCACCGACACAAGTAATCCCCGCGAAGGGGCGCGTGTCCGTCGGCTGCTGGGTCACTCGGTAGTCGATGGGTGCTTCTGGTGTCCGCCCGTGTCTTGGCTGGGCGGGGCGGACACTGGTTCAATGCTCGCGAGCGACAGCGATGGCTCTCGGCAGTGTGGTCGCCGGGAGAAGTGCTGTCGCGGGCGTCAGCCCGTGTTTCGTCGGGAGCGTCTGCTTAGAGTGAAGGGGAATGCAGTATATAAAACGGCGTGACGCGCTGGGCAGGGGGCACGTGTCCTCTTCGTCGATGGATTTAGTAGTACCCACAGAACAGCTCGTGAAACTATCTGTTTCCTCAGGCAGCGCGTCGATACTTTTGTTCCTCGCGTCCGTTGACCCACGCAATTCAAGAGTCACTATGGGACGACAAGAAATCATCCAGCACATCGAAGCCGAACTCTCGGACCGTTCGGAGGAAACCACCGAACCTCAGGAGATCACAGAAACGTTGTGTCAGCACTGCGGGCTCGTGGTCGAGACGGAGGGACAACAGCCGGACGACTATATTGTCCATAGCATTCCCTCACACGGCGACTCGGGCCGGAGTTTCGTGTTCTATTGCGGCCCAAACTGTTTTCAAGACGCGATGGACGAACTACTGGATGTGTAGCCGCTGACAGTCGCCTCTATCGGTAGAGTTGGACGGCCAGCGGTGACGCGCAGTAGTGGTTCGCAGGGGTCCGGAAGACGATTTTCACGTACGGCCCCTTAGTCACGTTCGAGTTCTCGATGGCAGTAACGATGCGTTCCAGACGCTCACGCCGGTTGCCGAAGTTGCCGTTCGTCAGCCCCTGGAGTGCCTGACCCGGTGAGACATTCCGTGCGTTGGCCACGACCGCTCGGACAGCGGGGTCCTGCTGGGCGTGCTGGGCCACCTTGCGGAGTTCCTGGTTGACCATCTGGGAGACGCCCTGTCCGTTGACGACGCCCTTCTGGCCGTGGATGAGGTACGTACTCGGTCCCTGCTTGTACTTCTGGACCATCCCCATCTCGTTGTGCAGGCGCTCGATGCGGTGGTACGATGCTTCAGGACACTGGTTCTTTATGTCCGGTGTCTTGATAGTCGTGTTACTGTCCGTGTGGCCGTTCGTGATGAGGAACTCGACGATGTCGGTGAGTTCCGTCGCTATCTGCAGGTCGGTCTGTGCTCGCTTCTCGATGCCGCTCTTCAGTCGTGTGTAACTCATTTCTTGATGTCTTGTAGTTATATTTCGCCCGTCACAATCGAAGCAGATATACGAAAGCGAGTATAACGCCAAAGTGACGCAACCCCACTACCCCGTACTTCGCGTGCGGGGACAGGAAACGGCCGTTCCAGCGGCCGAGTCCCCGATTCTTCACCAATCTCGTACATATTCTTTAGTTGCTTCTCCTACCGTACACAAGGGGATGTGGGGCCTTAAAATATCGAGTTATTGATACGATTGAAGCGATATAACGGCCTTTTCTGGTCGTTCTGATACGTTCCGTTGAAGAAGCTACCCCAATTGAACCGATTTAATTTCTCATTAAATCGGTCTTCGGCTAACCAGCGATAGGACAACGTTCAGCTAGTTACTATTTTAATGTTACGCAGATACTATATCCACGTGTCAGATTATATCCCGCGACGTGTTCATATCGCTCCGCAAGGATTCGAGGATGAGCGGATCTCTATTCCCGCTATAGAGCGAGATGCAGATATTCTCATTCTCGTCGGGCATGACGAGCCCGATGAAACTGCTGTCCAATGCCGGCAACGGATTATCGACGAGCTGGACGAGCACGGAATCGAGGTCCAGGAGGATGCCACCTGCGACTTGTTCGACCTGAACGACTCGCTTGAGACACTCCTGACGCTAATTCGGGACCGAAACCCCGACGACACGGTTCGGGTGAACATTTCTGCCGGCTCAAAGATCACCGCCATCGCTGGGATGCTCGCTTGTATGTTCACCGGCGCTGACCCCTACTATGTTGTTCCTAAAGGGTACCACGACAACGAGGACGAGGGCGAATACCAGACTGTAAGCCACGGGATGGAGGATATCAAACCCCTCCCTGCGTACCCAGTTACCGAGCCCGACCTCCAGCTCATACAGGTGCTAGCGTTCATCGAAGAAGAGCAGCCTGACGATGGCCCGTATGGCGTGCTTCTGAAAGATATCGGGCGATACCTCCTCGAGCAGGATTTACCCGCTGTACATGGCAGTGACAAATCGCCTGATGAAGCCGAAGATATCTATCCAACAGTCAACGAAAAGATCGTCAACCCACTTCGTCAGCGTCGGCTCATCACTAAGACACGACTTGACGGGGGCACCCAGATACGAACCACGCAGGAGGGCGAGGAGATGCTGGCTCTGGCGGCGAGCCTCACTGGTGAGTAGTCTTCAGACTGGTTGGTTTAATTCGTGGCTCTGCATGAACGAGATATGCCACTGAGTTCGAGTGTACAAATCGCGCTGTCATTGCTGCAAGTGACCGGCCTCCTGCTCCCAATCGTGTTCATCGCGCTCCAACCATTCTATGAGCAGGTCGTTCAAGCCGGTGGTGTGGGTCCGGGTAGTCAACACCCGACCCCTAAGAAGTTTGACTTGTTCCCATCGGATGAAGATGGTAGCCCTGATTCCCTGGTATCCGATAATCCACCACGGGTTATCTACGCAGGTGCCGCAGTGATTGGGTTCTTACTTCTCTCAACAATCTTCGCTGTCCTTCGGATTCTCCTTGCACTCACCGATGATTGGTTAGTTATCCTGAGTGCGTCCTGCCTCCTTTTTGGACTTGCTGGGCTGGGCGTGCTGTATTATTTTATCCGCACTGAGTACCGGACTGTTCTTGACGCGGTATAGCTGTCCGTATACGCCTGTGTCTCATGTAGTGTCTCGGGAGCAGGAAGAGCGATCCAGGAGGGAAATGAGTGGGTTCACTGGTATGTCGCTGGAGATTAGAACGGCCACCGCTCCATGAGAGAGGCGATCATCTGGTCGATCCATGAGTCCAGATGATTTACTCGCTGGTTTGCCTCCCACCGTTCATAATCGATATCCCATCCATCAGTGTGGGCTGCCATCGATTCGACGTGCGCTTGCGCCCAAGTGTCTGCTTGGCTGTCAGAGACAGCAGAATTAGTGCCACTGGATGCATCGATAACTCCTTCTGAAACAATATCAACCGTCGTGACGATGCTCTGGTCGAATCCCTCGGTAAACGCCACTCTGATACCCCAGTGAATCTGGCTCAGAACCCACGAGTATGCCCGCCATCCGATGGAGCGCCCGACGACGTTGATGAGCTGCCGGTTGACCCAGCCGGTCGCACCGTAGGCAACGCGGTAGGACGCACCGATTCCGGCCGTCAGTAGCACGACCTCGGCGACGACCAGTGCCACATTTTGGAACAGTTCGACATAGTCCTTCTCAGATGGAGAGTTCCCCGCATCGATCTGGTCATGGAGCCCACAGCCCGTATCAAGTAGGGCTCTGACACTCGCCACTAGCGGAACGAAACGGGTGACCTCTCTCGCGTCGCCGGCGAGAGACTGAACCTCGTCTGCGATACCGTCCGGAAAGAAATCGACCCAGCTGAGGAAATCCGCGATATCCTCAAGATATCGCAGAATCCAGTTATAGGCGTCTGGGTTGTTCGCTAAGTCGCTCAATCCGATGTCCCCAAGTTCGCTCAGAAATCCATCTTCCTTCCCGCTGTCAACGTCTTCGGGATTATCGAATTTACCGTAGGCATAGCAAATGAAATCCACCGCTTCGTCAACCGCTCCTTCGAGGGCTGTATCGTCCCAGTCGTCATCGAAGAAATCAGCGACAGCAAAGCCAAACGCGTCGATGAAGGACGAGTCAGTCGATTCTCCGGAGGGCGTTATCAAACTCAGTGGCCCGATAGCAGCTGTAGACTGTAGGAATTGCCTTCGCTGCATTCGTTTCACTCTAATTACTCTCTCTGTTGTGATAAGATACGTGACTAGAGGGTTTGACTCATAGTCTTATTTGATAAAATTCTACAGGCACACAAAGCCTCGTAACACCTCTCAGAATCTACTTCGTCGGGGTAGACTGACGGGTAACAAATGGTTAGTAGCTCTTGCACGTATCTCACGACAAATATGGATGCAGAACTCGAACGCCTGATAGACGGCCTCCTAAATGACATAGCTTGCTACAGCTGCGGATCAGAATTCGTCATCCAAGCCAGTCGGCTCACCAGGGAGGACGAGAGGGTGTATACCGCCCCGCATTCCTGTCCTGGATGCGAAGCTGAGTACGAGGTTACAGTTAAAGACGACAATCAACTTCTTACTTATGAGGCCGATCGCCTCGATGAGACTGATGAACATCGAAACATGTTCTCCAGTGCTCGAAAAGAGGGACTCCAGAGACAGACCCATCCCATTAGGGAATTAGTAGAAGGATTCGGCGAACTCAGAGTAGCACTCAACGTGCTTTGGGAGAATCGAGAACGTATTCAGGACGCTTGCGACACCTTCCGAGACGAAGGATTAGACGACAGAAGTGCAGAATTTGACCGAAGGGTCAATACTGACGTACACAATTACATGGCAAGCGCGTATACGTTCAACCAGATTCTCCAAACGATAGACTCGAATATCCCGACCGACGGTCCTGTCGAGGCTGTAAAGGGGGAGTTCGAGGACGAGGAGCGGTTGATACTGGGGCTCAGAGTGTATGCGCAACACAATCTCTCACTCCCCTTCAGCTACGTTCACTTCACCGACGAGAACACAGGTAGTAGAGAAACGACATTGGGTGTGGAGTTAGAAGAAGTGAACGTCATCGAACCCGATATCGATACTTACGGCCCTGATGGGTACAAAGAGGGCTCAGACTACCACTATGAGAACGTCGAAGGCGATACAATCAACATCGAGCGACGTATCGACTTGCACTACGAGGCAGCCAAAGAGTTAGTCGACGCCGTCGGAACATATGCTGAGACAGAGCACGGCGACGAACTGGAAGACTTTCGTGAGGCAACGACGTACGACGCCGGACGGTGACGGGGGGATACAGACGCAACAACGCTATCCGAAAATTATGAGGTGTCACTCTGTGTCCGGTCTCCGAACATACTCATCAAACCAGCGTGATGCATCCATCTGTGAAATCTTTCTCAATTGACGGAGCCGCATAACCTCCTCAGCAATCTTCGACGGCTCCGATGGCAAGTCCCGCAGAACGCCTCTAAGATAATTATTACGCATCACGAGATTTCCGTAGTCGAGCCCGAGATTGGCCTCAATTTCTCGATATTTCGGGAGATTGTCGTGCTGATACTCACGGTAGCCTCGTTCGATACCACCCTCAACAAGTCCTTGCATCAGAATCTGTGTCTCCTGCTTGCCTCCGGCGTGCATACCGTAGCTAAAAAATTCGAAGAGAGACAGCCAGCTCCAGAGCAACTGGTCTACATCTGGATTACTCGAGGTTCGACCCTCTTCGTCCAATCGTCTGCGCTCTCGCGACCACTCGTATGCGGGTTCGAACACTTGGCGGATATCGGTGACTGGGAGGTTCTGGGCAATGATATGGAAGTCGTAAAGCGCGTTCTCGATTCGCTTGCGGATATTGTACCGACGCACGTTCCAAGCGTTCTCGTCGAGGTCGTCACCAACCTTGCCGAGAAGGAGTTCCCGGTCACGTTCGGTCAGGATACCTCGGTCACGCTCAACCCAGTCAAAATTATGAGTCATATATTAGTCTGTTAGCTAATGAAATGCGGATACTACTTAGTTGCAGGGCTTAGGCAACAAATCGGTTAATTTCATCCCTACGCTGGATGGTCGTGTATGTCCGCACTTGGACTGGTTGCGGCGGTAGCGATGTTCGCACTCACAAATGTCGTGGCTGGGATGCTCCCGTTCACGTTCACTGGTAATGCTCAGCTCGCGATCTGGCTGGTAGCGCTAATCGTGGCGATAGCAAGCTACGTGATTGTTGAACAGGCGATGGCAGGTGTCCGTCGGTAAGTTTCGTGAAGCTAGCCGCCGCATCGTCGTCATGGCCTCTCTTCCAGTCACCGGCCACTGACAGCTGTACTAGATGGCCTCGACCCGCACGAAACACCGTATGACCGCGGTTCGAACTCTCACCCCACTCCTACCAGTCCGCTTCGAGCGCTGACTTGGTGAACTTGTCCGATTCGGGGAACCACTTGTTCCCGTCGTGGTAGGCATAGTCGAGCCCCTCGAGCTCCCACAGGATCTGGCCAATCCGGCCGCGCTCGGACCCCGGATTGTCCGGGTCAAATTCATGGAACGGCGAGTCCTCGAACTGGTTTGCCGCTCGGTGGATCACCCGTCGCGCTCGGCCCCGATTCTGCACCAGAGCGCGGAACACGTACCGGTGCTCGTCGGACGGAAGATCGTCCAGCACCTCCTCATAGGATTGGGTCTCTGACTCCTCGTCGGCGGGTTCCTCGTTAGATTCGTTCTGTACCTCGACGGCCGCACCATCGCCACGCAGCTGATCTCCGACGAACTCCCGGACCGCGGCCGGAACCTTATCGTCTTCCTCTATCGTAATCGTTATCTCTGTCTTCATGGAGACTATCTACATTATCTTTGGATTTCTACTGTCTTAACTTCTTTCTAGAGATTATCTAGATGTTCTCAGGATAAGCGAGACTATCTCGAAGGGAACCATAACGATGACGTCCAGTCGTCTCGCCCCACTCTGGGAGAACAGTTGTACGCAGTTCGCCCACGTTCTGACCTGGCAATCCTGTCTCGAAAGAAAACCGACTGGCTCGCTCAAACCCGCCACATCGTCGTCACGACCTCCCGCCCGGTCACCCGCCACTGACACCCGTTCCAGACAGCCTCGACCCGTACGAAACCACCGTCACTCCGTGGCTCGATCCACCTTCCGCTTGGGCCACGAACGGGCTCGTAGACGAACCCAGGAGTGTCGGTGACACTGCAGTGCATGCCCCGCCACCTAGTGGCGACCGTCGACGAGCTCGCCGACACCTAGACCGTCTCAGCTACGCGACATAGTTAACCAACAGAACCGGGTGAGAGCGACCGACTGTTGGTTAACGGACGGTTGTAGTTGCTGAATGGGAGGGATACCAGTGAAAATCAGGCTACGGTCTCCATATTGTTCATCTCGCTAATGTAATTTATCGCCTCTGTGGACAGATTCGCTGCGATTTGGAGATAGATACGGACACCGAGAGAGAGACCATCTTCCCATTCATCAGAGATGAATTGCGACTCGACTGCTTTCGCAATCAACTCTTGATCATCAGTAACCTGAGGAGCCATCTGTTGAATCATCTCCTCAAGTGTCTGAACTTCTTCTATTTGTTCACCGAATTGTGAACCGAAAATTCGGGCATCAGTATCTGATTTCTTGAACAGTTTGTCCATCAAAGGAGAATATTCCGTCGACTCATTAACTGCATCACCCATATCAAGATTATCTGCTTGGGAGTACTCTTGCTGTCCCATCTCAAATATTTCGTCAAGAGCTTCATCAGTTGCTTTCTCTTCACTAGCTTCGGTCAGAGCCGCTAACTTCCGGAATACCACGTAGAGAGCCCGGACCTGCTCTGCGGCCTCGTCATCTACTCCATCGGGGTATGGATTTACCAGAGCTTTCAGTTTCTGTGCAGTCTTCGCTGCTTCGTTTGATATACTACCATAATTCAAATCTGAGCGGTCCCTGGCGCTTTCACAAACTCCGTGCCCCCGGCTGATTTGTGTGATAGCATCTTCATTCCATTCTGTGACAGCTTGCTGCTTATTCTGATATCGGTGGAAGCCATATCGAATTAGCTGCCCAAAGACAGCTCCTGCAATTGCCGATAGAATCGGAATCCACATTTATCGGATAATCCACCTGATAATCAATAGTTGCTGTGCCAAGAAATTAGGTCGATATCAGCGATATCAAGAATTATCACATTTCGCTACAGGTACAAAATATGGATTCAGGAACAGAAAATACAGACGGGAAGGATGTCTTCATTTCCTACTCACACTCCGATTCTAAGGAGATAGCAAAACTTCTAGGTCAAGAACTGAGCTCAATGGGAGTGGAGGTTTGGCTTGACGATATCAAAATGTCGATTGGAAGTAGTATCCGCGAGTCCATTGATGATGGCCTTACTCAATCTGAATATGGCGTCGTTATTCTCTCTGAGAGTTATTTTGAGGGTACTTCTGAATGGGAACTGAATGGTCTTGTTGAAAAGCACACGAATGAGGAGGATGTGATTCTCCCGCTCTGGCATGGAGTTGACCACGATTACGTTTATCAACAGAGCCCCAGTCTCGCTGACCTAATCGCGGAGGAAATCGACAAGAAAAACGTGCAGACCGTTGCTGCCTCAATCTATCAAATAGTAGAGGATAGAGGCGGAGACAATGATGAGTGGGGCGGAGACATAGGTGGCGGTCAAAAAACCGATTTCATAGATATAGACATCAGATTTCAGGGGCGGTTTGACCCCGAAGTCGGCAAAGAGGTCACCGTTGAATCGTGGCGCAATCATAATGCTCCTAATCTCACAGCACTCGAAGCGACAGAAATCCGGGACGAGGATAGAGAAATCGACTACACAAGCAGTTCAAAGGGCACAATAATGACGGTCAAGCGGATTGATGACGAGCCCCTCAACGGCATTATATCCGATATCCAAGAGATTCGCTCTGGGAAAACTGAGTTCACGATCCGGGTTGAGGAATCCCGATTAGAGGAACTTTCAGATGACCGTGACGACTACAAATCTGGTTTTGTCCAGTAAGTTGGTGACGTGCTAATTGAACATTCGCGCGACCGATAGATAGGAAGTAGAGTTGTGGATATCGAATCCGCCGCATCGTCGTCACGACCTCCCGCCCGGTCACCGCCACTGACACCCGTTCCAGACGGCCTCGACCCGCACGAAGCCACCGTCAGACCGCGGTTCGAACTCGATCTTCCGCTTGGGTCCACGCACGGGCTCGTACACGAACCCCTTCGCGTCGGCCACCGACGCGCCGTTTATGGGCGGACCTCGTGAATCGACGCTTCCGAGCACTCGGGGACCGTCTGGAACACGTCCCAGTCGGCCAGTCGCAACTCGTCGGTCACTACGTCGACGAGGACCCCTGGGACCAGTGCCGTACAGGTATAGAGGGGTAGATACCAGACTACTCTATTGGCCTTACTATTTCGCCATCGTGGCGTACCCGGCCGAATTCCGCAAGATACGTGACTCGATTCCGGACCACGTCAATATCCAATCCGAGCTCGGTAGCTAGTTCGTCGACGGTCATCGGTCCGTCAAGTGTCTGGAGAACTTCGAGTCCCCGGTAGTATCGGTCAGTCAGTTCCTGAACGCGGTCCTCAATTGGTGTGGTCACCCCGTACTGCTCTTCAAGATCGACTAGAGCCCCATTCGCAAAGGTGGCGAACTGGTCATCGTTGAGCCAGTCAATCTGTGCGTCGAGTTCAGCCCGGACGACGTCGTAGTCAAGGCCAGCCTGCACGAGTATGTTCATGTCCGCAATGTCGTCGTCACGTCCAGCAATTAGTTTGAACAGGAAGATATCCTCGTTGCTGACCAACCGGACCGTCAATTGGTCTGTGTCGAGAAACGGCTCACTCCGGTTACGCCTCCCGTCGGTCAGGACGAGCTTGTTCGCAACCTGCTGGCTGAAAATATCGAGGCGGCACCCATCGTCGTTCTCGACGCAGCTCGTCGTACCCAGTGCCCGGTAATCAGCGTCCAGCTATTGAACCTCAGTATATCCGAGATCCATCAGGGCAGCCCATAGCTGTCCGTACACGTCACCGTCGGCGACGACGAGGTCGATATCCTTCGTCGCTCCCTTGAGGTCGCGCAGCGACATCGCGCCGCCACCGATCAGATAGACCGTGAGCGGACCGGACAGCCCATCTGCGATTCACTGGAACTCGTTCTCGATGTACTCTCGTCCAAACGTTGGTCTCATGATGGTAATGGCACCTCGTAGTCAGCTGCTAGCTTCTGGAACTCGTCCCACTCTGGGAGGCGTTCCGTATCGACTGCGCCTCGCGTCTCAAGGTACTGCAGCAGGGCGTCGATTTCATCTTCGAGGCCGTACTTCTCCGCTTGCTCTTGGAGAGCATCCTCGTCGACGTCAACGTGGCTGAGCAACAGGAGACAGTATGAGCGGTGGCGAGAGTCGTCGTCGATTAACAACGTGTGACAGCAAAGCTCCGCTGGCGAGACTGTCTCCACGTCCTCAGAGTAGAGGTAGTAGCGGTGGCGGGTCAGCAGAAACTGGAGGTCGAACGCCGCAAACCGTGCGAGCCCGGTTTCGTGGAAGTGGGCGGCTTCGATTTCTGACTCAGTTTGTGCGAGAAATTCGTCGTGATCCTCCCAAAGAATCGTTCCATGCGGGGCGGCTGACTGGAGATACTGTCGGTGGAGATGGTGAACAAGTTCGCGAGCGAACTCGTGTAGTCGGTCGAAGTCACCGTTGAAGTCATATTGGCCAGCATCTGTGCCGACGAGGCCACGGTCGCGAAGTCGCTTGAGGACGCGATTGACGGTGTTTCGGTAGTTGTCGGTTCGGTCAGCGATCTCGGAGACGGTTCGGGGGTGGTCGAGGTAATACAGTACCACGAGGGCCTTGCTGGTCAACAGCTCAGGGAAGTCGATGTGGGAATGCTGGCGGACGAGGTCTTGGTAGACTTCGACGGCCCGGCTATCAGAGGGAATGACTCGCTTTCGGCGGCCGTCGCGCTTCGTGTAGACGAGCTCCTTCTCGACGAGGTCTGTCACGGCACGAGAGAGATAACTTTCGCTGTGGCCGAGTTTCGTTGCGAGGTCGGAAATCGTGTCACCACGTTCGACGGTAGCGAGGACCTCGAGTTCAATGCGTCGGAGCATAGTGTAACATATTACGAAACTTTTTTATAAATAAATTACTTATGATGTTACATTCCGTGGAGTCGGAAAACCAGCAGACCTGCTTAACCAACAACACTATGGATTGCAGACCCTATGTTGGTTAACAGAGAGCCGATGTCCTACGAACCACCGACCCCACCGGCGAACCTCTCCACAGAGGTCGTCGCCACTCTCAACGAGGCCCCACCAGACCGTCTTCGCGATGTCGCCCGCTACGCTGAAGCGTTGGCCGAACACAAGGAACGTGAAGCGCGTCTCGAGGAGGAGGCAGACGAGACCGACGCCGAGGACCGATCCGATGAGCTCCCGGACGACGTACCAGCGAAGGCGACGATCACTGTCAAAGAAATCAACGATAACCGGTACTACTACTGGCAGTGGCGGGACGGGGACAAGATTCGTTCGCAATACAAAGGCCCCGTCAACCCAAATGAGGAGTAAACTAACCGGGAGCTGTTGCAGTGAGTCTGCGATGTTCTCCACCACACACACCCCCCGTTTCGAGTGTTAATCGGTGAGCAGCCGTAGGAGGGGGTATAGGACCGAACGGGGCGTTTCATATATAAAGAGTGTCCCCACCACACCCCATTTCGAGTGTTTATCTGTGGAGAGAGAGCCCTACTACTACTACTAACTCTAGCTAGTAGAAAAGAATATAAATAAAGGCAGTAACAGTTTTCTGCCCTCCCGCTCCAGTACAACTGCCTAAAATGAAGATATAGCAGTAGAAACCCTCTATAGCCCGTTTCTATCTCTTTCCTCAACGTGTTTTCACCCATGGCCTCCTTCTTTCGCAGAACACTCGAAACGGGGGGTGTGTGTGTAACCTCCCTCAGTCTTATCGACTACTGCCACTGGACCGTCGCGGTGGGCATCATCACTTGGAGAACACTCGAAATGGGGGGACGGGACAAAATCAGAATTTCGACACGAAAAGCAGATAGGCTCTATAATCGATACAGGCACTATAACACTGTTTTACACTTGAAATGGGGGGTCCCCAATACCGAGAATCTCACTGAACACTCGAAACACTCGAAACACTCGAACTAGGAATTTATGTACCATCCTGTTGTGGTCACTCCTAAGATGGATTCCCCGTTCGACGAACCGGGCAAAATCTTCGCCGACAAGAAACCGTTCGACGAAGGGTATACTCCGGAAACGATTCTCTGTCGTGAAGAGGAGATCAGTCGCTACTCCGAAGCTCTGCAGGACGTTGTGGAGGGGTTCGGCCCCAACAACGTCTTCATATACGGTCAGACAGGGAACGGCAAGACCGTCGTCACAAAGAAGATGATGTCGTTCCTTCGGGAGGAGACTGCCCAGCACGATATCCCGCTCACGATTCTCGAAGTCAACTGCAACAAGGACGATAGTATCTTCAATGTCCTCATCTCACTGATCAACCAGCTCCGCCCCGGCGACGACCAGATCCCTGAACAGGGACCGACGAAGGGCTTCCTCTGGTCGACGCTGTACGAGGAACTGGACCAACTTGACGGTGATGTCGTCGTCGTGCTGGACGAGATCGATATGCTCGGCGCCGACAATGATAAACTGCTCTACGAGTTCCCCCGCGCTCGGAAGATGGGATCTCTCGAGAATACTCGCGTCGGCGTGATTGGTATCTCGAACAACCACATGTTCAAAGACTCGCTAGACCCGCGCGTCAAGAGCACCCTCTGTGAGTACGAAATCTTCTTTTCTCCGTACGATGCCAACGAATTGACCGACATTCTCTCTCACTACGCCGGACTGGTGTTCCGTGAGGGCATAATTGATGAGGGAGTTATCGAGCTCTGTGCAGCCCGAGCCGCCCAAGAACAGGGTGACGCTCGCGAAGCTCTTGACCTCTTAGAGACAGCTGGCAATATTGCTCGGAAACAAGACGAACCCCAGGTCACGCAGGAACACGTTGAGGAAGCCGGCAGTCGTGTGGAGGAACAGCGCGTCCTGACAATCGTTCGCGACCAGCTCACCTCGCAGATGAAACTCGCGTTGCTCGCGACGACCTTCCTCAATCTCGATGAGGAGTCCTCACCACGAGCGAAGAACATCTACGATGTGTATGAGAACATCTGTGCTGTCTGTGGCTACGAACCCCGGTCGAAACGTCGGGTCAACGATTTCCTCGACTCTATTCGTCTCTACGGCCTGCTCGAACGCGACGAGCGGAATCTCGGCCGAGCTGGGGGACGTTCGTACATTCACACGCTTGAAGTCTCTCCAGAGCTCGTTTTCGAGGGCCTGAAATACGATCAAGAAGGCGCTGAGTCGATGCTTGAGCGGTACGATCTCGTTCCTGATCCTGAGGATGCAGACCAAGCACGGTTGACTGCGTACATGTAATACTAGGCTTAACGAGCGAATTCGGAGTTTGGTGTGTCTCCCGCGAAATTGAACGCACAGGTTAACCAACAGTCGCTGCCTATCAGCCCCGATGTTGGTTAACTACCTGAGGCCTTTTCTGTGAGACGCCTGTCTCACAACCTATGAATACTGACACCGACGACGGCCGTGAGGGGGACGGCTCGACGAAAATCGACGTCCGTGTCCCGCAGAAGCTGGTCGACCAGATCGACGCGGAATACGAGAAGCATGGATACACGTCTCGATCCGAGGCAATCCGCGACGCACTCCGGGCCTGGGTGGACCCGCCGATTCGACTCTCCGAAGAGGTCCTCGAGGACCTCGAAACCAGTCGCAAGCAACGCGAACGTGGTGAGACATACTCTCTCGACGAGGTCGGGGACACATACGGTGTCGACGTCGACGAGTGACCGATGACGGACGTGGAGATTACGCCGCAAGCTGATGACATCTGGAGAGTCTTAATCCCGAGCCTCGAGAACGCTCTTGAAGAAACTTGCTGAGGCGCAAGACTGGACTGACCACCGGCTGGAGCCACTGACTGGCTGGCCATATTACAAACTCCGGGCAGGTGACTACCGGATGTCGATGCGGTTGATGACGACGCCACGTTCCTGGATGGCTATCTCGTAGTCGCGCTCGAGCGCGTCGATGTGATCGAACAGGAGCTCGAAGGCCCGCTTGCTCGTGTCTTCAGCCAGCGCCGGGATGGGGACGTTCTGGGCGGCATACATCGCGTTGTCCATCAGGCTCCCGAGGAAGGGCGGACAGTCGATGATGATGTAGTCGTAGTCGTCCTCGATGTGTTCGAGGGCGAGCGCGAGTTGCTCGCCTGACCGGCGGGAGAGCGTGAGCTCCGGCTCGACGGCAGTCATGTCGATGATCGACGGGTGACGGACATCTCCTCGTGCTCACGGACGAGCTCGCCGATGCGGTCGCGCTGCTCGGAGTCACTCAGGATATCGAACAGCGACGGTGGCTCACTATCGTACGCTTCGCGAAGCCCGAGATTCTCCGTGGCATTGCCTTGGGGGTCAAGGTCGACGAAGAGGACGTCTCGGCCACGGGCAATCAGCGCGCCGGCGGCGTTGATCGCGATGGCCGTTTTGCCCACACCTCTTTTCTGGTTACTGACTGTTATTTTGGCTGGTTCGGCCATACAAACCATCCGAACTACTTAGTGCTACGTCAGACGCTGTTGCTGATTTAATGTTCTCTCCGTGACTAATATTATAGAGTGTTTTGACACCATTGAGTCAGATACGGTTTCGTTCATGCTAACAACTCTAGCAGCACCTGCTGTTGGCTGTGCCAGTCCGCTATCCGGCGGAAATGGGGTAGCTATTTGACGATTAAAAGAAACAACTGTCTGTGAGCCATTCTGCTATTGTTGCCTATGCAAACGGCGATGGGACCTTTGATTTACACTACAGCCGCAATGGTGCAGAGCAATATCAACTTAAAGAAGTCTTAGATGGCTATCTTGAAGGGGAATATGAAAAGACGGGTTCCGATATGCCGCCGCTTCTTCCAACAGAAGTTGCCGAGTTTGCTGCAGATCAAGAGGGGTATGAGGTAATCGAACACGACCTCATTAAGCAGGATCCATTCGCAGAGGAGGTCGAATCAGCTGAAATACCGTTCTCACTCCCAGATATCTCTGCTGAAGTGCTCTTTGTCGTTCAAAACTGGCGGGTAGATGTCTTTTCTATTGTGCCTATCACATCCAGTTTACTCCCTCTTTTGGCGGATTCAGCGGAGGTAAAGCTCTATGACTGCGAACGGCTTGGTATTCGCCCGGAGGAAGCAACGGCTGACCAGCAGCCCGCTAGCTATTCTCTCTCTGGATCGGATTTTTTTGATCTTCAAATCTATACAGAGATGCCCCCCTCGTTGTATTTCCCGTTCTGCCAGTACCATTTAGATATCGTGCAAGGAATCAATATGGAAACTCGGGCTCAAAAGGCTGGGCAGTCTGAGTCACCGTCTACTGTGCTCTATCATGATGGGTGTGTGATAGAGTATAGCGGTACCCAACCCAGACAACTGATTCCTTGGTCTGCCATTTTTGTTGAAGTCTGGTCGGGGGACAGTGAGGCGCCATCTTATCCTTGGACCTACGACGGAAATATTCCGTCTCCCCGAGATTTAGCAAATGAATTGCGGCTTGAACTCAGTATGGTGCTCATTGAGGAACTACGACAGGATATCGCAACACTCCGCTTTGATAATCCAGGTGTCATTACAGGCATACAAGAGTACCGATCACGCGAGTTAACAAGATTCTCCACCACGATTGAATCCCACTATGGGGAGGCCATTTCAGAGGAATACAGTGATTTCACCCCATTCATGCCACTCCCGCTAAGCGAGGCATAGGCCCTGTTCTATCTATAAGTAATCGTGGGCGTAATCGGTTATCAACGAAGAACCATATTTGCCAATGACCGAGCCACCTTCTTCATCCCACCATCAGTTAGCTGAGCGTGGGGTCCGCTAAGTTTCTCCTCGCGAACAACATACGTCCCCCACGGCTCAACAACCGAATCACTCAGTAACGAATCTCCCGGCACAGTGTCTCCTGTGTCATCTAATGTCTGTGCCCAATCGTGATCACCAAACTCCTCAATCTGAGAGGTGAGCATAACGACATTGTATCGAATAGCACCGTCCTCATGCTTCGGCCGACGTCCATCAGATATAATGACCGCAGACCGTGTCTTATCATTTCCATACGGGTCATCAAGTGAAACGACATCTCGTCGATTAAATTTCATAGGTTTGATAGAGTCTACTTCGGAAATCAGTCAAGTAGTTCATCAATCTCATCTTCAGACGCGTGTGATTTAGATATATCCTCTGACTGGACACTCGTCTGTATATTCTCTTTCGGATGAGCCTGAGACTGCGCAGCGTTATGTAAGTCACCCAAGAGTCCGTTAATTTCTTTTTCTAAGTCTGGATTGACAAAATACCGGCCTGAGATACGATCAACTAGATCTTTCTCGTATAGCCGCTGCATGGTTTTCGTAATACTACTCTCGTTTATTCCGGTGCGTTCCGCAATTTTAGATGGTGGCCAGCCAAATTTCGGTTCGCTCGCTAAAAACCGGAGTGCCACCTCCTCGTTGGTGTCCGGATTAATCGGGAAGTCAATCTCTGTCTCTTCCCGTTTCTTGAGGTCGTCAACTGGTACTGGCTCCATCATTGTTGTCATTGTTTGTCATCGAGTGTCATTAGTGTTTGGATTCGCTCGGTTATCGAACGGCGAAATTGACTATTTCGACAGTCTAAACCCGCTCAAAACTGATTTTGTCACCTATTACAGGAGTTTGGTCAGTGCTGCGTACGCCATCCCGAGCAGCGTCGCTGCGTAGAACAGGTCTTGAATATGGTCTCCCACTTTCGCCACCGGATGACCGTGACCGGCTCATCTGTGGTGTTGGGCTCTTCTGGGTCGGTGTTTGCTGGCATAGATGGCTCTCTCCGTGGCCCCGATCTCCCGAACCGACAGCGACACACCGAAGGGTTACGTGTCCGTCGACAGCTGGGTCACCCGGTAGCCGATGGGTGCTCCTAGTGTGCCGGTGATCTTGGCGGGTTGGCGGCACACACTGGTTCGACGCTCACGAGCGACAGCGATGGCTCTCGGCAGTGTGGATCGACGGGAGGAGCGCTATCGCGGGCGTCAGCCCGTGTTTCGTCGGGAGCGTCTGTTTTGGCGTAAGCCCCCATGCAACAAAACGTCCCCGGTCACCAACCCGCCGTCGCTCCAGCCGTAAAGCTTCATTACCCAAGAGCTAGTCAAATGTGGTAGGTATCTCACGTGCCCCCGATTGATGAAATTGACCGACGGACTGATGTCGTTTTTATTCTCTTCTACCAGATGGAGTCAATTCGGGGTGTCACTAAGCTACAAAAACTCCTCTTCCTCATCGAGCAGGAAACGGAATTTTTCGAGGAATACGAGAACGATATCGCGTTCAATTTTGCCCCCTATAAGATGGGTCCATTCTCAGAGAGGGTATACGAGGAACTACATTTCCTTCTCCAACTGGGAGCAATTGAAGCCACACCGATGGATGACGGCCCACTTGCTGGAGTTGACGACAACGACCTCTCGAACAAGGAATTCAGTATCACACCCAAAGGAAAAAAGATCGCGTCGCAACTGGTTGAGATACTCGAACCTGAGTATCAGAGCGAGATAGAGAATTTGGTCGAATCATATGGAGATCTCTCGTTACCTGAGCTGCTTGAAGTCGTCTACACATCGTACCCATCATTCGCGACAGAATCCGAAATCAAAGACAAACTCCAACTGGAGGGCGACTGATGGCCGATATCGAACACGTCGAGCGGGAGTATACGGAACGGTGGGTCGAGAGTGAAGAGCAGCACCGCAACCAGTATATTCCAGAGAAGTATCAACTGGGTATTCTCGCAGACTATCTCCGCAGTGAGGATATCACCTTCACCACCGAAGCACGTGTCTTCTCGTACCCCATCGATATCCTGGGGATCGACGGCGACGAGACAGTTGCAATCGAGATGAAAGCCCGGAATATCGGCCGCGGCATCGAACAGGCCCGTCGAGATGCAGACGTGGTGGACTACTCCTATTTGGCTGTCTGGGAACACTCCATCTCCACTGAGCTCGAAGAGCGGTTCGAAGAGCTCTCGATAGGGCTCCTCAGCGTTGACGAGGATATCGAGGTTATTGCTGAAGCTGAATCTGTCGCGCAACAATTATGTAGAAAGGAGAACATTGTCAAAAAAGTATTAGACGATGTTCGAGACGATTGTTCGGTACAAAGCACCCAATGAGCGTTCTATTTTTGAAGACCACCATGAAAAATGGGACTCTGCACTTGTATCGGCACATCTCCTTGCGAATTCCAAAAAGCGGGTACCGAAGCTCCTCGCTGACCTGATAGAAGAACGGAGTTTGAGTTACTATATCGACCCCATCTTGGCTGAGTTCCGCCAGGGGAAGAGCTTCCGGTACGAGAACGGCAACCTCAGGCCATGGCACGAGGATTACGCAAATGAACTCGGTGACCCGTTCAAGCGACTCCTCGAGGATCCGGGGACGGTCAACGCTCGGTTTCTAGAGACAGAAACCATCGAGCAGATTGCCCAAGACGCTATTGAGTTTCAGGAAACTATCGTATACCGACGGCTGGACGAGCACCTGGGGAAATATGAGACACTGGATGTCAGCAGAGAGGAAGCCAAACCCGATGCGGTAATCCCCTGGGCACACAAACTCGAAAAAGACCAGGATTACGACGCTTTCCGGACGATTATCTCGGCTTCAAAGGTTCAAGCCACTCGTCCACTGCGGCCGGTGGTCTACACGTCGACGGCGAAAATAGGTCGCGGCAAGAATCGGACTGAGCTGGTCAATTTGCTCAGCAACGAAGATATTGGGGAGTGCTTCCTCCTGTTTGAGGACCTCGACAAACACGAAACCAACGAGTCAGAATACAAGCATATCATCGACTTCGTGTACGACCTCGCATCTGTGGGTATCGACCCGTACTTTTATTACGGTGATTTCTTCGCTAACCTCCTTCACGACTTCGGACTGAAAGGAACTGCCTACGGAACGCTTCATGGCGAAAAGTACAGTGAGTCGATTAAGCCCAAATCCAAATCAAGTTCTTCCGCTATATCCTCTCGGTATTATGCTGACAAAGTCAAAGACTTCCTCCAGATTCAGGCTGTGGTGGACACTATGTCACGGGCTGATGAGCCGGTGTGTGACTGTGAGTTCTGTAGTCGGCATTTCGAAAACTGGCGCGACTTAGCAGAGCTCGACCAGGCAGATGAGGATGAGGTTGAGACTGCGCTCCAGACAGTCGTAATGAAGCACCGGATTTTGACACGCTGGGAGCACGCGCGACTGGTCGAAGAAGACGAGGTCGAGGATGTGGTCGAGAATTTGCAGACGGATTTCAAGGAGATTGCATCAGAGTACCGCAGCTCACAACAGGTGGCTTCACGGAAGGAGTTACAGTATATGCAGCGGTGGCGGAAGGCTGTGGAGAATCGGACTGCATTGCTTGAGAACTAATCTGCGAGGAGGTAAGAGATATAATTGTCGCGTCTGCCGGTTCCACTTACACCCCGCTATTCGAACCATTAAGCCAATTTGGCGGTTACTTTCAGGCACCGTACGTGACTAGTGATGCCTTGGATTGCGATATACGACGGGCAAAAAGCTGCCCCACGACAAGTCCCGAAGCAGACCGATGTGGTATGCCCAGAATGCGGCGGGCAGATGCGCGTGTGGAGCAAATCCAGTGACGGGCGGGGTCGGCATTTCAAACACATCAAAAACATGGGTCGTGGTGGCGGTGGCGGTACAGCGTGTGAGTCTGTCGCTGAATCCGATATCCATTTAAAATGGAAATCTCTAGCCGCTGACCGGCTTGATGATGTCTTCGAGGGTAATGTCGAAAACTGCGAGATGGAGAGACAGCTCCAGGCACCAAAGTCCGACAAAGACCGACGGTTTGGCGACGCCGTCGTGACCTTCGAGCAGCGAGATCCACAATTAGGACAGGGTGTCGTAGTCGAAGTTCAGCACAAGAACGAGTCGAAGGACATCGACGCCGCGACAGCGGATTTTATCGCCCAAGACTATGCCGTTGTTTGGACGGACAAGGCGGATTTCGGGACCGACCAGTGGCGAATGGCTGCAATTGACATCAGGGCGCGGGCTCAGGAAGCCGCGTGGCCCGAACAGGTTCCAGAACAGACAGTGTGGTGGCAACCGGGACAGAATCACCGAGCGCACCGGAGCGAATGGCAGGCCGCATACCGGGAGCTACAGTCGGTCGACGTGCCAGCAACACTGCCCCGTGAATGGCACGACGAGCAGGCTCGCGAACTGTGGAAGCAACAATCATGGCATGAGTTGTTTCCGACATGGGTAGAGCAAGGAGCCGAAGAGTATCCCGCCGAAACATATCGTGATGAGGTTCGTGCGGGACTCTTGGATGGGAGCGAACCGACGATACAGCTGCCTCCCACTGTCACAGAACCGTTGCTATTCCGAACGATATCATGGGAGAAGCTGTTTGAATCTGGTGTGGAGTTACCGCATGTGGCGCGTGCCGATATTTCTATGGCGATTGATTTCGCGCCGCTCATTGAGCGACAGACGTGGAGAAAGTGGTATCGGAGTGGTGTTCGTGATCGACAGTCCAAGCGAGACGATATCAATCCCCCACCAACGGGTCACGACGATGTCCAGTGCCACGAGTGTGAGAGTTACTTCTACTGGACAGACGGGTATGAGGTGTGCCAGACATGCGGGACCACAATCGATTGGGAGTGGAACGTGGCGACGCAGCGAATTTCTCCCGAATCGGTGCCTGAACACATCGAAATAGAGTTCGAATAGCACTGCTGTCGTTATGATAATCGGTTCTTCATAGAGGCGAGCAGCGTAGACGTATATTCTTTAAATTTATAGAATCACAACGTTATGAAGACGACTCTGTCTTTGGAAGCCAGGGTTCCATTCGCTGTACGAGTCCCAAGACAAAAATGAGTCCAAAGCCGAATACGTACAATACTATGGCTGTATCGGCGTAAAAATTCCCTGTTAGGTCAAATTCCGATATCAGCGTCGTGGCTTCGGTAACCAGTCCAATCATAAGGAACACGACGCTCGTGAAAATCGCACCCGATGCAAGATCCCGGACACCAGTCCGGTCGCGGAGAGTCGCTAATTCGACGGGACTCGCATCTTTGAGCCGACCACCATCAGTTACGATTGGGTCATATGTTAAGTCGTATAGAGCAAAATTTCCATAATCGTATCGCTTCAGAACATCAAGTTCAACCAGTTCATCGAGTCTGTCTTGAACTGTCTTTTTCGCTGGATCATCAGCAAGATGTTGCTGAATCATGTAGCGCGACCATGGTTTTGATTTAGGTGTTTCGTCCATGACCTGAACGATATCTGCATGCTGCACAGCCCACGCTTGGTCTGCGTCCAACTTGTCTTCAATCTCTTCTGGAATCGCCATATCCACCCCTTCTATATCAAGTGTAATAAATGGAATATTTGGTTTAGTCCATGAGGTTCGATACACGGACGATAAGTGGGGTTATACGCGCGGTGAAATCGGTTTATTCGGGCGTGTAAGGCTTTATTCGGCCGAATAGCGGCTAAAACAGTAATATCCACTTTTGAGGGGTGATGCACTCATTTAGCATGCATGATAGCACACTTTACAACCGAACTGTTCACCGCATTCATTTACGGCGCTGCTGGTCTGGTTGGCGGTGGGATGCTATTTGAGAGTGGCAAGAGATATGTTAAGACTGCCGGCAGTACCCAATTCAAGGGGAAAGTGGAGGCGCTCCCATTCTTCGGTGGCATGGTCTGTTTTGGATGGGGACTTCAACAACTTGACCCGGTTGTCACCGATTTCGTATCCACTGTTGCCCCACTGACTCGGCTGGGGATAATGATTCTTGGTGCGATGGCGTTATTCAATTATTCCGTGGACTACTTTACCTACACAGACCCGAAATCTATTGCTGTGTACGCTGTTGGTACGGGGTTGATTCTTATTGCGTGATTGAGCATTTTATTCTTAAATTCACCATGAGACCAGCTAGGGTCTACGGTTCAACGAGGACGAGCCGTTCCACAATTTGGTCAAGACCCACAGTGAATGCCTGCCTGATGGCTGGGTGATACACCGCTAGCGAACGCGTCGCGTCCCGACCGTCGCTCGCAGACGCGTGCCGTCGACGACTCACTTTCCATGAGCGGCAAGTAATGTTGTTGCTGGTTCTGGCGATTCTGTTGTGGTATGGTATCCAGCTCGGGACGCTGTATCTTGGCTGAACGGTCGCACAGTGGAGTGGGTGTTCACGACAGAATCGTTCCCGGTGCTGTCGCCAGGGCTTGTCTTTGCGATTATCTCGCATGACCTTCCGTACAATCTGAGCCATCTCCTCGGGAATGTTGTCTTCCTTGGCTGTTCGCCGGCGAGAGCGAGCAACACATGCGGGCCGTCAAGCTTCTGGCTTCTTCGTCACGACGGCGCTGGTGTCGGTGACGCTTAGCTCGGCGGGGAGAGAGCACGGCTAGGCGTGAGTCGTGTTGCACTCGCGTTCGCGGGCTTCTATGGGGCATATTGTTCTCACGTATCGAGACGTCTTGGAACTGGACACGACCGACTCTGCGTGGCGTGAGCCAGCGACGCTACGAACGGCGTGGTATGCGGTCATGGTGGCGGTCCCACTGGCTATCACCGTGTACTCCATCGGGCAAGCGGTTGGGATTCTGGCAGTAGGGCGGACGGCCGTACTTGGGCATCTCACCGGTCTGGTGGTCGGTGTCGGGTATGCGGTGGGGCGGGAGTGAGTTCGTATGGAGTCAAATTGTTAACCAACGCTGGCGATACTATAGCTAGTCTGTTGGTTAACCCGATACAGCCTGTTGTCCTTGATGTATGAGGTGGTACGTCGCGCCATCATGACATAGTCACAGATGTTATCAATCCAACTCGAATGTATTCTATCTAGCCAATTCGACCGCCGTCTCAGTGAGTCGGTAGCGTTGAGCAGGAGCTCGAAAAACAATCCGTCCGTAGTCTCCATCCGGGTCAACGCCCTGACTGTCCTCAATCGCATCGACAGCTCTATTCAGTTTCGATAGACGGTCTCCGTCCCTCAGATACGTCTCGACATCACTCCGTGGAATATCGAATTCGTCCGAAAGAATAGAGCGAATTGTTTCACCGGACCCATCTGACATAATCACTCGATCTCCCGACTGGAACTCATCAACCGAAACAATTGGCTCATCAAGATACGTCACCATGTCATCGATCAGGTTTTCGAGCTCCTCTTCGACCGTCTCCTCAACCTCGCCATTGATGATCTCTTGTCGTCGCTCGCTAATCGCATAGGTTGACGGGCCTGGGGGCTCGATTGCTTCGAGAAGATTACTATCCACGAGATGCTGAATAACGGTGCCTGGTGAGTGGTCAAACCCAATGCGCTCAGTAATCTCTTGTCGCGTAACGCCCTCGTGGTCAGGGCCAATACCCGCTTCAGTCAGGGTTGTGAGAATGGCAATCTGATCAGTGACTGTTTCACTGTTGCCCGTGTTCTCGATATACTCACGCAGCGGGTCGATGCCACTGGTCGACCCACTCGCCTCCCGATCCGGACGGGGGGCAGAGGCGTACTTCTCGATCTGTGGTGTCGTCTCCAACATCGAATACATATCTTGTAGCGTTGGTTCAGCACCGAGCAGATCAGCGTCTTCCAGCAACTGTCGTCCAGCCGCTGTCAGCCCATAGAACTGCCACGGGAGATCGCGCTGTCGCTTGTCCTCCGGCAACGTGACTTCCTCGACGATGTCCGCCTCGATGAGCCGTTCCAGATGTTCCCGAATCGTGCTCTGGCTTTTGCCAGGATTCACGTAGTCCAGCTCTTTGAGCGTCGGCAGCTGCTCAGGATGGGACAGGATGTTCTGGATCAGGACGAATCTAGTTTCCTGTGTGATGAGATTCAGTTGCTCTCGTCGGTCGGTGGACTCATTGTGGGCGTCTGGCTGTTTTTTTAGGCCGTTGGACATAGGGTGCGTAGCGACTACGGCGGGTTGCCCCACCGTAGGTTTGTTTTGATTAGTCCAGGGTCGTGCCTTGGCAGGGGCCCGTTCCGGACTGGCGCTTCTACCACGTAGCTCTGCTTTACCACCTCCGGGCTGGTGAGTCGTCGAAGGGTGGTGAAGCGAGGCTGTTGTAACGTCGTCTGTGTACCAGTGTACCACTGCAACGCGAATAAACGTTTTGGCTGCAACCAAAATGGTCAAAACCAATTTGGTCGAAACCGTTTTAAATAGGGGCGACTAATACTGCATAATGTCAGGTTCCTCCTCTGATCCAGAGGACGATGATACGCTCCTGTCGCGGGCCCGCCGTCAGTATCCTGGATCTCTCCGTCCGAGAGACTACGAAGCGCTCACACACTACAAGGCTGACTGGGCCAGTCTTGCGGCGGGGGCAGACCACAGATTCTTCATTCTGGGAAGTTTTGCGGACGGAGACAGAGCGCGCCTCACATCGCTCAAAGCCTATATCAATGGGGAGTTGGGGCCGAACTACGTCGCCTACACGATGGATGATTTCATCGCGGACGTGGACGCGACGCTCAATGCTATCCTGAAGTTCCAGTTGCTTGCTGCGGACTCACATCATATTCTGGCGGTCTGTGAACACGACCATGGCGGGCAACTTATCGAACACGGCCTGCTCATCGGACGCCGTTCGTATCTCGACAAGACGCAATTGCTCAAACGGGAATACGAGGACGACGTGGAGAAAGACATCTACAGCTGGATGCAAGCGTTCGGAGTGTTCGAAATCGTCGAGTATCATGATCGGCTTCACGAGTGGGAGACAATCGAGGAGTACGAGCAACTGTACGAAGACCTCGTTCAGGGTCTGATCTGAGGGTAGTCTCGTTGCGATAGGTACGGGCACAGCGATGGCTCTCAGTAGTTCGACGACGGGAGAAGGGTTTGGAGATTCAGACTGGATTTCAGCCCGCTGACGACCTTTTCGCTCCACTTGGCCGCTGTTTCTGTTACGCTGTACTCCTCGTCAATCAGTTCGAATATTTTGTGTGCCATTTGCTTAATCGTGAATAGTAGTATCTCCTCCATGCCGCCCGTCACCACAACTGTGCTGAGTTTCAACAGTACTCTGCCCGCCGACTGGGCGTACTGCCCAATCCCTTCCAGGGGGTTGCACCCTGCTGTTTCCCAACGGCAGTAAGTTGGTTTACCGGTGCGACAATCGTCCTATTATACTCTGGCTCAAAAATGTATCCACGCTACTGGATAATTACTGACGGGTATCTTAGTTTGCAGACAGAGGTACATCGGGACAACCCTTGGTCGTGTAGTTTGGTCGCCGCAGTTCAGAGGTCTGCTTCAGAAAAAATCAGAGTCGTACTGTTCGCCTCAAGCCACTCTGAATGCTGTTTGTACTCGGCTTCGTACTCGCCGACAATCCGCCAAAACTCCTGTGTGTGATTGGCTTCGATCAGGTGGGCAAGTTCGTGGATGACCACGTAGTCGATGATCTCTGGCGGCGCCATGACCAAGCGCCAGTTGAGACTGAGCGTGCCCGTCGTCGAGCAACTGCCCCAGAGCGTTCGCTGATTGCGGAGCTGAATCTGCTTGTACTCAACACCCATTTCGTCAGCGTAGTGGTCGACACGGTCGGCCAGATGCTCCCGGGCATGCGTCCGGTAGAAGTTTTCCAGCACCTGCTTCAGCGACGACTGGGTAACGGCACTTTGCCGGAGCCGAATCTCTCCGTCGACGGCGTCATGACGGACCCCTGGCTCAACGACGACCGTGTGGTCCTCACCAAGATATGGAAACGTCGCACCCGGTTCGAAGGCCCGGTCAGGGGCCTGTTGTCGGTGCCGGTCGTACTTCGACTTCTTTTCGAGCACCCACATCGCGTTCTCACGCAACAGTTCATCCGGGTCCTCCTCCGAGTCCTCGGGAAGGGTCACCTGAACACCGCGGATGTCGACGTCGATTCGGGGCTCTGCAGCGTCGGCACTCCGGCGAATTTCGTACTCTACAGACTTCCCTGCCAGTGATGTCTCACGTTTCGCGTCCGCTTCAGACATAGTTCTCGATGAGGTACCCACGGACCGAGTCGACGAGGGCGTCATCCTTCGCTAGCTCGGGGCGCTTGTGATCCTTCAGCAGTACATCGAGTAGGAGCTTGTGGATTTCCTGGACTGTCGTCTGGTTGCGCTCCCAGCCCGGGTACTCGTGGTCGACGCGGTCTTCGAACTCTTCGACGATATCCTCGACAATCGCTTCGGCTTGCTCGTCGTCGACTGCGTCGTCCAGCTCCTCGGTCAGGTGAGTGCGAATAGCGAACTCCGCTTGCTCCCGGCTCTCGTCACCGGCCTGCTCGTCGACGTCGAGTACCTCTCTTTCGACTGCTTTGAGCGCCTCGACGGCTTCCGGGTCGGTCCGGTCGCCTTGCTCCCACTCCTCGACGATGGCGTTGACGCGCTCACTCAGGCGCTGATAGCGGGGGTTCTGTCCCGTCCGTGGCTGGAGATGGTCGCGAGTCGCGTGGGCGACACTGGTCGCGGCGGTCGCAGGTTCGCCCATGTCCTCGACTGCCTCCAGGTGTTCGGTCCCGATTTCGTAGACGGGGAAGTCCCGCTTGATTTCGCCGACGTCGACGTGCTCTTCGATTATCTCCTTGGTCTTCTCCCGCATCGCGTCCTCTGGGCGGTCCTTGCGGTTGTGTTCCCGCTGGACGGCGGTGTAGACGCGAGCGAGCCACGTGTACTCGTCCTGAATCCCCTCCTCGACGAGCCTGCCGTCGGGGGAGACAGATTCATAGAGGTTCTGTAGCCGGCGGAACCCCTGCTTGAAGTCGCCCTTCTCCGGGTGCGTGCTAACACGAGCGAGACACTGGTCGATTGTCTCCTGGGTGTCGTCCTTGGGGATGTCGTCGAAGATGTCCAGGACAAATTCGAGTTGCTCCTCCAGCTCGTCGAAGAGTTCCGCCTTGTCGCGAGCGGCGTAGGCCTGCGTCTCCGCGTCGTAGTCGAGCGCCTCTTCGATGTTCTCGAAGACGCCCTGGAAGTCGACAATCTCGCCGTTCTCCTTCCCCTCAGCCACCCGGTTGGTCCGGGCGATAGCCTGCATGAGGTTGTGGTTCTTCAGGTTGCGGTCGAGATACATCGTCTTCAGGACCGGCGCGTCGAAGCCCGTCAGCAGCATATTGTGGACGATGAGGAGCTTCGGGTCGTCTTCCTCTTTGAACCGCTTGACAATCTGGTCGCGCTCGTCGTTGTCGGTGTGGAACTGCTGGACGAGGTCTTTGTCGTCGCTCGTCGCCGTGTAGAGTACCTCTATTTCGTCCTCGCCGCGGCGCTCGATGAGGCGCTCGCCGTACATCGCTGCGGATTCACGGCTCGGTGTCACGACCATCCCTTTCCAGCCGTTTTTTTCGACCCCATCGTAGTGGCCGTCGATCTCCTCGACGATACGCTCGACGCGGGGTTCGAGCTCGGCTAAGTCCCGACTGGTGACGTTATCCTTGATGAACTTTCGCTTCTCGTCGGTCGTGAGACCAGCGAACTGCTGCTCGAACTCCTCGTCGAGGCCCGCTTCGTCGACGTTCCACTCCATCTGATGCCGGAGCGTGAAGAACACGGGCAGAATCAGGCCGTCATCGATTCCCTGCTTGACCGAGTAGCGGTGTAGATACTGCTCGCCCTCGGGGGAGAACTCCCGGAAGGTGTTCTTGTCGTCCTCGTCCTCGCCCTCTCGGACAGGGGTGCCGGTGAAACCGAAGTGGAAGTTCTTCGGGATGGCGGCCTTGAGCCGGCTCCCGAGGTCCTTCTCCATGAAGCGGTGGGCCTCGTCGGTCAGCACGACCACCTCGTCGTTGCCCTGCGTGTTTGGCTCCACGTCCTGAAACTTCTGGATGGTCGTGAGTACGACCCCGCTCTGGCCTTGCTCGATGAGTTCCTGCAGGTGGTCGATGCTCTCGGCGACGACGGACTGCTCGAAGCCGATATTCGAGAGCGTGTCCCGCATCTGGCTAGCGAGCTTGTCCGTGTCGACGATGATGAACACCTGCGGCGTGCTCAGCGCGCCCCGAGAGAGCAGGTTCTCGGCGGCGTAGAGCATGGTGAAGGACTTTCCCGACCCCTGGGTGTGCCAGACGAGCCCGCGGTCGAGTTTGCCCTCCTCGGGTTCAGAACTGGGTTCCCCTTCCTCGACGCGGTCGAGGACTTCGTTGACCGCGTAGTACTGCATGTACCGCGGGATAATCTTCGCGTCGCCGCCGGCCCGGCGCTCGTAGAACACGAAATTCTTCAGGATATCCAGCACCGTCTCGGGGTTGCACAGCGCCTGAATGGCCTGCTTGTTACTGTTCTCGTCAGCGTACTCCGGCGGGGCGTCGGCCCACTTCATATAGAATTGCGTGGGCGCACCGACGCCACCGTAGCGCAGCTCCGTCGAGTCGGCGGCGACGTTGAACAGCCCTGAAACGAACAGCCGGGGGATATCGTCCTCGTAGGCGTGGAGGTCGCTGATAGCGTCGTAGTAGTCGTTGTCCTGGGCGAGGCTCTTCAGCTCCATCGTCACCAGCGGGATGCCGTTGACGAACAGGGTGATATCGGGTCGGATGGTCGTCCCGCCACGCGAGACGGAGAACTGATTGACCGCGTGGAAGCGGTTGGTCTCCGGTATCTCGTGGTCAATCAAGTCGACGTAGACAGTGTCTTTCGAGCCGTCGTCACGCTGGACGGAGAGCGTCTTGCCCTTGGTGAGCAGTTTGTGGAACGCCTGATTCCCGTCCATCAGGTTCTCGGTGTCGAGGTCGCGCTTCAGCGAGGAGATGAACTTCCCGACGTTGTCCTCGGTCACGTCGTCGTTGAGCCTGATTACCTGCTCTTCGAGCAGGTCCCAGTAGATTACCTCGTTACTCCGGCGCTCGTAGGCGTCGTCCAGCGTGTTCGCACCCCAGTCGCCACCTTGTCCGTGTGTCTCCCATCCGAGGCCATCGAGCCACGAGAGAAATGAGCGCTCGACGCCACCCTCGGACGGGGTACTAACCATGCTGCATGATATGTTCGGGCACCTCTATGTTAGTGTCGGTCGTTCGGACTTTGCCAGAGAGGAGGTCTTGCATTAGACCCTGTTTGAGGCGTTTTAATCGGTTCTTTTGGTTGATTTCATTCTGGAGGGCATCATCTATCTCGGAAAGATGGGACACGACCGCCTCTTGCTTCTTTGAGTCTATTTTTGGAACAAGAATTCTCTCTATAATATCTTTTGTTAGATGAATCTGAACTGCTCCTCCTTGAGATAATGAATATAAATCGCTCATTCGGTAATCGAGATAATAATAGAGATATTCACGTCCCATGGAGGTTTTTGGGTCAAGATTATAGATATGTTGATTAAGAAGTGCTTTTTCACCATGGTAGATGTGGACTCCAATTGAGGATTTCATTCCTGCCCAAGAAAAGAGCAGGTCTCCATCTTCGATTACTCGCTTCTCATCATAGTCACCGTCGTACTGCCAATATGCCTCTTTTTCGCCCGTGAGGTTACTAATACGAACGATTTTCAGACCTTCCTCAGATAGGTTGTCAGTTTTCCATGCTTTTCCAGGCTTAAAGTTAACTAGATTTGAGAGTTCTACCATATCCACAGAGTCTGGATTTTCTTCACGGCGGATTGTATCATAATCCTCGAAATAATGTTGTGATACTGCCGATTTAACACGCTTAGTCTGCTCGATAATTTCATCCGTCTTCTCAATCGCCCGATCAACCGCGTAGAGTACGGTAGCAATTCTGCGTTGTTCTTTAATCGGGGGGACCGGAAGGTCAAGATGCTGAAGGTCGCTCTTTGTTACAGATTTAAATGTACTTCCTGTAGCAAGCCGTGAGAGCCATCCTCTGCGTTCTGCAAGGTGGTAAAATAGATACAGTCCATTTATATCCTCGGGTCGGAATGCCGCAAGTCCTCGCCCGATACAACAATGCTGGTCAGCAATATTCAAGTCTCCGACGGGCGCTCTAATACTCATTAGCACATCATTCGTCTTAGCTTCCTTCCGTGGGTCAGAACACCATGTATCTGCCACTGGATGGAAATGACCGAACTCCGAGTTACCTTGGAAGAATGGCAGACCTTCACCATCCTCGTTGTAGGTTGATGACGGGGGTGAGTTTCCAGGAATGATTTCGGTAGATTCCGAAAGCGGGTGAATGTCCCATTCTGCCGGTATTTTTCCTAGACCAAACAATTCTCTCTCTTCATCTGGTTTTTCGATTTCAACAATACCGCCTTCATCTTCAACTTGGTCTGTGTCAGCAAAGTCATCCAACGTAGCATCCTCACTCATATTTCAGCGCCTCCATGTGCTCCATCATCGTCTCTCCTATCTCGTCCCGTTCAGCCTGCAGCTCCTGCAATTTCGCCAATTCGCTCTCCACATCAATATCTTCCTTTGACTCGGTCGTATCGACGTAAAGCGCGATGTTGAGGTTGTAATCATTCTCCCGAATCTCATCCAACTCCACCGTCCGACTGACACGCTCCTCAGTTGTCCAGCTCCGGAAGTTTTCAACAATGTGGTCCAACCCCTCCTCGGTCAGCTCGTTTTGATTCGATAATTCATTATAAAACCCTTCATCAGCGGCATGAATGAATTGCACTTCTCCGTCACGCCCAGTGGGCTTGTTGGTATTCAACACCAGAATTGCTGAGGGAATCCCGTTGTTCTGAAAGAGGTTCTCGGGAAGACCGACAATAGCCTCAACGATATCATTTTCCAACATCGGCTTCCGGTAGCGACTCTCGTGTGTCCGGAACAGCACACCGTGGGGGATTACGATAGCCGCCTTTCCACCCGTGTCGTCACTTTCTGGCGTTTTCAATTGCTTCACCATATGCATAATGAAGGCGTAGTCACCGCGGTCGGCCCGGGGAAGCTTTTCATGCCAATCAAAGCGCCCATACGGGTCGTCCTGCAGGTCGCTCTTGGCCCAGTCTGCCGAGAATGGGAAGTTAGCCAGCACACGGTCGAACCGCTCCAGTTCGTCGCCGTCGGTGAACGCCGGCCGTAGCAGCGAGTCCTCGCGGCGAATCTCACCATTCAGCGCGTGCAGTGCGAGGTTCATCCGGGCAATCGCCGCGATGTCGGGGTTGATCTCCTGCCCGGTGAAGGTGAGCTTCGACGGGTCGCCGCTCTGCTCCTCGCGGTAGTACTTCGACGCCTCGGTCAGCATCCCACCGGAGCCGACAGTGGGGTCGTGGAACGTCATGCCGTCCTCGAACTCGTCGACGAGTCGGATACAGAGCTGGACGATGTGGGGCGGCGTGAAGAACTGCCCGCCGGACTTGCCCTCTTCCTCGGCGAAGTGACGCACGAGGTCCATGTACGCCTCGCCGAGCATGTCCGGCGGGACGCTGTCGCGGTCGAGGTCGTAGGTGTCGAGATGTTCCAGGAGCTTGGTCAGGCGGTCGTCGGTGAGGGCGTCAGCGTCGGTGTAGCTGGCATTGAAGATGCCCTCAAGCTCCGGATTCTCCGCAATCAGCTCGTCAAACGCCGCGTTGATAGCCTGGTCGACGTTGTCGCTGGTCTGTCGGAGATCGTCCCATCGATGGCCTTCCGGGACAACAGGCACGTCGTAGAGTTCGTTATCGTCTGCAAAGTCCTCGCCGTACTCCTCGACGATGTCCTCGCGTTCCTTCTCGAACTCGTCGGACATCGCCTTGTAGAACACGAGCGGGAGAATGAATTCCTTGTAATCAGTTGGGTCGACGGCGTCTCGAATGATATCGGCGCATTTGAAGAGGTGAGAATCAAGCTCTTCGAGCTTCAGCGACATAGCAAGTGAATACGCCGTCAGTGTCTTAGGTCCAGCGGTCGGTGGCTTACTCCGGCGCTAGTGTTTTGAGAAAATACGTATCAGCGTCAAGATTCACGATATTCACCGGGGCTGCCTCATGTTGCAGTCCAGTACGAGGTCCGTTGAACCCTCACTCACGTCTTCCCTCGCCGGAACGAGGACGCTGGCACTGTGTTCCGGGCTGGCGTGGCTGCCGGGCTTTCACCCATCCGGCACTCGGGCGCTCGCTCGGGACAGGGCTCTCCCGCAGTAAAGATTGGACCGCAAGGTGGTGGTTTGTCAGGACTGGGGCACCCACCAAAGACCGGTTTTTGCGGCACTCTGTTGGGTAATAGACGAGAAATTGCCCGAACAAGATACCTGAGACGGCACCGAAGTACACTACGGAAAGTTCGACCCCGAAAGACTGCAGTATCATCGCACATTGTCTGAGACGTCCCACTTATTGTCGTTTAGTATTGTTTCGCTCGCAGATTGTGTAATGCAGTTTCCAATTTTAGTGCGATATTGGGTACTCTAGTATGCAACTTCAGACTAATATTGTTAACTCCATCAGTGTGGGTTTCAGTTTCACTTTGGTATACTAACCATTAAGACACATATCCCCGAATTGTCAGGTGTCTCCCACTGAACAAGACTGGAGACTGTATCCCAATGGCAGCAACCAAACTCATTCCGTACAAAGTACAGCTGCATCGACAGGGCGAGCCAGACGACCTGTGGAACTTGCAGGACCTCGGACAGTACGAGACACATATTCAGCGGGATATTACATCGATGGAGTCGGGATCGACTCCGGTAGATGCAGACACGTTTGCCGAGCTGTTTACGGCGTTCTGTGACGAACAGGAAGGCTCCTTAGCGGATCTTGGCGAACGATTCGACCAGTTTGACAACGTCACACTGGAGGTAAGTGAAGAGTGGGCAGCCGACGAGCAGGTCGTCGAGGGGAATCTCTACTTGGGCAACTACGGGGTGGCACGGAATCTGGTCGACAGACAAAGTGGCGTACGGCAGGAACGTGGCCGCGATGTCGACACTTCAGAGGAAAAGCCGCTGTATTTCATGGCCTATATGCCACGTGGGAATCCCACGACCGCATACATCATTTTGGAGCGGTCTCGCCGGTATGGGCTGAAGAAACCGATTCACTGGGCCTTCGCTGACTGGGTCCAGAATGCGTATGCTGATGAGCTCGGTGTCTCGATGAAGCCAGTCACGACACCGGCAATCTTCGAAAAACTGGAGGATGCTGATCGGACCACACGATTACGACTGGAGAAAGAGCGACGACCCGCGGACCTACACGACGCCTTTGGCCCGGTGTTTGACCAGTCAGAGATGCGCCAAGCCATCGAGTTCCGGCCATCCAGTGGCGGAGATATGGGCGTCGTCGTTGATGAGTTGCGGGCGTGGTACGAGTCTGAGGACGACGCGTTCGAGGAAATCGACGGCGTCGCCTACAATAACGTGAAGCTCACTGTCGAAACAGATGGCTCCGAAGAAACGATTTCGCTGACCAAGGGGGAAGCACCGGTTCGGAAGACCGTTGATTTAGATTCGGTTGCTGAGGAAGCTGATCTGCCGGTTCTGTCCGAGATGTCGCGGACAGCTCACGGATTCCTGACAACGGTGACCGGTGGGGAAACCGGGACTACGAGTCTGTTTGAGTGAGTCTTGTGGGTGGTTACACTCTGTCGAAACCTGGTTCCTGTTTATACACTTGTGAGTAGCTCACTCCTCGCCGTCTGCAGTGCCCCTATGATGGATATAACAGCTTAGGTACCTCTCCTCGATATTGCCATCGAGAAAATCATATTGAGCGGGATTTGAAATTCGCTGAAAACCGAGTTTTTCCAGAATATGGGCCATCGCAGAGGATGTAACCGGAGTAGTGGTCACCACATCGTAATTTTGTGAGACCATGTTTTTCAAATATAATCGAAGAGCCTCAGTTCCGTATCCCTTATTTTGATACTCATGCTTGATGTCCAGTTTCTCGATATGGTTGTCTTCGAAAACGAACTGGCCGATTTCAACACCATCGTGCATGACCCTGTTCGACTGGAGCTGTACCATTGCAGGGGTTAGTATTCTGAGCGGCATATATGGACATAAAATTTCAGCATGAAGCCCTATTGTCCGGACAATGGTCACATACATTCCAGCATACCTACGGCCGTTGAGCCAAGGTCGAATGGGAAATCAATTGGGTGTTGACAGAAAAGCTGAAGCTGTAGACCACATCTCCTGTCCAAATAAAGTTCGCTTGGAATTTATCCAAATGAAAGCGCCTGAGTTCTGGGTAAACAAACAGGTTCACCAAGGGAAGAAGCATGCCACAAATGATAGTAAATCATGCACAAGAAACAGTTGATTATATATGAATAGCGAAGAGGTGAAAAAGCGCATAGCTGAGATCCTCGAGCAACATCAGGGGTCCTCAAATACAATCACGTCGCGGGAGATTCGTGAACAATTAAATCATGAAACCGATGAAGCCCCCAGTAAAGTTCGCAAATTAATCTCAGAATTAGTTTTGGAGGAAGAACTGCCGGTCGCCAGTAACTCAAATGGGTACTATCTAATACAAGATGAAGATGAACTAGAAGATTATGTCGATAAGCTTGAAAAACGAGCTAGGGGAATTAACGAGCGTAAATTGGGAGTTCAACGGGCAGTCGGGACTATGGTTTTTCGAGGGGAATCGAGAGATTTTGAACTAAAGGACAAGCGGAGTGATCGAGCTACTATTGTCAAGGAGTTGGTAGCACTTGGTAATACGGAAGGTGGAACACTGGTAATCGGTGCTAGTGAACAGGGTGAGGACATTGAAATACAGACCGTTGATGACCCTGACCAGTGGGAGGAAAGCGTAAATCAGTGTCTTGTGGAACTTGCAGACCCTCCTTTTGATATTGAATATTCTGAAGAAGAAATTGGCGAAGGAAGAGTTGTTATATTCAGGGTGGAGCAATTCAGTACACTGCGGACATATAACCCAGGAAACGAGAAACACTGTGTTCCTAGTCGTGCCGGTACTACCACTACCTATCTTACCGGTGGAGAGATCCAACGATTTTACGATGATTCTTCGTAAGTCTCAATCACTCACCTTACTATAAAATCACAATCGGTTTTATTCCCAATTATAGATGGATAGATTTGTCTAACTATCATCGGTTAGTACCGAAAAGACTAGATACGATAAAATATAATTACGCTATATGTCCCGCCAACTTTGCCCAACAACAGTCCGAAAACCAGTGCCAATTGAAGTGCCAGATGAGCGCGAATATGATATAGAGTCGAATGCGGACTTGGATAGAGCATTAGCGGAGGCAATAAGAGCAGCTGAGGATACGGATGATGATTATTTGGTCACCCTATTGGCAAACGAATTGGGTAGCCATTATTACAGCAAGCAATGATTCCGTATTCTATACTCTTGATATGTATGATTTAGCTAGTGATTTATGTATCTAGTTACGCATTGATATACCATGTCTGATGATGCCCGAGAATTAGTCAAAGAAATGTTGTTAGAACACCGCGGTGCTGATAGTCCTATCTCTTCTCGTGAAATTAGTGAGCGACTCGAAGAGAATGAGGTCGGCTCATTCCCGAAGACGCGAATGATGATCCGAGAAATTATGCTTGAAGATCAAATCCCAATCGCTTCAAGTAACAACGGCTATTATGTTATTGAGAGTGAAGAAGAGCTACAAGATTATATCGACCAGCTTGAAAATCGAATTCTGGGCATTTCTGAACGAAAATTCGGCGTGCAACGGGCTGCAGATCAGTGGGATGGCGAGATAGAGACCGACGACGACCTTGATTTATTGTAGGTTTATTATCAGTGCAGATTTTGGCCTTTTAGAACCCGCACTCATGCCCTCCCTCGCCGGAACGAGGACGCTACGCTGTGTTCCGGGCTGCAGTGGCTGCCGGGCTTTCACCCATCCGGCACTCGGGCGCGCGTTCGGGATGCTTGTGCAACCGCACCGCAGTAAGGATTAGACCGCAGGGTTGGAGGCCGGTCAAGGCAGATAATGTTAACCAACAAATGGCAGTTGATTGCGGCCAGTGTTGGTTAAAGCCAGTGAAAATGCCCACCGGTTCACGAGCGAGTTCCCAAGAAAACCAGTAACAGCTCAGATTCGCCGCATCGTCGTCAAGACCTCCCGGCCGGTCACCCGCCACTGACACCCGTTCCAGACGGCCTCAACGCGCTCGAAGCCACCATCCCACCGTGGCTCGAACTCAATTTTTCGCTTGGGACCACGAACAGGCTCGTACACGAACCCCTTCGCATCGGCGGCAGTGAGTTCGGTCATGCGCGGAGCCGATGAATCGTGTCTTCGGAGCACTCAGAAACAGTGCGGAAGACGTCCCAGTCGATTAGCCGAAGATCGTCGGTCACGACGTCGACGACGACAGAGCGATCAGTGTCCTGTGCCTGTGCATCTACCGTGCCGACAGCTTTACTGCCGGTGCGCTGCGTAGTTGCCATTGGTTCGTATCGGAACCACGTGCCTCGGTGCGCCAACACCGGGGCAATCTCCTAAACTGTAGAAATCGCCCAGCAGCACGTGTGTTCCTATTCTATACATTGTATTTGGACCGCCATAAAATTTTTGCTATTGGTAAACAGATAGGCTGCTATGACACGGGGGAAGCAGACCGTTTCGGACAGGGAGATCCTCGCACTGTTCGCAGCCGCAGATGCACCTTTCTTGACTGCTCGGGAAGTCGCAGATGCATTCGATCTAACGCGGCAGTGGGCACACAATCGGTTACAGACATTGCATGATGACGGACACCTCAACCGGAAGAAATCGGGTCGGAATACCGTTATCTGGTGGGTTGAGCACCCCTAGCCATTGCGGGTGTCGATTAAATGCTGCTGACCAGCTGATGTAATCCAGTAGAATCGTGCTCGACCACCAGGATTCTTACTTTGAACCAGACCATCGCTCTCCAGTTTCTTCAGCTGTTGGTCGCCCCACTGCCGAGTCTTATCGAATTCTTCAGCGATTTCTGCAGCTGTAAATGCTGGGTCCGGAGACTGCGTCATAAACAAAAGAATTTCGCGCGGTGTGGCTGCAGGGTCTGGTCCGGGAGGCACGTCCGTTCGTGCGCATGGGTGAGAATAAAGGCCTGTGGTGCTATCGTTTTACTAATAGCAAAAGTTAAGGAATCAGAATTATAAGATACGGATACGCGTCACCCGGAATCAAGCGGTGTCGTCGCCCACTCATGACAACACGCGATTCATCGATTGAGGAGTCGCATCGCCCGCCAGCCCAGTGGTACACCTGCTCGGGCTTCCAGCGCGATCTCCTGCTGGGCGTCGTCACCCACGACCGCCTGGACGAGTCGCCCTACGGCGTCGCCTTGCAGGAGTGGCTCGGGGCCCGCTACCCCCGCGATGTCGTTCGCTCTCGAGTGTATCACAATCTCGGCGAGCTGGTCGAGGCAGGCCTGCTCGCACGGGACGGCAGCAGTGCCTACAGAACCCCCTATCGACTCACCGACGCTAGCAAACAGTGTTTGGCCACCCACGGCCAATTCGTCAACGCGCTGGATCTCCAGGCACTGGTGCCCGATACGGAACTAGAATAACCGCACCGAGAGCCCGTGCCGTGGTCGGCGTCGCCCGGTTCGATTCCGGGCACGGGCCCTCCACATGCCCAGTGGTAGTGCCTCCAGCCGGCGCCGGCGATGCCCAGTCGGCACCGGCCGTGTCGCTGACAGCCCGTCGTGTGCCCGCAGTCGAGAGTTCGCCCATAGTTCAAAAACCGTTCTAGCCGACAGGAGTCCCGGTCGAGGACTGGCCGGCCGTACCCACCGACCGGCCCGAGACACACAGGCTCCGGACCAACCGTTCGTGTGGACGAACAGCGGCAGACACACTGTCCGGGCCCAGTCCGAGTCGGCAGGCCTGTGCCGGAATAAACATTGGGCCAGCAGTGCCCGCCGGGGTGGTCGGGCATGACTCATCCCGGCGCTATCGTCGTCTGTCAGGCTCTGGACTGTCGGCCCCACATGCTCGTCCTCAACGTCGAGGACGACCGGCTGCGGACGGCGTTGCTGGCCGATCTGGCCAGCGAGACCGTCCAGCGACTGCGCCGTGGCCACACGAAGCCGGTCGTCCAGGCGGTTCTGCGGGCCGACGCAATCGAGACCTACTGGGTTCCCAGCGACGACGTCGCGCCCTCGCCAGTACTGGAGGGGCCACCGTGACCGACCTGCATCTGTGGCGGGTTGGCTACGACGTCGGCGGCGTCGCCCACTACACAGCCTGGACCGGGCAGTACGACGCAGTCGCCGCGCTATACGACCAGTATCGGTACAGCGTCGGCGCTCGGTCGGTCCGCCTAGAGTGGTGGTGCGTGGCGCCTGGATGTGACTATCCCAGCAGTGGGTGACCCGAGGGTTTAGAAGCGAAGCCGCAGCCATGCCGTAGCTAGCCTACCCCGTGGTCGGGGTGGCCCGGTTCGATTCCGGGGGTGGGCCGTGCAGTATGACCGACGACAACTCCGCTGCCGACGAGGCACAGTGTGACACTGACGGCACCGAACGGATCGAGCGAACCGATATTGGCGCCAGCATCGAAGCCCGACTCAAACGCGGGACTGGGACCAGAGACGAGGACAGGATTACAATCACGGTCAAAGGTGAAACGGCCGACGAAGCCGCCAGCGAGTTCGAGTATCTGCTGGCGCAGTACGAGGCGGAGTACGGCGACCGGTGTCGGAACATCCAGCCCTCGAAAGGTCGCCATCGGTAGCGGCCGCCAGGTGATCTGCGCAGTGACGCCGCGGTCACTCCGCGGGTCGCCCACGCCGTGGTCGGTGCGACCCGGTTCGATTCCGGGCGTGGGTCTCAGGGATGACCGACCAGCACTCCCACTCCGACGAGGCACAGTGCGATACTCGAGACGCCGCTGTGGCGGCCGCACTCGACATGGATATCGAGACGGATGATGGGACCGGCCCGGAGCTCGACACGCTCCTGGCCCAGCTCAGCGACCGCGATGTTGATCCTGTGGTCGCGGCGCTGCTGAAGAGCTTGGTCCAGGAGCGTGACCGGTTAGCAGAGCGCGTCGACGAGCTCGAAGACAACGTCGAGCGGACCCACGACATCGCGACGACGGCGAGTGGGGACGCCGCAGCCAACGAGAGTCGCCTGGACGACCTAGACGAGGACCACGACGAAACTCGGGAGATCGCCCGCAGTGCGGTCGCGAAGGCCCAGCAGCTGGAAGCCGACACCGACCAACAGGAGGACGCCGAAAGTCTACCCGAGGGTGTCGAGCCCAGCTCCTCACCGCTCGATTTTTTCGCGAACTGCCGGGAACAGACGGTCAAGGAGGTGTTCGTCGAACGGAGTAATCGCCAGAACACCTACCGGGCGGTGAAAGTCGCCAAGCGGTGGCCGGAGTTCGGGACCGAGCGGGTCGACGGCAGCGGCGTGTTCTTCACCAAGGACGATCTGCGGACGGCCTTGACCGCCGAGCTGGGCAAGGAGCCCCATGGGCAGACGGTGAAACGGGTGTGGCAGAAGTTACAGGAGCTGGGCGGCGAGGATGTGCGAGTGAAAACTCGGCAGGTCGGCCGGCGTCAAGAGTCGACGGAGATAGTAGCGATGTCGATGGAGACAGCCGAGGCGTTGCTCGAGAAACGCTATCTCGGCTTGGACCTCCTGGACGGCGATGCAGCGGCCACAGGCGGGGTCACTCCCGTTGTGACCGCAGCCGACGGGGCGAGGGTGTGACATAGCAGGAAGGCCACGATAGGGAACAGCATCCGGAGCGAGTGACCGAACGGCGCCGACCACGCGGCTGGCCTGGGCAGCTGCAGCAGGCGGGAATCCGGTTCCGCCAACAGGTTGCAAGGAGTATATCGCACACCTGACTCGATTGTAGCTTAGATACACCCATCACAACACCTGTGACTTATTCCACCAGGATACGCAGCGCTGAGCACCACAGGGTGAGGGCAGTAGGGATGTCTACAAAAGAGTCGATTTCTGAGCGCCGAAGGGCTACGTTAGTTTACGAAGTTGTGGGGATAGCCGATTGAATATCGCTTCTGCCCGAGTGCCAGTCTCAATCGGCTCACTCCAGTCCCTCTCGCTCCATGCCGCGACATAGACACCTGACGCAAGGATATTTGTGGTTAGCTCATCCTCTCGTCTGCCATGCAATTTATCAATATGCATGGTTTCTGCTGCTTCGTCGACAATGGCATTTCCTTTCAGATTTTTCCCTGAATTTCCACCACTGAACTGCTGACTCTCGACGGTGTCAGTAAGGTCATTTAGTGCCCCCGCTAGCTCTGTGTCACCCTCGAAGTCTTCACCATCAGGTGATGAAAATTTGAATACTGTAATCTTCTCTCGGCTATCGTAGAAATCACGCATCATATCCTGACTGAATGGGAGGATACGTGAATTATCGAGCGCATCGACATCGGTGAGCTTCCCGATGAAGTTGGGAATCCATGGTTCGACTAAATCCTGTCTCGACTCGAAGGCGAACATTCCATTCTCGAAGTAGAACACTCTCGGCCGAACCAGCTCCGGCTGATTGCGTTCTTCTTCTTCACCATCCTCATTCCGCACCACAATACTGTTCTCAGTGTCTGCCACATAGTAGAAGTGGCAGAATGAAAGGTCACCGTGACTATCGCCCACGTAGGTAGTTCGTGCCTTCTCCCGATACTCAAGCTCCCCTCCGGTTACCGGGTCGTCCTCTCTCCGGCGAACCATCTCGAAATTGTCATCTAGTGTATCAATTTCGTCTTTCAACTTGTCAGGTGTGGGCAGCTCACTTTCTGGGAGGTCGATTCGGCCGAATTTGTATCTTTCTTGTTTTGACATGAGATACGGTAAGATATACTGGCTGATAATTCAAATATATTTTCACACCACAGTGGAAGTGAAAATGGAGGGATAAAACCACAATACAGCGTTAGGATATCCAATTGAACTGAAGGGGTTTGAGGCTTTAATATGTTAATTTATCTGTATTAAAATTAATTTAGTTTCTCTAATAAATATATTCAACTCTCCCCCCAATATTGAGGCTAGCGGCTATCCAAGGGCTCTTCCACCGGCCGACATAGTGACACCCACTGTCTCAACCACCACCGACCCACCACAACCTCTAGCTTTGCTCTCGGCGCGGTGGTGCCGTTGCGTCGACGCCGTTGAGATAGTCGATGAGAAATGTCGCGTCGAGGACTTGTATTCGTCGTCCGCCAGCCGATGCATCCGGTCTGTCGACTTCGAGACCGACGGTCGAGTCAAGCGGCCCGCCCTCCAGCATGCGCATCTGGTCGTCGAGCCGGTGTTCTGATGTGTCCCGTCAGCGCTAGTGATGGCCTCAGTACGAGCGGAACTTCGGCAGCGGGCCGGCCTGTGCTTCACGGCGGACGTTCTCGAGGAACCCCTTGATGTCGTCGACGAGAGCCGGTCGAGTGGCAAACTCCCGGGTGCCGATCCCGTACGTGTAGGGAATCTCCTCGATACTCGCGCTCTCGAACGCCTCGTGCTGGAAAATCCCGATCCGTTGCCGTGGTTTTAGCGGTTCACGGGGATGCCCACGACGCAGCTGAAATTCCCCAAGAATCGCACCGACTTCCGAGCCGGCTCCCGTCGTCAACCCAGCGTTCGTGAACACGAACACCACGGCATCGCTACAGGCGGCAAAGGCAATGGACTGTTCGAGCACCGACATCCCCGGTTCGTCGGGGCCAGCATCCGCTTTCGTCGGAATCGTCCGAATGTCAGTTGCGAGGAACGCACGCACACCGAACTCGGCACGAAGCTCGTCGCAAAGCTCGGCCAGTGCCGCCTCGTAGGTCCCATGCCCCGTCTTGTGAGGATGCGTTTCGGGGTCGAACAGCGGATCCTCGATAAATGGCGATTGGAGGGCAGCAGCGTTGGGATACGCAAACGAGGCATCGAATGCCGTGTAGGGACCCATGACGTAGACGAAAAACGAGTCAGATCGTGACTGGGTGCGTGGCTGGGGGGCACAGCGCTGGAGATGTGTTTTGACAGGGTCGCCATCATATGTAAAAGACGTAGGTGGGCCTGTCATCGGTGAGGAGCGTACTACCTACACGTTCGATACCACGACGTAAAAGTGTTTGGCAAGAAGGTTATCAATCGTTAACTCTTTGTGTCGAGACAAGTAATTACCACCTGAGCATGGCACAGACCGACCCACTAGAGCACCTTGACCGTGGTGAATTGAGTGCCTACGTGAACGAGCGATTGTTCGACGCGTCTTTCGAAACCCTCGACGACCACATCCAGCGCAAGCAGGCCCTCGCAGATGAGGGACGATACACCATTCTGTACCTGTTGTACGAGTACGGTGAACTGTCCCGGAAGCGGTTGAGCGACGAAGCTGATCGAACGAGCAACAAGCTCCAGCAGCCGCTGCGTGAACTGATGGACGCGGACCTCATCGAGAAGATTCCAGGGCCGCCCAATGTCGACCGGCGGAAAACATACTATCGAATTACCCCGATTGGTCGGCAAGCCATCGCCAGTGATCTTCGGCAAATCGTTGGTGGGACGGCAGCCGATGAGTATTATGAGCTCCTCCGGGATCCAGCACTCGATCCGGATGCCGATCCCGATGCCGGCCGGCTGCGGCATGCCGGGGGTATGATCGTCGAGACAGAAGCCGCTGGGCTACTATCCCAACAGCACCGATTGCGCGAACAGCACACGAACCTTGATCGGGAGCTGCTGGTGACTGATGACGAGTGATATTGGCGTCGTCTTCGATTTCGACGATACGCTGGCCCCGGACTCCACGACGTTCTTGCTCGAGGAGTACGATATCGATGCGACGACGTTCTGGCACGAGCAGTTTCCGGCCCGGGTCCAAGACGGGTACGATCCGACAGTCGCGTATCTCACGCTGTTGCTCGAACAGATCGGAGCCGAAAAGCCAATGGGTGCGGTGACGCCCGCTGATCTGGAACGGTGTGCGACAGCGCTGGAGAAGAACCTCTATCCGGGTGTCCCGGATATCTTCGACGCGCTCGATGCAATCGTGGCAGAGTATGATGGTGTCGGAATCGAGTATTTCGTGGTCTCGGAAGGGATCGAGTCACTCATCAGTGGCTCCATCATCTCAGACCACTGCAGCGAGATCTATGCCTCGCGACTTGCCACTGATGACTCGGATGTGTTTTCGGGTATCAAACGGCCGATTTCATTCACCGACAAGACACGGTATCTCTACGAGATCAACAAAGGCATTTCAGCCAGTGCGGCCCGTGAGAACCCATACGCGGTCAACGAAGCAATCGACGATGAGGACCGACAAATCCCGTTCGAACAGATGATCTATATTGGCGACGGGATCACCGACATTCCCTGTTTCTCATTAATTCAAGACCGTGGGGGCCGTGTCTTCGGTGTCGATAAACCTGATACCACGTCGGCGAAGCAACAGGCAATCCTCGACTTGGGGTCGCCACAGCGTGCTGGGAACCTCAATTCGCCCGATTACACCGCAGATGGGCAACTCGGCTCGCTGTTGCGCCTGGCTGTCGAGAGTCTCTGTACCGACAGTACGATCAATCGCTTGGAAGCACTCTAATAATCTCTCTCACATCCCGATACCGTAACGAACGTGCAGTTCGCATCTCTCGCTCCAGGCCATGAGTCCACCGACCGATGCCGAAGTGGAGTCGTACGCACCATACACCGCGTTAACCGAGCTTCTGGGCACGCATCCGAAAGTAAAGATCCTCGCGGTTCTGCTGAGTGAGGGCCGTGATATCAACATCAGCCAAATCGCCGAGCAGGCCGGTATGAGCCGCAGCACGGTCTACGACCATATCGAAGACCTCCAAGCGCTAGAGGTCGTAGAACAGACCCGGAAGATCAGTGGCAGCCCACTGTACCAGATCAACAAGGACAGCGATGTCGCTGAACAGCTGCACAAGCTCGAGTGGACCCTGATCGATTCCGTCGCCAGTGAGTGAACGTCGGGTATAGTGATGGGTGTTAGCAGTCACTGGGGGGCAGCCAACCCTGGCGTGCCCACAGTCGATATCGAGTGACGCTTGATGACGGAGCGCTGCGTCGGCTCCGCCGCCGACGGTCCACCGTGCTCGCGTCGCTGCGCGCGGTCCGTACCACAACCTACGAGTGAAGTCTTTCGACAACGGATACAGTGTCCATGTCACGTGAAATTGGGCTCGTCAGCTGTGTCAAGACCAAACAGAACCAGCCAGCCCCACCGAAGGCCCTCTACACCTCGTCGTATTTCGAAAAGATGCGGGCCTACGCCGAGCAATATCACGACGAGTGGTGGATCCTCTCGGCGAAACATGGTCTGCTGGCCCCCGACGGGCCGCCAATCGAACCGTACGACGAGACGCTGTCAGGCGCGCCGGTCGCACGCAAGCGTGAGTGGGCCGAACAGGTAGCAGAGCAGCTGGCCGAGCAAGGGCTCCTCTCGGAGGACGTGACGCTCGTTATCCATGCTGGCCAGGACTACTACGGAGAACTCCTCGGTTATATCGAGGACAGCGACGTGACGGTCGAGATCCCGACCGAGGGGTTAGCAATCGGCGAGACACAGGCATGGTACAACGACTGGCTGTGAGCAACATACGATCGCATAGAACACGCAGCCGCTGCTAGATGTGCCAGAGCCTGGCAGATACAAGGCGTATATCGGTCACCAGCTCAGCATACGAGGTCACCGACGTGACTCTATCAGTACAAGGTGTCTATCGTTCATCCCAGGTAAGACTCTCAACAGTCGGAAATTCAGTTTTCGCGGTTTGTGGTGGATTGTAGTATCGTGATTTGATCTTGTGGTATCCGAACTCCGACGGGATACGAGTACATGCGGCTGCCAGATTTTCGTCAGCCGTGTGGGTGATGAGACGAATCCGGGCGTTCCGCTCGAACAGTCGAACCGCTAATGCAACTACTGCCGCGTCTATCCAGTTATTCGTCTCTGGGTACTTGCTCTGCTGATTGAGAAATTCGTCCGCGACGAACCGCGCTTGCTCAACCTGGCCAGCACTGGAATCGAATCCGTCAGATCGAGTGCCAGGGAGTGGTGTCGCCACGCGAAGCCAGCCATCTTCGATGGCCGCATCGAGATACGGGTTTGCCGGCGAGTCACCGGATCCAGTATCTGTCAGTTCATGATAAACCGCTGCCGGCACCCAGATCTCGGTCCCAGCTTCCGCAACCGCACGCTGCAGCGATTCTAAGTCCGGGCTGGGATGTTTCCCCAGATTCCGAAACATCACGGTGTCCGCGATGTTTGCAGTATATCGCTTCGCCATGACAGTTACTCGTCGAAGAGTTCGTCCCGTAGCGTGCGCTCTTCGTCGTCGGAATCAACTGGTGTGTATGTTGTCGGGGCCGAATCGTCGTCACCGAGGTCAAGAATCGAATAGAGCGCCTCAACAAGATCGTACGTAGTTCCAGCAGAGAGGCCCGTCAGTTCGGCCATCTGTCGAATCGTGATATCGCCCTCGCTGTGTGCATGCACGAGATCGTGTGCAAGTGCGAACGTGACGAGGCCATGGTTGTCAAGCACGCGCTGGATAGCTGGATACGCATCTGCATTCGCAACGATCTCGACGAGTTCGGGTGTAATCGAGAGTTCCGTGTCACGAACTGTCAGTGTGAGCTCGAACTCCTCGGCTGCGTAGACGGCAGTCCCAGCGTCGTCGCCAACCGTCCTGATCAAGCCAGCCTGTTCCAATCTGTGAAGATAGTCGTAGACCGTCTTCTTCGAGACCGGTATCGTTTCGACGAGTTCCGGACCGGTCGTCGTTCCTGTCTGTCTGATCGACGTGTAGAGGGCAGCAAGATGTGTGTTGTCAAGTAACGCAGTGAACGTCGGGATGTTCGTAATCGTCCCCGGGGGGTCCCCCGCGTTGCGCACGTGTTCCGTGTCGTAACTCATGTTGTATAGCGTTACGAAACTAGAAACTATAAGCGTTTGCCACGGACACGAGTCCAATACGGACACACGCTGACCTACTACTCAGGCGGGGCCCCGGGAAGAACGGCTCCGACGTGTTGAACTCATCCGCTGTCTGCGGCACGCTACTACTACAACTGTCCCGGTTGTAGCAAAGCCAGTCACTCTCCAGCAGGCTCGAAGGCGTAGTCCCGACTGTTCGCCGGGTAGCCGTATGGTCCCGGACATGCCGCTGAGTCCCAGGCTTGGACCCACAGATTGGTCTGTGCGTCAAGCTGCCGTGACGAGAGTCGGATAAGCTAGTTGCGCTCTCACAGTCAGGAACGGGGCCAGCACAGCGCCGGTATCGTCGGTTGACCAGTGGTTCGAATACGGCCCGCCCCGCTCGCCGCTGCCGCCCTCCGCTTGCTCACGGGTCACTTCGTTCCCCGTTCGCATCGCGGCGCTCCTTGCGGTCGCGCCGCGCTTCGCTCGCGACCGACCATTCCGGGCATACGGGCGCTCTCCGCACCGCCCGCGCCCGTTCCGGGCTAAAATGCATGTGCCCTCGACGCCAGCGGGTATCCCCGTCGGTTGCGCCCCTCGCGGGCGTTTCGCGTTCCAGCGCTTGGTGCCGCCTGCGCTGTCGCGCGCCACAGCGCGGCGCGCGTGCTCGGCGACAGTCGCGCTGGACACGGACCCGCACACCGGGCCGGACACGAACGGGCATATCCCGCTGGCCGCTCGCTCCGGGCGGGTCGCCGGAAGACTCACTCCGTTCGTCTTCCGAGCCTCGCCTCACTTCGCTCGGCGAGACGCCGCGCGGTGCTGGATGCCCCCTCTCACGACAGCGCTCTCGCTCGCGCCCAGGAGGGCGCTCGCGAAGGCGCGAGCGAGAGCGCGTAGACGGTTCTATCGGATGGTGTCGTCGGAAAACCCCGTGCTGGAACACGGGGTGTCAGGCGCTGTGGTGCGCGCCTTCGGGAGCTAGGAACTCCAATGTCAAGTACCAACGCCAGCGAAAAGACGGTTTTGGACGCACAGTCACCAACCACCAACGAGCGGGAGCACAAGGGGGAAGTCAAGCACGAACCCTCGGAGCGGTCGACCTGTCCCGAATGCGAGGGACAAGTCATCACCGAAGACGAGACGTCGTTCTGTACGGCCTGTGGCCTGGTCGTCGCCGACGAGTGGGTCGACCGGAGCCCAACCCTCAATGACCTCGGCATGGTCGGGGAGGCCGACAAGAGCATCGAAACGGTGGATCCGCTGCAGGCGGACAAGGGCCTGGCCACGAAGATGGGCCAGCATACCGATGGCCACGGTAATCCCCTGAGCAACGAGCGCTGGGACCGGGTCCAGACCCTCCGCAAGTGGCACAAGCGGTTCCGGTTCGGCGGCCAGCGCAAACGGACCAAGCGCTGCAACGAGGGGCTGCGGGATATCGAGATGATCGGCGCTAACCTGGGGCTGCCCGAGTACGTGGTCAAGACCGCGGCACGGTACCTGCGCAAGGCTGCCGACGCCCACCTCCCAGGCGGGCGGATGGCCTGGGAGTCACTCGCCGGCGGCGCCGTGCTGTTGGCCGTGCGAGCCGCTGATATCGAGCGGGCAGACATCGACAGCGCGGTCGCGACCTACACCAAGGCACCCCGTGAGCGGGTGTGTGCGGCGGCACGGAAGATTCGCTGTCAGTGCGAGGTGGATGCACCAGTCGTCAGGCCCAACGCCGTATTGGCGGTGCTCGACGCGCTCGACGAGGAGGCCATCCCCGGGGCGCGAGCCGTGCGGACGTGGCGGCTGGCGTGTTACCTCCTGGAGCTGGGCGATCAGGTTCCCATAGGGCCGGGAACATCGCGGTGCACCGTCGCGGCGGCAGCACTGTATGGCGCGGATCGACTGCTCCCGGGCAAGCAAGTCACGCAGGGCCAGGTCGCCGAGGCGGCGGCCACGGTCGTCCCCACGTCGAAGTGTCGGGTCGCACAGTATAGCCGGGAACTCGTCGACGCCTACAAAGACGAACATGGCACCGACGACCCGGCTGTCGGACTCGCGCAAGCAACGGGCAGCCAGCACTGAGCTGGGGCTCTCCCCCATTTTTCGTAGCGACCACCACCCAGTGGACGCCCCACCGCCCCACCCGCCGCTCCGTGCTCGCTTCGCTGCGCGCGCAGCCACGACCGAATCCAGTCGCTCTACGGGGGCCAGCGACATCTGAGGTTTCTGGATCCCACAAGGGATGGAGCGAAACACAGATGCATTCGATGCCATCGTATACAGTCGAGCGCGACACCGCAGCAGCCCTTCGAGACTGGTTATTCGAGACCGCCCTCGAACACCACGGCGAGGGCGACAGTGCCGAGTCACTGGCCGACCTCGCAGCCATGATCGATCGCGAATTGCAGGCGGAGCCGGCAGCTATCGAGCTCGGTGTCACAGCGTGCACGCGTTCAGCGAGCACTGCCAACCAGCCAGAACTCGACGACCAGCGCCCCGATTCGGCTTGCCAGCTCGATGACGACCATACTGCGCCGTCCCAGTCCCGTGTAGCAGTTCACTATCGAACCCCGTTCGAGTGTGCCGTCTGTGGGGATGTCCGTACGGTCGCAACCTCGCGTCGCGTCTGTGCGTTCGTCGACACCTGCTCCAACTGTGGCGCAGTCGCCCGGTTTACCGCTGCGGGGAGTCCAACGCCATACAAAACGTGATACCCGTGCCGCGCCGGTTACAGGTCGCGAGACTGGCCGGTCGGGTAGTTGTTCGCTTCGGCCCGGCCGCCAGCGTCAGCATTACTCATCGAGATGACCGTGGAAAATCATCTGCTGGACCGTGTCGAACTTCTCCGTGTCGTAGAGGACGAGCCCATCACTGAGAGTGGTCCGAATTTTTTCGGCATAATTCGGGATGGCAGGCAGTCCCTCGACGTCGATCTCGTATGCGTATCGATCGGTGTCGAATTCGCTGGCTTTTAGGTCTTGCCGGACACGATTCGCCGTGCGTTGCTTTGCCAGCCGGTCGTCCTCGACGAGTACCCACAGGTCGATATCACTGCGCCGATCAGCCTCACCCCGTGCGACACTCCCGTACAAAACGATCCCAAGGACATCGTCGAGTTCGTCGCGTAACTCGTCGACAGCGGCTCGGACAGGGTCATGGAACGCTGCTTGTGGGATGTCCAAGAACGGGTCGTCTGGCCGAGATAACCGCTCACGATCGATATGGACGAGCCGTTTCGTCCCGTCTCGCTGGTCGACGACGAGCTCATTCGCAGCGAGGACATCGATGGCTTTCGAAACCGTGGGTTGGGAGTAGTCCACGGCATTGGAGAGTTCGGTAACCGAGAAGGCATCAGTATGATGTCGGCATAAAAATGTGAGTACATCGTGGACTGCCTGACTGCGGAATAAATCGGGATTTTGAGCGGGGACGTCAAGACTAATAGTCGATCCCCGCTCGGAATCAGTATTCGTCTTGCTTAATATAGGCGGTAGTAAGCTACCCTATTTATTTAAACTTTATATTAAAATTGAGGTATTATTTATATACTCTGCCGATACACGAGGCAGACATGCGCCGGTCACCAGTGGTGCGCCGAATGTCGACGGTGACTGCCGGAGCAATCACCAACGGATACCGGTTGTTCGAGGCTCTCGTCTCGACTGACGAGTAAAGGTGGGTGTTGTGTTGACCGCAACGTGAGGCCAGACTGTCGGTGGCTGCCTAACATGGTCGACTGGTGTGTCTCAGCGTGGGGCTGCCGGCCGGGCCGACACCGGCTGGATGGCTGGCTGGACCGTGACAGCGCGCGACGCCACCGACAGGAACCACCCCAGTCAGAAGATAATGATAACTGAGTTTTCTTATCTTAGACATATATTCGGGTTTCTTAGATAGGGGAAAATTTATATCGTTATCTATATTGGCCCGGTCGCACTGTAAGATAACAATGCGGCCTGAAGATTTTATTGACGCACCACCGGGTGGGGTGGAGATGGTCGATGGGATTTTCGCGTTCAGCCCGGAACCACTCCCACCAGATATCGAGCCGATACACGAGCTCACGACGATAACTGGCGACGCAATGTATGGTGTGGGCCAACTCTCCGATCTGGACCGATGGCTCGATTCACCGGAAGTCATCCTGAGTCCACTAATCCATCGTGAGGCTGTCGACTCCTCGAATATCGAGACCACGACACGACTCACACTCTCCGACATCTACCGTCGAGAGGCCGGTGAAGAACCCGGTCAGACGGCGACTGAACGGGCCGATATTGCGGAGGCACAAAACTACGTCGAGGCGATTATGACCGGGATAGCGGCGCTGCAAGATGGCGCAAGCTTAGACCGTACCCTACTGTGTCGACTCCATGAAATCTTACTGCGAGGTGCTCGTGGTGAACGGTACAACCCGGGCGAGTTTCGCGACGATCTCGTCGGGATCGATGAACCAGGAACTCCGCTTAGTGAGGCTCGATTTGTCCCCGCGCCACCGGCAAGCATCCCGTATGCACTCGGGAGTCTGCTCCAGTACATCCGCTCTGGACCGACGTATGCACCACTCATCGATTTGGCGCTGATCCACTATCAGTTCGAGACAATCCACCCATTCGAGGACGGCAACGGCCGCCTTGGGCGTCTGCTCGTGATGCTGACGCTCTACGAGTGGGAGTTGCTCCCCGGTCCATATCTCTACCCCTCGTCGTATTTCAACGCGAATCGTGACGCGTACCTCGCGAAGCTCTTGGCGGTGAGTCGCGACGGCGCCTGGACCGAGTGGGTATCATTCTTCATCGATGCTATCGCTACGCAGGGCCGGGAGGCGTACACTGTCGCGCGAGACCTACTCGCACTTCGTGACCAGTATCGAGAAGCGTATCAGGGCCAGGGAGTGGTCATACGGGAGCTGATCGACTTCGTCATTGAGCAGCCGTATCTCACTGAACCACAGGCTGTCGACGCCCTTGATCGCTCACAGCCGGCCGTGAATCAGGCTATCCGACGTCTCTGGGACGATGAAATCTTGCGAGAAACGACAGGGCAACAGCGCAATCGACGATTCGAAGCACCTGCTGTACTCGATATCGTCGAGCCGTACAATCCGTAAACTACCCGCGGCAACAGCCGTGGGTGTTCGCCACGTCTGAGCTATAGTCGAACCAGACACTCTCTGTATAACATGGGGCTGCCGGCCGGAGTCGAGATCGGGTCGCTGGCTAGGTGGTACGTGACGGCGCGCGGCGCCGACCGGCGCGCTTCGCTCGGCGCGATCGCGCGCCTCGCGTCGGTCCAGTGTGCTCGCTTCGCTGCGCGCACTCCCACCCCACTCTTGCGGGGGTGATCCGCAGACTTCTCAGGTTCTCAATGTATAGTTCCCGAGGAGTTGTCGGCGCGACCTTCAGGAGATTGGTATCGACGTAACGCCCCAGTTTTCTGTGTTCGTTTTCTAATGAATTGTCTGTGAATCACTCCGCAAATGCGCGAGATTCCATGGGGCAAGATAAAGAGACACATCTTTTCGAATCTATCCGACTTCTGTCTTGCGATTTTATACGAATCAGTTACTCTCCTAACTAAATTATTAACACATAATTCGATCGTTGTCCTGCGATTTTACGCGAATATTGCGATGAATTAGTTGGATAGTATGAAATTCTCCAATTAAAAGATAACACTGAGAAGCGAGCGCCAGACAAACCAATTCTGAACCGTGGAACCGAACTCGGTCCCGTCGTGGGGCCAGCAATATATCTGTGTTCTAACTGTTCACTCCGCTTCAGCAGCGCTGTCAAACGACGAAATCTCCGTCTGGATCTCTGGGTCGTGAGTAGGGGCCAAGCCAACCTGGTCGACAGCGGATTTCATCGCGGCTTTTCGCTGCTCCAGTGGATAGCTGCGTTTGACCAGACGCCAGGTCGCGATAGCATACACTGTTCGAAGCCGCTGGAGACGATCCAGTTTCGCCCCCGTCTCGGACTGGAAGTCCTCAAGAAGGGACATCGCCTCCTCCTCAAGCTGGTTCAGGACCAGCTCTATCTGTTGGTCGACCGCGTACCGCCTGTGTGGGCGCTCATTGTGTTCGCGGTCAATATAATCGAGGATAACCTCGCGACAGTATTTTGAGCAGGATTGACCACCGGCTTCGGCCTGTTCTTTGAGCCACGCAGCGTTCTCATCAGACAGATACACCTGGATTGCTGTATCTCGTCCCATCACTCATCTCCCTCCTCGTTCTCGGTTAGTGCTGCAAGCTTCTCCCGCATCGTGTCTGGTGCCTCTTTCATCGCCTGCCGACGTTCCTCACCGGAATAGTCGTTGCTAAGGAGGAGCCACAAAGCAACTTCAGGATAGAATTGCTCGTGGATATCGACCTCCGTCGCCTCTTCAAGATCGGCGAGGAATTCCGTTTTCAGATCGTCCATCGGTTCATCAACGTCCAATTCGTTAGGGGCCTCAGATTCCGTATCCCGAGCGAGGCGTTCTTCAATCGCCTTGCGGCAAAACTCCGAGACACTCTCGTCGTTTTTTTGGGCCCATGAAACGATCAACTGGCGTTGGGCTGCATTATCCGGGTAAATCGAGATCGGGTTTGGATCACTCATTGGTATCACTTCTCGCGGCGGTAGCCGACTGGTCTTACGAGTGTCTCGCTAATATAAATTCATTTTCACAGTAACGAAATAAGAGCGTCAGGTGTCGAGAGTGAGAACGATATCAGCGTCCCACAGGAGCGTATACTGGCTGTAGTGACCTTTCCCTTCGCCCGTCCCTCGTCGACTTCCAGCAATCTCCAAGAAGCACAGTTCGTTGAGTAATTGCCGTGTCCGCTCAGCTGAAAGTGGGTCGGCTCCACTCTGCTCGCAGACGTCGAGATACGTCTCGCGTATTCGCATCGTCCGGAACCACTCCTTGTCCGGCTGATTCTTCGTGAGGTTCGCTAGCGCGACTAAGACGTGCTTGCTGTGAGGTGGGAGTCCCGAAATGAGTTCGAGTAGCCGATCAACTTCTGCAGAAGCCCGTGCATCGGAGAGGTGAGTTTCTTTCACCCGGTCGGCGTTCTCCTTGTTCGCTTGGTCGCCAGCGTACCGAAAAGGCGCATCGCCTTGCGTGCATCTCCGTGTTCCTTCGCACTTAGTGCTGCAGCACGAGGAATCACCCCGTCGTCGAGAATCCCCGCGGCAAAGGCATCAGTCCGGTTCTGGAGAATCTCTCGTTGCTCAAAAATCCCACCACCTCCCGAATCAACACTGTCAAAGACACTGTGAACCGTCTCTGACTCATCTTCGCTATCCATTATCAGAACCAGACAGTAGTTATCGGAATAAAGCTTTGAGACCGGATTATGAGTAATAGCATCGGTACAGGTTGTGAGAGGCCTGATAAGCAGCATTTCTCCTTACACAAAACTCAGTTAGGGCACACCGGATTTTGAGTAAGAGAGACAAGACACACATCTAGTTTGGAGTAAGAAATAGAAGGGGAGTGGGATTGAACAGAGCGGTGTCTGCAGCTGTACTAGTTCGTCTACTGCTTCTACAGACACTACACTACTACTTACTAGACTAGCTAGACTAGAGACACACCTAGTTTGGAGTAAGAGAATCCCTCTGAATCACATCATACAGCCTCCTAACCCACTGATCTTTGAATCCTTACTCAAAATCTGGTGTGTGTGTCTCGCCTCGAGCCTCTATTGCTGACAGTTCTGATGGGTAGCTATTATGCCCTCACGTAGATTCGGAACATGACTAACTCTCACGGATTACCGGAGCGCAACCTGATTTAAAAAGGCGACAATCGCTGGCGCTTAACCAACAAACTCTGTCTCCCAATTCACTGTTGGTTAAAATTAAAGTCCTCTTCCCGAGTTGACTCCTGCCATCGTCTTGTGGCACCCAAATCACGATTCCCGGCTCGTACTATGACCCTGTACCACCCCAGGGAACAGTGCTTTGTATCTCTGCATACAACTGTATGCACATGTCGAAGAGCATCCGTCTCTCCGAGGACGCCTACGAGCGTCTCGCCTCCCACAAAGGGGAAGACGAAACCTTCTCTGAGGTCGTGCTCCGACTCGCCGGCGAGCGATCACTCCTCGAACTTGCGGGTATACTCAGCGACGAGGAGGCTGAATCACTGCGCGACGCCGTCGACGAACGTCGTAAACGGCGCGGCCGTGAGCTCGAACAGATTGCCGGCGAGCTAGAGGACGCGTAGCGTGCTGCTGGATACCTCGTTTCTCATCGACCTGATGAACGGCGACGAGGACGCCGTCGAGAAAGCGCGTGAACTGGAGACTGATTTCGTTCAGCAACGGCTCTCCTCGATGACGCTCTTCGAACTGTACTATGGCGTCGCCCGAGCAACGGACTCGGAGGCGGAACGCGAGAAAATCGAACAGGTCCTCGCATCGAAGCCAGTTCACCCAGCTGACTCCGCGATTATGCGGAAGGCTGGCCGTCGTTCTGGCGAGTTAATGAACGAGGGGAATGCCGTCACCGACGGTGACATGATTATCGGCATGACTGCCGACGTCGTCGACGAACCGGTCCTTACACGGAACGTCGATGACTTCGAGCGTCTCGGTGTCGACGTAGAGACGTATTGAGGAACGCCATTGGGTCAGCCCTTCAATGCCGGCCAGCCGAAGCGACCGTCGGTGTGGTACAAGGCAGTCGATATCGATTTCCTGCCGTGATAGAGCTCCGAACGCATATCCCCGTCTTCCCATGAGCGACGAGTGAGAAACCCGCACCGGGATTGAAACTTCTTGTATTAGTTCACAGAAAGGAAGTGCTTCCTACGGACCCCGCAAAAGGTGGATAACTTATACACTCGACTGACTCCGCAGGAAGCATGCCCGAAATCGGCATCTACGCCCGTGTCTCGACGACAGACCAAGACCCACAACGACAACTCGACGAACTTCGGGAGTTTGCCAGAGACACGTACGATGAGCCAGAGATTAACGCCTATGCAGACATCATCGGTGGTACTGAAAATGACCGCGGTGAGGAGTACCAGCGTCTTCGTGCAGATATCGAAGACGGGTCTTTGGATGTAGTCATCGTTCACGAACTGTCTCGGCTCTCCAGACTCGGCGCCGGCGAAATCCACGAGTTCTTAGAATTCTGTCTCAGTCATGAAACCGGTGTTCAGGATCTGGAGGTCGGACTCGAAATCAGCCTTGACGATGACCTCGTCGACAGAGCTGTGAGTCAGCTGATTGCTGGTGTGATGGGCGACCTCGCTCGTGTGGAACACAAACAGAAGCTCCGCCGGATTCAATCCGGCATCGACGCTGCAAAAGAGGCCGGCCGATGGACTGGACGGCCCCCGGCGGGGTTTGACGTCGAAGATGGCTATCTCCAGGTCAACGCCGACGAGTTCCTAACTATTCGACGGGCGCTTGAACGCATTGAGCAAGGCTATACATACGCTGAAGCGGCTGATGGAACGCCCGTTGCCGAGTCAACGTTGCGAGCACTCCACGATGACCGCCGTGACCTCTATTTCTACGCTGCAGCTGCGGATGAGCGGCTTCAAGCCGCCGCGCAAGAACTCGAACCACTAGAGAAACCAGATATTCCCGATGACACCAGACTCCCCGAGCAGGACATTCGAACTATCGTTCGCGATGAAATCCATCGCCACCAGCAGTAACTCTCTCAATGCCACCAGCTGTAATAGCAGACCTACACTGTGGCTGCGCTCACTCAGAGGGTTGACCATTATTCTCTGAAGAGTTTGAGCGCACTCACTAGCACGTGTTAGAGATCCCCTCTCTCCGATGCCGACGGCCTTCAGTCTTGATCGCCCGGACGGTCGACGGCTTCAGCGGCCTCAATTTCGTCTGTTTTCTCGACTTCGGCGAACATGGCGCGATACGCATCGGGCTCAAAGAGGTTGTTTCGGTCGAAGAGGTCACGGGCAGCGTCGGTGAGCTGGAAGAACCGATACGGCTGGCCGCGTTGGAGCCCTTCCCGGTCCCGTTCGACAACCTCGACCAGCCCCACCTTCTTCAGCCGGGAGAGATGATCGGTGAGTGTCGACGCTGCGACGCTCGGATTGTAATATTCGAGCTCCTTCTTCGAGGGTGCTCCTTTCGGATGGCCGACGATGGTGCCGATGATGTTCGCGCGGGTTGTGTCGTCCAGCGAACCTAACGCTGTAATCGGATTCAGGCCGGTCATCTTCTCGCTGGGCCTGAATCGGGTGGAATCGGGGCGAGACATCGTGTATAGGTTTTCATCGTCCAGTCAAATAACCATTTCGGTGAAAATCGAAGTGGTTCCTGAAGTTTCCCCGCGTTTCACTTTCAGCCCGTTTTCCGTACCGTTAGGTAGCGGTGGTTTGTGATGGCCAATATGACTACCGACGACGGAATGCGGGCAGTTATCGACAAATTAGGTTCGACACCTGGCGAGACACTCACACCTGAACGCGTTGAGGAAATTCAGACGGCGATGCATGAGGATCTCGGTCGGTTCATCAACACGACATCGTACTTCGTACTCGGTTCGTATGCTGAGGAGGAGCGGCCACGACTGGAAGCAGTACGGGACCACCTTGCGTCCGAGGTCCAGCATTCAAGCACGGACGAAGAGGTTGAAGCGTTCCTAATGGACGAGATTCTAGATATTTCGGAGTTCTTTACGTCGAAATTCAAGCTCTTAGCGAGCTACGCTGACAATATCGTTGGCGTGTACGAACACTCCAAGGGAGGCCATGCCTGGGAAGCAGGCTACATCGACCAGCCGACGTATCGGGACCGAACCAGAGCGTTCTACCGGTCCTACGATACTGAGGAAGAAGAGTATGCAGCCTATGACGCGATGTTCGCACACTACCTGTTGTCGATGGAGCGGGTCGACCGTGCAAACACCTGGACGGACCCAAATGACCTTCTCGAGGAAGTACGGGCAGCATATGTAGACCAGTGAGTCTGACTCTCTCCCACGCGATGCAACTGGAGATTTGATTCAGTCTCGTTTCTCTCCAGTCACGACATACACAGTCCCTGCATGAAATGTCTCCATAGAGACCGCCACGAAAGTGTCTTCGACAGACTGAGCTATTGGTGCGTCGGGGTACCAGTTGGTGATATAGGCGGAGACGCCTTCGATGAGTGGGTTGAGCCAGCAAAGCGGTGCGGTCTGGAATGACTGAGCGTCGAGAACTGCAATGCGTCCTCCGGGCCGCAAAACATCGGATATTCCCGCTACGACTGCCTCGACATCGCCCATCGCGCTCAAGGAGAGCGTCGCGCATACCCCATCGAAGCGGTCGTTCGGCAGTGGCAGTCTCTTGGCGTCCGCTCTAAGTACTTCGACCTCACAGTCCAACTGTTTGCCGCGCTCCTTCGCCCGCTTGACCATGCCGGGGCTCGCGTCGACGCCGACGATAGTTCCAGTCGGGCCAACGGCCTCGGCAAGTCGCTCGAAGTTGGGAGCGGGCCCACATCCGACATCGAGGACGGTATCACCGGGGTCCAGCGAGAGTGCGGCGACCGTCCGGTCGCGAAATTCGGCCGTTCGACCGAAAAGGAAGGCCGTGACAAAGGCGGCGTACACTCGGTCGTGTCGGCTCCACCAGTCGTAGACGCGCTGGCTGTGCGTGTGGTTGCGACGGTCGAAGGCCCACTGGCGGAATGGGTCAATCACGAGAGATCGACCCCGCGGAGCCGACGGGCGTTGATCGCGACGATGACGGTCGACAGCGACATGAACACCGCACCGATAGCGGGCGACAGGAGAATACCGATAGGTGCGAGAACGCCGGCCGCTAGGGGAAGGGCAAACACGTTGTACCCGGTCGCCCAGACGAGATTCTCCTGCATCTTACGGTAGCTCGCCTTCGAGAGTTTGATGAGTCGAACGACGTCGCGGGGGTTGTTCTCGACGAGAATGATATCTCCCGACTCGATTGCCACGTCTGTCCCCGAGCCGATGGCGATACCGACATCCGCTCTAGTTAGTGCCGGGGCGTCATTGACGCCGTCGCCGACCATCGCGACCAGCTTCCCCTCGGACTGGAGCTGTTCGACTTTCGTGTCTTTCTCCTCGGGGAGCACTTCAGCAAAGTACTGGTCGATACCGAGTTCTTCGGAGACGGCCTTCGCGACGTCTTCGGAGTCGCCGGTTAGCATCGCCACCTCAATATCCATCGCGTGTAGTGCGTCGATGGCCTGCCGACTTTCCTCCCGGATGACGTCTGCCAGCGCAAACGCAGCGACGACCTCGGATTCGTCTTGGATGAGGTAGATGACAGTCTGGGCGTTTGAGCCGGCCTCATCGGCGAATGAAGCGATAGACGATGGTCTGTCGATGCCGAGCTTCTCGATTAGGTTGGGACCGCCAAGATGGACTAGCTCGCCGCCCACGGTTGCTTTGACCCCGAGCCCACGGAGGTTCTCGAAGTTCGAGACACTCGCTCGCTGGACGCCACGTTCGTCGGCGGCGGTCCGAATCGCGCGAGCGATCATGTGCTCAGAGTCGCCTTCCACGCCAGCAGCGACCTCGAACGCTTCTTCTTCGGACCAACCAGCTGCCGTCTCGACACCGACGACACCTTGCTCGCCCTTGGTGAGCGTCCCGGTCTTATCGAACATCACCGTGTCCAGGTTCCGAGCTTCCTCCATGGCGATACGGTCGCGGATGAGCATCCCGTTTCGGGCGGCCGTCGACGTGTTGATTGCGACGACGAGCGGGACAGCCAGACCGAGTGCATGTGGACAGGCGATGACGAGCACCGTGACGACGCGTTCCAGTACGGCGATGTTCAACCCCACCGCAATGACCCACGCCACAGCCGTGATGGCCGCCACACCCAACGCGGCGTAGAACAGCCACCCGGACGCCCGGTCGGCGAGCAGCTGTGTCTTTGACTTCGACTGCTGGGCGTCCTCGACGAGTCGCATGATGCCGGCTAGTGCCGTTTCGTCGCCCGTCTTCGTCACGCGGACCCGGAGACTGCCATCTTGATTGACCGTCCCAGCGACGACGTCTGCGCCCGGCTCTTTGTCCACTGGTCGTGATTCGCCCGTGATCATCGACTCGTCGACTGAAGAGGCCCCCTCGACGACTTCGCCGTCGGCGGGGACACTCGCTCCTGGTCGGACGAGCAGTACGTCTCCGTTCTGGAGCTCTGACACGGGCACTTCCTCGGTATCCCCACTCTCGGTGACTCGCTCGGCCGTGTCGGGCATGAGCCTGGCGAGTTCGTCGAGTGCACCGGAGGCCGCCCTGACCGACCGCATCTCTATCCAGTGACCGAGCAACATGATATCGATCAGCGTGACGAGTTCCCAGAAGAAGGGCGTCGTCCCGGGAATAAACAGGCTGGCGACAGAGTAGAGAAATGCGACTGAGATTGCCATCGAAATGAGCGTCATCATCCCCGGTGACCGGTCTTTCAGCTCGGGAATCGCCATCTTGAGGAACGGAATGCCACCGTAGGCGAACACGACCACCGCGAAGACTGGCGTTATCCAGGTGCTCCCGGGAAACGCCGGCGAGGAGAATCCGAGTGCCCCTTGGATGAACGGGCTGTAGAGGAGGACGGGTATCGACAGCGCCGTCGAGATGAAGAACCGCCGGCGGAACATCTGTTCGTGACCGGCGTGCATTCCACCGTGACCGTCGTGACCCGCGTGGTCGCCGTCTTCGCCATGACTATCGTGCGTATGCTCGTCGTGTTCCGTCCGCTCGTGTATCTCCCGTTCGGCTTCGTCGGCCCGCTCGGCCTCCTCTTCGAGCAGTTCCTGTTCGACGCTGGAATCGGGATGGGTCCGTGAATCGTCTTGCTGTGGACGGTCGTGCTGGTGCTCGCTGTCGGGCGTAGCCGCTCCATCGCCGGCAGATTCGAGTTCACAGATGCGGCAACAGGAAACAGCGTCGTCTGACTGCATAGCAGCGCGGTGGTCCCGTGGCTGTTCGTTCGGCGGGTCGTGGTCTGGGGGGTTCTTCATGTGTTGTCTATTGGTACCGTCACCCATTGTACTATCTACACGCCAACACTATCGCGTACGGCCGGCGGGAGGACTCGAATAAGAACCACAGTAGCAGCCGTCAGCACGCCGTGAGTTCAAGCGTGTGCAGTATATCCCGCGTCTTCGACAGCCTCCACGAGGCTCGATACCTCTGTGTCACCCTCGACAGTGGCCTGTTCAGCATCTCGATCGGCGGTGGCACCGGTGACGCCGGAGACATCCGCTAACGCGTCTTCGACTGTCTGTTCACAGTGTCCGCAGGTCATCCCTTCGACGGTGATAGTGGTGGACATACAGTACTAACTACGCCTCGCTCTTTTATTCGGATTGTCCTTTTTTACCGAAAGTAGTTGAGACAAATGGCTTTGGAATCGAAGCGGAGTGTGTCCTCTGAAGCTTGGAGATTACATCGGGCGGCGCCGAGCAAACGGCTCCGATGACCCACCGCGGGAGACGCCGGTAATCAGGTCGGGCATGGTCGCATCACTGTTCGACCCGGATGTCGTGTTGGGTCGTGATGAGCGTGCCATCCGGTTTCGACTGGAGGAACAGCCGATATCTCCCGGCCGTCGGAAACCGCGCACCGAATTCGACCTGTCCACTGTCGGGACTCGTCTCCTCGGGATGGACGTGCAGGTATGCGAGGTCGCCTTCGCGGAGTGCAACAAGATGGCCGAGTGCGCCCAGATACGGGTCCAGTCGAGACACGGGTTCGCCGTCATCTCTGATTTCGAATACCAACTCAGACGCCTCTCCAGCGAGAATCCCACCTGTCTGGAGTTCAATATCGTATCCCGCTGCTGTCGCATGTCGTGCTGTATTGGGCCTTGGTGCGACCGCCATCTCACCTGAAGCAAAGAGGTCGACTCCAAGTGTCATCGGATGACCGTCCACCACTATGTCGATGAACGCTCGATAGACGCCCGGGTCAGGAAGGGTGAGCGCCTCGACACGCCACGTCCCATCGTTTCCGAGGGTTGGATGGAGATGCTGGAAGCGAGTGAGGTCTCGACGGACGACAATGAGGTGCCCGCGCTGTCCGTGAGCTTCCTCGAAGTCTGTCACGACATCGCCGTTTTGCGAGACAATCTGGAAGCTCCAGTCCAGTGAGTCACTTGGTGTAAAGCGTGTCTCCGCCGGGACGAAGCGAAGGCCGTTTGCGTCCACCGATAGCCCGCCCAGCGTCGCGTGTCCGCCGGGACCGTATCCCTCTGGAGAGCCGTGGCGCCCGTGTTCGGAGTGATTCTCCATAGCAGAGAGAGGGCCTGTCATAGGTTAACAGATTGCCCTGATTGAGGTGTGGCCACGCAGCGAACGATGAGCTAGAACGCCTGTCTCACACAGACAGTCATTGTAGCCGGCGTATCTTGCTTCCGAACACAAACTTTCGTCGGGTTCAGAGCTAACAATCTTAAGAACAATTGACAAAACAGATGGCTGTGTTGGTCTACATATGCAAGCTGCCATCGTCGACGGGATTTTCGAATCCTTACGGATCGGATTCGGATTCCTTTGGACAGCAGCATGGGCAATCATCATGGGCCTCGTCATCACGAGTCTCGTGCAGGTCTACGTCTCGAAGGAACGCATGGCAAGAGTACTGGGCGAGGAGACTGTGGGTGGCGTCACGAAAGCGACGTTGTTTGGCGCTGCAAGTAGCGGGTGTAGCTTCGGTGCGATTGCTATCGGGAAAGGGCTGTTCAAGAAGGGGGCACACGCGGTGAACGTCCTCGCCTTCATGTTCGCCTCGACGAACCTAATCGTCGAGCTGGGGCTCATGATTCTCATACTCCTGGGCTGGGAGTTCCTCGTCGCGGAACTGCTCGGTGGTGTCATTCTCATCGCGGTGATGGCGGTCCTCGTCCATTTGACCCTCCCGGAGAATCTCTTCGACGAGGTCAGACAGGCGCTCAACGACCGCGACCACGAGCACGGGATTACAGAGGACCCGACCTGCGGGATGGAAGGCAAAGACGAGTACTCGCTGGTGACCGATGGCGGCGAGATGCTGAAGTTCTGCTCGGAAGGCTGTATGGAGACCTACGAGCAGGAAGCCGCCAGTAGTGGTGGGTGGCGTGAGGAACTCCTGTCGTGGGGCGGCTGGTACAAGGTCGGCAATCAGTACCGAAAGGAGTGGTCAATGATCTGGAAGGACGTCGTGGCCGGCTTTCTCATCTCGGGGTTCGTCATCGTGTTCGTCCCACAATCAGTGTGGAACACGCTGTTCCTCCAGGGCGAGGGTGTGCTTGTCAGCGCCGAGAATGCAATCATGGGGGTCGCCATCGCCGTCGTCAGCTTCGTCGGAAGCATGGGCAACGTCCCATTCGCCGTTGCCCTCTGGGGCGGGGGTATTAGCTTCGCTGGCGTCATCGCGTTCGTCTACGCCGACCTCATCACGATTCCCGTCCTGAACGTCTACCGGAAGTACTACGGTTGGAAGGTGATGCTGTACATCCTCGGTGTGTTCTTCGTGACGATGGCCTTCACGGGCTTTCTCATGGAAGAACTGTTCAACGCGCTCGGTATCGTCCCAGACCTCGCGGGCGGAGAGACAGCGACCGAACAGACGTACTTCGAACTCAACTACACGTTCTACCTCAACGTCATCGCTTTCGCGCTTTCTGGGTTCCTCCTGTATGTCTACCGTCGAGGTCTCGGCGCGCCCGGTCAGTATCGTGACCCCGTTTGTGGGATGCGAACCGACGACAGCGGGCCGAGTCTCTCCCACGACGGGGAGACGTACTACTTTTGTTCGGAGCGCTGCAAGCAGTCCTTCGACGAGCACCCGACAGAGTTCTCAGACCAACACCCACACGTTTCTGAAGGAGGTGGGGCCGACAGCCATGACCATTGACCGAATCCCGTCACACCGCGTCGACGAGAGGCGGCAGCCCGTATCGGTACACCTGTCAGACTACTGCATCTCGGCAGTAGCGACAGCCACACTATGTCCCAGCAAATCCACTTCGGAGGTGACTAACAGTGTCCGTTGACCTGGTCATCCACGATGCACTCGTCTTGACTGTCGACGAACGCAACCGGCTCTACGAGCGTGGGACGGTCGTCGTCGACGACGGACGTATCACAGAGGTTCGGAAGTCCATCGACGGCGATGGGAAGCTCGTGATGCCGGGGCTCATCAACGCACACACACATCTCGAATTCACTCCGCTGATAGGTGCGTTCAGCGACCTCGGGTTGCTGGAGATGATGGGCAGCATGACTGCTATCTTCGGTCGTCTCGCCGATGACGAGTTCGACTATCTGGTGGAGGCCGGATACGAACTGGCCGCACTGAACTTTGCGCTTGGCGGCGTTACGACGGTCAACTCGATGGACGTCCAGCCCGGCGCAGGTGCCGAGGCGTTCGGCGAAGCAGGGCTGCGTGGCTTGTTCGGTCCGGTGATTACGGACCTCTTCTGGGATGAACCGGTCGATGAACAGTTCGACCGCGCTCGCCAGTTCATCGAGGCGTATCACGATACCTACGGCGGGCGTATTCAAGCGACGATTTGCCCACACGACGACTGGTCGTGTACACGCGAGCTATGGGAGCGCACAGCGGCCCTCGCTACAGAATACCCCGATTTGCTCGTGCATACGCATCTGCTCGAACTCGAAGAGAGTAACACGATGGCACGAGCCAACGGCGCCGCCGACTCGCTCGACCTGCTCGACGATGTCGGCCTCCTAGACGACCGCCTCCTTGCTGCGCATTTCCGTCTCGCCGACGAGGACGATATCGAGCGAACTGCAGCCTCGGAAGCGTCCGTCGCGCACTGTCCCTCTGTCTTCGCCTACTGGAACCCCGACGCTGAGATGCAGTGGACGCCGGTACCCGAGTTACGGTCGGCAGGCGTCGATGTCGGGCTGGGAATCGACGACCACTACTGGCACGATTCGTACAGCCTGTTCGGCGAAGCCCGACAGGCCCGCCTCGCTGCCAATCTCAAGCGGACGGCCGGACAGTACACCTCGATGGAGCTCGTCCGAATGCTCACCGTCGAGGGAGCACGGGCCCTGGGGATAGGCGACGAAATCGGGAGTGTCGAACCGGGCAAACGTGCCGACTTGATTCTCTTGAATATAGAGAAGCCGAAGTTCACGCCCCTGACCAACATCCCCGCTCACATCGTGAACAACGCTGGTCCAGCCGACGTAGAGACGGTCATCGTCGACGGCTACGTGGTCGTGCGAGACAGAAACCCGGTAACGATGAACGTCGACGAGGTGCGACGGCAGGCGGAGCAGGCTGTCGACCGCTTCGCAGACGAGACTGGATGGGAGCTGGACGTTGGCGGTGCTGAACCGCCGGGGACGATTGATACTGTTCGAGACCTCCCGAAGCGAGGACCGACACGGCTGTTGTCGCGGCTTGCGCTTCAGTCAGTACGCGACACGTTTGAATGGTAATCAAAACTGGTACACCGCCGTCTCACTGACGATTACATATGATCACGGGACACACCAGAGTGAGGTGTGAGGGATGAATCGCCGGCGTGCAGATACGGCTGCCGGCCTCCTCGTCGCGGCTATCTTTCTCTTTGGCGGAGTGCTCAGCTGGCAAGCATACCAGCGACAGCAAGCGTTCGAACAGATGGGGTCGATGATGGGGATGGGGTCGTCGATGGGCGCTGCGCACGGAACGAGTCCACTCTGGTACGTCTTCGGGACGCTCTTCGTCTCCGCTGTCGTGGGTGGCGGGTATCTCTTGGTTCGAGACGAGTTCACTAGCCCAGATGTAGAGACCCGTTCGCAGGCCCCAGCAGCGAATGCGGATGGTCCTGAGAGTACTGCGTCACCGGCGGAACAACCAGCTGGAGAGACTACTCCGGAATCGCAACCACAGGCCCGTGTGTTAGATCTCCTGCCAGAAGACGAGCGCCGACTCCTCGAACCGGTGCTGTCCTCACCCGGCCTCACGCAAATCGAATTACGAGACCGCTCGGACTTTTCGAAGAGCAAGGTGAGCCAGACGGTCAGCGCCCTCGAGAAGCGTGGTCTGTTGTACCGCGAGCGGCAGGGACGAACGTATCGTGTCTATCCGAGCGATGATTTAGAGCAGGACCAGACGAGTTGACGACCGGCCCCAGACCATTTATATTCAGAGTGGTTTTGGCGCATAACATTCGGAGATCGTCACGTTGGGCTTCGAAAATACCCAACTGGATTGATGGCTTAATCGCTCGAAATTTTCCGAAAGAGGCTCTCAAAGCCCATTATAGGATGAAGCCGAAATCGTGGAAAAATATGGTATCGTATAGACTTATACATGCACGTTGGCAACCGTTCGCTCGACGCGCATCGACTCCCGGAACCGCTGAATCGAATTGCCACCGTCGGCGAGAGACTGACGATTGTCGCCGTCGGACTGGTGGTAGTGGCCTTCCTGACGAACCCATCGCCCACCCAGGACCTGCTAGGGTGGGGGCTGCCGGTAACGCTGCCCGTGTCCCAGCCGCGATGGGGCCATTCGGTTGCGAGCTACATGATTGGCATGTGGCTTCTCGAGTTTACGTTCCCACTGGCACTTTTGGGGGCGTACGACCGGTGGGCTGACTCGATGACAGCGAGTCGCCGGTGGCTCTTGGCTATACCAGCAGTGTACATGCTCGTGCTGTCGCTGTACTGCCGAGTTGTTTACGTCCCGAACGTCACGCCGACGCCGCTGGGTCCCGCCGCAACCGCTTTGTGTTGGGCCTACTGTGCGACCGGTATTGGTCTCTGGAGTAACCTCGCTCTCGGTACGGCTGGTCTGGGACTGATTGCATGGGCTGCGTCCCGCCGAGAGTGGCAGTCGGATTGGCTGTTCGCGGTCCTATTCGGCGTCTTTTCGCTACCACTGGGCGTGCCAGCCATCTGGTATGGCTTCCGCTCCCGTCGTCGAAACGACAGCCTCTCGAACACAGATGCCTCGGGTAGGTCTTATCTCTCTTGATGGTCGGAGTTAGGTGCAGTTGCTTTCGTCGGGGTTCCACTCACACGCATCGCCCGCCACGAGATTGTTGTCGTCGATATATGCTGATAGGCAGGCGTGGTTACAGAAGTAGTTGGGTGACCCACAGTCATCGGTGCAGTCTCGGACACAGATTGGCTCGTGGTCGAAGATACGCGACCCACAGTACGCACATGCTTCGTCCGCGTCAGGTGTCTCGACGGTTGTTGACATACGTTTGCGAAGTGGCGCGTTACTGAAAATGGTTCTTCTGAGTATGACGGCTACTTCACCAGTACTTAGCTAATCGACTCTCTTGGCCACCGGACGCGAACCGTGATTGATCGAGGACTTCCATTTAGATGGACGCTTCTGGATACTTCTGAGACAACGGAGTTCTCCACACTGTCGAATTCGGGTGGTATGAACGGTCCTGTTTCTGAGAAACGATTAGAACGCTCTATACACGTTCTCGACCCCTCTCCTGTGTCAGTTCACACCCATCGTGATAACTCCAAAGCGGGCCTACGACTACCTGGGGAGAAAGACAATGACCAATTTCACCATCGGCCGCTGGCTGCTCGTAGCGCTCGCACTCGTCGGCCTCGCGCTGGCCCCGGGGCTGGGGAGCGCACACGGCAACGACACGACGGCAGATGACGCGCATCCGTATGACGAAACCGATGACGACTGGCCGACGTGGATGGAAGACCACATGACCGATCACATGGGTCCCGGCGCCGTTGAGTGGATGGAAAACCACATGGGTGTGACCGTCAGCGAGATGGCCCGAGACCATGACGACGACCATAGCGGGACGTACGGACAGGACCACGCTGGCGACCACCACGGGCCCTTTGGACAGGGCCAGACTGACGACCACCGCGGAACGCACGGACAGGGCCACTGCTGAAGACCCTGCCCAATTCGTATACATCGACCGACCACCGTGACCGGACAATACAGAATCATGACCCAACACACCACGCAGATTGGACGTACCGCTTATCGACTCACGTTATCCGTCGCCTTTGGGCTGGTCGTGACGACTGGCACCGCTGCTGCCCACAGGGGCGGGGGCTACGGAGGTGGCATGATGGGGGGATCAACGATGGGGGGTAGCTGGGGACTTCTCGGCGGAGCGATGGGGCTTGGGGGACTCCTCTGGATGGGGCTGCTGGTCGCACTCACGCTGTACCTCGTCTGGATGGTCTGGGGTCGGGGAGACGACGAAGGCGGCGAGCGCTCGATGGTGGTCCTCCGCGAACGTTACGCGCGTGGTGATCTCTCAGATGAAGAGTTTGAGCGGAGGCGGGAACAGTTAGAGCGGTCCCTCTGAAACGGGTCTCGTAGCGATAGCGGAGGGACAGTTCCCGCGCGTACTTCATCTGGACACTACTGTTAAATATACAACAATTGTACCATGGCGTATGAGCTACACGATGGAAACGTCAGCGACTGGTGACTTCGACAAAATGGTCGAACGGACCGTCGACGCGCTCGAAGACGAGGGGTTCGGTGTCCTCTGTGACATCGACGTTCGGAGCACGTTCGAGGAGAAACTCGGGGAGGAGTTTCGACAGTATCGGATCCTCGGCGCCTGCACCCCAGCGCTCGCACATGAAGGGCTGACTGCGGAGCGCGACCTGGGCGCACTCCTCCCGTGTAACGTCATCGTCTACGAGACTGACGATGGCGGTGTCACCGTGGGTGCTGTCGACCCGCAACAGCTCGTCGGCATCGCGGACAACGACGCACTCAACTCGATTGCAACAGACGTTACCGACCGATTCGAACGGGTGTTATCGACAGTCGGCAACGGACCTCGGTAATCGCATGTCCGTCGACCACACATCCGACGGCCTGCTGCGCGCCGTCTTGCTTGTCCTCGCAGCCATCGTCTTGTTGCCGGTGTTGATGATGGTACTTGCGATGCCGATGATGGGGATGATGGGCTGGTGGTGGAACGGGGGGATGGCCGGGGGCCTTTCACCACTATGGGGCGTCGGGATGATGCTTGTCTGGGTGCTTGTTCTCGGTGGCATTGGGTACCTCTTGTATCGCGGCTTCGCCGGTCGCGTTGGTTCGTCCGGGACCACTGACCCTGCACTCCGGGAACTCCGGATGGCATATGCTCGCGGTGACCTCTCCGAAGAGGAATTCGAAGAGCGTCGTGCGAAACTTAGTCGCCAGAAGTCGAACTAGCCCACCAGCAAGTCTCTGTGTGTACTGTGGCAGGAATTTTGGCAATGTGTTGTCTTGCCCAGAATTTGACTCAGGCCGTCATGGGAGCAACCAACAACTGGTCTCTGTGGCTACTGGTATTCGTCGGACCGAAACAGACCGAACAGGTGCCGGTGGCGGTCATCCGGGGTCGTCATCGCGCTATATCCCTTTCAAACTATCACAATCTAGCACAGTGAAGCTAGTGAAACACGACCGTGTCGAGTCTGGTAGTTTGAGACAAGAGTCGCCTTCATTCGTGTCTCTCAGCCAGACGTCATGATTGCTGTTCAGTCACGAAAGCGTGATAGAGGTAGTATGTCGTCAGCAAGATGATGAGACTTCCGCACGCAATGTCGCTCCAGAATATCAGCCCAGAAATGTCTCGATAGAGCGGAAAGGCCAGGAGGAGCACTCCAGCAGCTAAATTCACGCCCAGAGCACCGCCGTGCATCGACTCGCCTTCTACCGCGCGGCGACTGCTGTATCCCGCGACAACGACGAGAACGCCGCCAGCAAGGACATCGGCCCGGAAGAGCTCCACTGTCAGTTCGACTAGAGACGGTGCTGCCATCACCCAAGTTCCGACAGCAGCTACGAAGTAATGCGACCAGACTCTATTCATACCGTACGAACCACCAACAGTGTATCATTGGGGCCATTGGCGTTCGTCAGATTGCAGGAGTCCCAACAGGCGCCGACGGCGGTCATCCACTGTTTTCATCGCGTCATGGAATTCCTCGGGAGCGACTGTCGGGACGCCACCCTCATGAACGTCGGAAATCGCTGGCACTGGGGGTGATTCATCAGCCGCTTGGACGAATGCGGTATCAAGTGTCTCGAGATACGTACTGACGCTCGAGCGAGCCTGTCTAATGGCCAGAGCATTCGGTCGGTGTTGTTCCGGGACACCGAACTGGAGGAGTGTCAGCATCTCGTCGAAGACCGTGATGGTCGTTGCCGGGGCTCGCTCAGTGTCAGGTGTGTAGAAGTAATGGAGTATTGGATACGCCTTGTGATTCGAGGTAAGCGTGTTAATCTGCGTCGAGATAGTGTTTAGCGGGAGTTCGAGGCCCTGGAATCCCTCGCCGTTCCAACTCGTCGCTAGGATTTCGGTACTTCGAGACCCGAGCCCCGACAGACTAGTCGCAAGTGCCCGTTTCTGCGTGACGGCGCCAAGTACCGAGAGCACGTAGGTGACGCTCAGGGTTACGAAGAGCATCCCACTCGCGGTGGTGAGCGCCGTAACGACCTGCCAGACTCCATCCTGTGGTGTGAAGTCACCGTTGCCCATTGTGAACACCGAATAGCCGACGAAATACAGCCGCTCAGTCCACGATATCGGTCCTGCATCTCGCGTATCGATGAGCGCGTTCTCTGCACCGGCGAACAGGAACGTCCAGCCGACCCACAACAACGTAATCCAGACAACCAGACTACCGATGAGGATCACTGGACCGGCGACCGATAACCACCGGGGGCGGTCGCTGGCGACACTTCGGAGTCCGTCCCACGTCCAGCCCATCAGTCGGCTTGTCATCGGTCCAGCCCCGCCCTCGACCCATATTGTCGTCCATAGCAGGTCGCCAACGGCAAGGAGGAGACACACTGAGCCGAGAACTAGATAGCCGTAGTTCATCGGACGTTCTCACCGTCACCCTCAGTCACGCCAGCACTATCCAGCAGACGTCTCACTGTTGCATGCTATCGAGTATTTTGACAGCCCGGGATTGCATATCGGCATCCAGCACTTCTTCACCGACGAGCAACTGGAGCGTGTCGTCACACTGGGGCGTCCCCATGGCTTCGAGAGCTTCCTCGCGGAACTGCGCCTCGATATCGTGGTTTCGGACGAGCGCAGCTAGTTCATCGCATTCATTGGCAGTCTTGAGGGCGTGAATTGCCTCTTTGCGGTCCGCTTCGCTTGCAGATGAATCAGTCGCCTTCTCGACGTACTCGGTTGGGGTTCGTGAGCTCATGGTTTTGTTGAGGTGCACGCGGGTGAGAACGGCGTGAGTGCCGCGGTTTGGTTACGCTGAATATCCGTTCGGGACCTAGCCGGAGACGGCTGAACGGATTACGTCTGTGACACAGTCCAGCGTGTGGATACCGCTAGGGTCGTCTTCGTCGACGATATCGACTTGAACTGCCAGCGCAAAAAGTGTAACTTGAGTGGAATTACCATAGCTGAGCACTCCGAGGATATCAGCTAGTAGCAACTGTCCAACGACAATAGCCGGTAACCAATCCGCACAGCATCCGTATCAAGTCGCTTCTGTCGGAGGCACTAACGGTCTGTTGGCATGACCAACGAGACAGAGACGGTCGAAGGCTACGTAATGGACGTCGGCTGTATCAGGAAGAACGCGCGTGACGAACTCCTGCAGAAAGCCCGTGTCCACACCCGAGACTGCGCGCTCATGGGTCACTGTGTCGAGAGCGGCTATGGTATCGTCACCGACGGTGACAGCCTTACAGTTCTCGACCCGGACGCAACACCGCATGTTGTCGACGTCGTCGAAGCCTCGGACACAGCTGAGGGGATTCGACTCCATGTAGAGCGTGAACACCGCGACGGAGCGATGGAAACCACGGACGTTACTGAAATCGCGTCGACGGACTGAGGCCGCTCACCCGTCGTTGGCAGCTGTCTGGAGCGTCTCGTACTCCTCTTTGAACGCGGACTCACACGATGTACAGCAGAGGTAGTACCGGCGTGTCTCCACTGTCACCGAGACACCGTCGCCTCTGATGGGCTTGCCACACTGGACACACTCGATTGCGAGGTCGGCGTGGTCGATTCCCGGATTCCACACTGAATGCGACACTTTCCGAATCTCGTAGCTCTCGACACTCTCTTGGGTGAGTGTCTCGGTGACCAGCTCTTCGAGTTCTCGGTCGTTCATGAACGCGTGGACCGTCACGCGTGGCTCGAAGGACTGCACCACGTATTCGACCGCGTCGATGGCGGTGAGCGAGGCCACGAGAGCGTCAGCCTCTCCGGGCTCGGTTTGTATCTCGATGAGCACTGCATCGCCGACCCGGAGCATCGAGCGGTCGATATTCAGCGTAAATCCCTGGATGACGCCGAGTTCTTCCAGTCTGCTGACGCGGTTCGACACTGTCGGTGCCGAGAGGCCAACTTTCTCGCCGATCTCCGTGTACGACTGCCGGGCATCATCGAGGAGCAGTCGCAGTATCCGCACATCCGTGTCGTCTAGTTCACTCATTGCCGGATATCCGTTTTCGAACCACTCTAATCTGTGACCGGCAGGAGCAAGCTTCTCTAGACTGGCTTATAAGCAAGACCACCGAGTGGGGAAACTTGGCCGCCTCAGAGCCACACCTTCGAAGTGCAAAATGACAAAAATTTCACACCCCACTATCTGTGTATGTCTCTCGCAGAGACGGCCGGGAAGATCGGCCACCTGGACGACGAGGAGCGTGAGTGTCTCGAAAACTGCTTCGAAGCCACCGAGGTCTGTGAGTGGTGTGCCGACGAGTGTGTGGGCGAGGGCGAAGAGATGGCGCGCTGTCTCCGACTCTGTCGGGACGTCGCCGACATCGCCTCCACGCACGCTCGGTTCATGGTGCGAAATTCGAACTACGATACCCAGCTCGCCCAGCTCAACGCGGGGCTGGCCGAGGAGTGCGCCGAGGAATGTGAGCGCCACGACGCCGAGCACTGTCAGGTCTGTGCCGACGTACTCCGAGAGTGCGCGGAGTCCTGTCGAAACATGGCGTCGGGTAGTTAGAACACCAGTGGCCATGAGATGAGTCAGGACCGACCACAAACCAACCGTCTCTTTTGACACAGACCAATGGACGCATGGAAAACGCTGGCCACCGTCGTCGCTGCGCTCGTCGTGGTCATCGTCGCCGCACAGCCACTCTACGTCGTCGCGCTGACGCTGTTCGACTACGGCCAGACGCCCGACGGGACTTACGCGACGATGCAGACGAAAGACACCACTCGGTTTCCGGCGGATAACCCCGCACAGCTGAGTGCGTACACTGCCCAGGCCGCGAGACCACCGGGCGCGAACGCCTCGTACGATACCGTCGTTCGTGTTCCCGAGGACGACTGGCAGACAGCGCTCGCAGCCTCTAGGTTACGAGCGGCCTCCGACGCCATTGTCCTCTATAGCGACGCACCGGTCCCGGGCGACGGGAACGGAACTACTGCAACACGAAATGCGTCGACAGTACAGCTGTCTGGGGGCAATCCGGCACAGACCGCCGCGCAAATCGCGACACGAGGGAACGATAGCGACGACGTGAGCCCGAACAACGTCATCATCGTTAGCAACGAGTCGCCCCAGTGGGCGCTTCCGGCCGCCGCGTGGAGCGCCTACAGCGGTGACCCGATTCTTTACGCCAACGAGAACGGTGTCCCGAACGCCACGCAACGGGCCATCGACGATCTGAACGCCTCACACGCATACGTCCTCGCGCCGCCTGATCTCGTGAGTCAGAACGCGCTCAATGAACTGGACGTCGAGTGGACACGCGTCAGCGGGTCGACGCCACAGGACCACGCTGTCGAGATCGCGAAGTTCCGCGACGAGTCCCGGGACTTCGGCTGGGGTATCGACGAACGCGACAAGGTCGGGTACTACAACACGATGCTGGTCAATCCTGACCAGCCCGCCCACGCCGTCGCCAGCACGAACCTTCAGTGGGGGAAGGCCGGTCCGATACTCCTGGCCCACGACGACGGGACACTTCCCGCTGTCACGGAGAACTACCTCTGGCGAATCCAGTCAAGCTGGTTCTCCACGCCCGCTGAGGGCCCGTTTAACCACGTCTTCGTTCTGGGACCCCTAGAGGTGGTGTCTTGGGTGTCACAGGCCCGGAGTGACTACGCCGTCGAGATTACCCCCTACCGGCTCCAGGGACCCGGCATGAGCCCACTCGACGCGCTCTCGGCGTCGTGGGCAGCATTCAGTTTGCTGGGGGCGTCGTTCGTCTACGCACACATCCGCCGTCGGATTCCCGAGACGAGCGACTGGACCAAACTCGTGTGGCCGATGTTCACACTGCTGCTCGGCCCCATTGGCCTGGGATTCTACTGGCTCGCCTACCGTGGCCGTGAGGTGGTCGAACGCGACGGCCACCAGCGCGTCGTCAGACCGTACTGGCTACGGGCCGCCTCTGCCACAGCGATGGGTATCGCCTTCGCCGCGAGCACGATGATAGCAGTCGCGTTCGGCCTCACCTACTTCGGGATGCCGCTGGTGGTGTTCGAGAGCCCGGTGTTCATGCTCGGCAGTTCGATGGTGCTCATGATGGCTATCGTCTACGTCGTCGCATTCCTCGTCTCGTGGCTCATCTTCCACATCCCGATGTTCGAGGAGTCACTCGACCTCGACCGACACGCGGCGACTCGGCGCGGCCTGCTGGCCGTCGGAGTGAGCATGACGAGCGTCTCAGTTGGAATGATGACGATGATGTACTTCCTGATGATGCTCAATCTCCCGATGATGCCCGGCGACGACAACATCCTGTGGTTCGGTGTGATGGTGTTCTCGACGCTCATTGGCTTTCTCATCGCCTGGCCGGTCAACGGCCTGCTCGTCCGCAAGAACGTCAAACCCGGAGGTGCACTATGACCGATAAAAGCAGACGACAGCTCCTGCGAGACCTGGCAACGATTCCGGCCGCGGCCGGTCTCGGTGGCATCGCAATGGCCCAGAGTGAAGACGGTGGGCAGCAGACTGGCCCCGAGACAGCAGATTTCGACGAGTGGACGGCCACGACGATGACGACGCGGTTGGCCGGCGAAAACATGTACGAGACGGCGGCTGCCTACAGCCAGAGCGTCTATACGGCCATCAACGAACCGACCTACCCCGGCGCGCTCATCCTCGTCAACGATAGCGTACTCGAGGCGGCGCTCCCGGGTGTCGGCCTCATCCACCATCCTATCGACGGCGCCGTGCTGCTGACACGGCAAGACGAACTGCCGCAGGCCACCCGCGACGAAATCGAGCGGGCGCATCCGGAGGGGGTCGGGATGGACGGCAACGTCCAGGTGTATCTCATTGGGAGCGAACGCTACATCAGCGACGCGGTCAGGCAGGAAGTCGAAGCGATGGGGATGGACGTCCGTCGCATTCCCGGTACCAATCCGGTTCGCGTCGCCGCGAACCTCGACCAGTACGTCAGCTCGATGCACGGCAACCACGAGGACGAAGTGATTATCGGGAGCCTGGACGCCCCGGACCGCTCCATCCCAATCCAGTCCTGGAACGCCCATGGCGGCGACGGCTTCCTCTGGGTCGAAGCCGATTCGATTCCCGAGGAGACGGCCGAGCAGCTCGAAGCCCGATACGACTACGCCTACATGTACCTCGTCGGCGACGAGGCGGCAATCAGCCCCGAGGTAGCCCGGAACCTCAGCGCGTACGGGCACGTCACACGGATTCCCGACGCCGGCGACCCCTATAGCGTGAGTGCCGCGTGGGCCGGGTTCAAAGACCTCGGCCGGAACCAGGGCTGGTGGTTCGGCGAGTGGTCCCGGAACATCGGATGGGGGCTGGCTGAGCCCGGACATAACTTCATCTTCTCGAACCCGAACGACTGGCAGACAGCCATCCCAGCCAGCGTCGAGAGCCACCGCGGCAAACACGGGCCGATGCTCGCCGTCAGGCAGGACGAACTCCCCACGCCCGTCGAGAACTACCTGCGGAAGTTCTTCGAGCCGACCGACGCGGCGCCGTACGACCGCAAGTACAACCACGGCTGGATCGCCGGGCCACCAGAGACGATTAGCCGGGGCGTCCAGGCTCAGGTTCACGGCATTCTGGAGGGAGGTGGGCCGTCATGAGACGAGTTATCGCACGCTACGACGACCCAGCCGATGCAACGGAAGCAGAAGAAGACCTCCGTAAGGACGGCTACGATCCGGAACGCCCGGATATCGAGAATCCGTTCTTCGATCCTTCGGCTCGGCCACCGGAAGCACGTGGCCTGCTGTGGGGCGGTCTCGTCGGCGGCGTTCTCGGTGCGATACTCCTGTTAGCGATGGCCATGGATATGATTTGGTTCCCGCGTCTCAGTCCGATACTGTCAGCTGGGCGGCTTGCGCTCGTTACCTTCGGGTTCACCATCGGCATTGCCATCGGTGGCTTCATCGGCGGTGTCTGGGGATTGTCCAAAGACGTTCCGGAAGCCGAAGGCCCTCGTGTTGCAGTACGAGTCTCGGACGCAGAGGTGGACGAGGTCGAAGACCGACTGCGGATGCATGACCCCACGGTGGTCGACGATGCGGTCGCCCGACATGGTGGGTAGTGAGTCATCGTAGCGTTCGTGTCGGCGGCTGGTCCGCTGGTCGGCTGGCTTTCTGCTTTGGGTATCTAGAGAGGTCGTAGTCGTGATCGTCGAGGAGACCGAGCATTTGGACTGCGTATAGGTTGATCTCGTGGTGGAGTGTGTCCGGTGAAGCTGGAACCTCCGGTTGAGGAAGGCAGCCTCCGCGAACAGTTCCGACAGTACAGTAAATTTGAAGCATGAAGGAGGACCTCAGGTGTCAGAGAATCGATCGGGCTCGATTCCCGACAACCGCATCGCGTTCCCGGTGACGCCGAGACTCATCCCCATGTCGCCGACCACGACTGCAAGCGCGACGCTCACTAGCCCCAGAGGGACGCCCAGTGCGAGCAGGAACTTCACGCCAAGACTCCCCCAGATATTCTGCCGAATGACGCCGTTGGCCGTGTGCGACAGTTCGTAGAGGTACGGCAGCTTGCCGATGTCGTCGCCCATCAGCGCGATGTCGGCGGTCTCGAGCGCGGTGTCAGTGCCAGCTGCGCCCATCGCGATGCCGACTTCCGCGGTGGCGAGCGCGGGCGCATCGTTGATACCGTCGCCGACCATCGCCACCTCGCCGTACTCCGCCTGCAACTCCTCGACAGCGTCGACCTTCTCCTCCGGCAGGAGTTCGGCACGGTACTCGTCAACGCCGACCTCCTCGGCGATTGCCCGCGCGGTGCCCTCGTTGTCGCCGGTCAGCATCACGACGCGCTCGACACCAAGCTCCTGCAGGCGCTGGACGGCTCGCTTCGAGGCCGGGCGTACCTCGTCGGCGATGGCGATGGCACCCAACAACTCCGATTCTGTCCCGACGAGGACGACCGTCTTGCCCTCTCGCTCCAGTGCGGCGAGCGCGTCCTCGGTGAACACCCCATCGTCGGACTCACCCGCGTCTTCCGCCATGGCGCCGCCATCCGTCTCACGGCGTGCCCGAGAGAGATCGAAGCCCAGCTCCTCGAAGAGCGCGGGCTTGCCCGCATAGTACGTTTCGCCATCGATTTCCCCGCGGATGCCCTTTCCGGTGAGGCTCTCGAAGCCGGTCGGGTCGGGCAGGTCGCCCACGCCCGCCTCGTCGGCGCGGGAAAGAATCGCTGTAGCGATGGGATGCTCGCTCCGCCGCTCCAGTCCGGCGGCGCGACGGAGCAGATCATCCTCCGTGGTGTCGCCGACCGGGACGATGTCGGTGACCGCGAGTTCGCCCTTCGTGAGCGTCCCCGTCTTGTCGAGCGCGACGGCGTCGACTTCGCCCATCGCCTCGAGGTAGTTGCCGCCCTTGATCAGGACGCCGTTCTTTGCGGCACTGGTGATGCCCGACA
>NZ_JAMQON010000010.1 GCF_031624395.1 Halomicroarcula saliterrae
CCGTGCGTGCGCGAAGCTGGTGGCTCGAATTCCGTGAAATCATCCTCAAAGCCACCGTCTACAACCTTCGCCGGAGCGTCCGATATCCGTGAAATCCAGCGCAGTGTACCGAAACTACAGAGCCCAATATCTTAATTTGATGTCCGGCAATACGGGCAGTGCTGTTCTGTGACCTTCGAATTATAAATTCGGCCGCAAGCAACGCATTCTTTGATGGGATTGTTGCTCATACGAGTCTTAAGCTATAATATAATATAGCAGTTCCCCTATTTTCTCGCCATCAGACAGTAGAAGGACTGTACTGACAGATTGAAAACCGCGAATAGGTCATTGTCAGGAATCCAGCAACGTGCGATTTGTCTCGTCGCGTGTGGACAGAGCCTTGAGACCTAAACTGAAATAATCCAGTTAACAGTAGTTATTTCACAGAGAAATGCGTTAGTCCTTGTAAGTGACCTCGAATATGGATTTGACCGATACCCCTCAGGATATACCGGGAGACGATGAAGAAGCCCCTGACTTCGATGCGTGGGAGTCTCCTGACGAGGTACTGAAGGAAGGACCGACCAGAGAGCGGATGCTGGATGTCATCATGCAGCTACGGGAGCCAACGAAGGTGTCTACCATCGCGACGCGAGCAGACTGTGACACAGAGACAGCCCGTGACTATCTCCAGTGGTTTGCTGAGATGGGGATGGTGCGTGAGCTGTCCGGACGGCCTGTACGATATGAGCGAAACAACTCCTATCTGAAGTGGCGCAGAATCGAGCAGATTCGCCAACGGTACTCAGAGACAGAGATTGTGGCACGTCTCAAAGAGACGCTTGATGCGGCCACGGAGTATCGAGAACGCTTCGAAGTCGACTCTCCCGACGATGTCTCTCTTGTCGAGGAGAGCTATGAAGGGTCAGTAGAGGACATCTGGGAAGCGGTATCAAACTGGAAGACCCTCGAAGAGAGAGCAGCGCTGTTGGATGCTGCTCGCCGCGAGGATACGTCTGGCGGGCATACTGAGACAATCGATGCCTGAGCGGGATACAGACGGTGTTGGTGGCATCGATAGCGATGTCTTAGAACGGATCGGACGACGTCTTCGTGGGAGTGCTCGTTTTGCAACTGTCGAATACCGCCCTGAGTATGCCCCGAACGCAGTCGTCGCCGAGTACGATCTCGGATATTTCCCCGCCGCCATAGAGCGTGCACATCTTCGCATCCGGTGGTTCAAAACGGATGATTTCAACATTCACTACTCCGAGCAGTATCGGGACGGAAACTCGTGGGAGTGCAGATGGGACCGTCATCCGAACAGCCACAACGACCGGGAGCATTTTCATCCGCCGCCTGACGCAACGACGCCCGGTCAGAACATGAACTTCGAAAGCGACTGGCGTGCAGTTATTTCTGAGATTCTGTCGGAGTCAGATGAGCGTATTCAGTCATTCTGGGAGTGATCGTAGTACCCTCTGTTAGGGTCGGTGAGAACTTTTCCCAGCTAGCCGCTTCGCTCTTCTCGGGTATTTGCCGCAAAAGGGGACTGAGGGGGTCAGGGGTGTAGCGAATCACACCCGTCCACCGATTGATTCCATCGTTGCTCGCTTCCAACCGGGGCGAGTCAGCGTTCTCCTCCCGATTTCGGCTGTGAGGGCAGTGAGTAATTTCTCAGAAACCCGCTTCGCATTTCCCGCGTATTAGCCCCCAAAGGGGGCTGAGGGGATGTGGGGCGGAGCAGGTCCGAGAGATAGTTGTGATGTCACGACTATCGCGGTCTCGCATCTCGTGCCGGTCCACCCCGTGAATCCCCTCAGAGAGACGACCATGAGTGTCAACACCAACTCCGACGTAGCGTCCCGTGCGGCAAACATCAGCGGCGAATTCGAGACAATCGGTGTCGACATGTCGCCGGCATCGGTCGAAGAGCAGATGGAGTCGATGACCGCGTTCAAGGTGCCTGTCGACGACGCACAGGTGGCGGTCGTTCGCAAGCTCATCGATGAGTTCGACCTTTCGGACGACGACGTCTCCGAGGACCTCGCGGCTCTGGCGGGCTACAGTTCCGGTGGCGATCGGTCAGAGGACTTCGACCGAACGCTCCTCAGTGAGATAGCGGACCTCGGCGACGAAGAGTGGGTGGACGTTCGAGCACAGGTCGTCGACCTCTGGGATGTAACGCACGACTCCATGGCTCAGGTCGGCCTCGTGGCAGACGAGAGTGCCCAGATGAAGTTCGTCAAGTGGGCGAAGAACACCGACGAGCTCCCGACTCTCGAAGAAGGTGTGACCTACGACTTCTCGTCGGTCATCACCAACGAGTACGAGGGCAAATTCAGTATCTCGCTGAACAAAGCCAGTAGCGTCGTAGAGGCCGAACAGGAAGTCATCCCGGCCGACGGCTCTGTGAGTGCCACCGGGACGCTCGTCGCCATCGAGGATGGCTCTGGGCTCATCAAGCGCTGCCCGGAGGAGAACTGCAGTCGACTGGTGACGAACGGCCGCTGTGCTGAACACGGTGAGGTCGATGGTGAGTTCGACCTTCGTATCAAGGCGATTCTCGACGATGGTCAGTCGGCAGTCCGGGCGCTGTTCAACGACGAAATGACCGAAGCGGTCACTGGCATGAGCCTGGAGGAAGCTATCGAGATGGCGATGGAAACAGTGGATCCCACTGTCGTACTCAACGCCTTCCGAGACCAACTCATCGGCCGAACCTTCGAGGTCAGTGGTCCCGTCATCGGCGACTACTTCCTCGTCGACGATGTGGCCCAGACAGTCTACTCCAGTGAACAGCCTGGTCTGGAAGACGGTGCCCTCGATCCGGCACGAACGCAGCGCCAACCGGCCAAGCGTGTCTTTGCACAGGACCTGAATCAGGCGACGCACTCCTTCACCCGTCCCGAAGACGGTGAGGAGGACCGAGCGCCGAACTTATCACTGCTCCCCTCCGGTGAAGCAGCCAACCGGGTCTTCGTCGTTGGAACGCTCATGGAGACGAAGGATGTCGGGACGGACTCAGAGTACTGGCGCGGGACGGTCATGGCGGCTTCTGAATCGGTCAGTGTCTACGCTGGTGAGTACCAGCCGGAGGCGATGCAGGTCCTCTCTTCGACCGAGACACCCTGCTATGTGGCTGTAATCGGGAAGATACACAGCTACGAAACGGATTACGGAATCAACGTCTCGCTCCAGCCGGAACACATTTCGGTGGTGGACGAAGCGGTTCGGGACTCGTGGGTAGCAGAGACGCTGGACGCTACGCAGGATAGACTGGACGCACTGGAAAGCGGTGAGACGGAGGAAGCAGACGCTGTGTTGGCTGTCTACGAGGGGAATACGGACGACGTCGAGGCGGCGGTTGAGGACGCTGTCGACGAACTGGTAGCCGAGATGGACGTTCCGGAGACACCAGCTCAGTAGGAGCCCTCGTTCTGGTTGTTCTTGCTTAGTAGAGATATCCAAGTGGGTTGAGGCTGCCTACGAGAATCGATCTGTGCAATGAGTGTATCGGGTGCCACCTCAACTCTGGTTTGTTCAATAGAGCCTCCCTAAGAATTGCTGGCTTGATTTTAGATAGAAGAAACTCATAGGTTTTATCCGAGACAATCATATAAACGAACATGACTGACCATGCCGAGAGCCACTCTTGATACTATAGAGGAGTTGCTTGAGAGTGTTCAAGACGATGTGACCGATTCGGAAACTATCTATAAAATCAGAAGCGCACGGCAACTTCTCAACGTATTGCGACAGAAGCATGATGACCTTGACGAAGCCATCAATGAGACAGTTTCTGACGAAGAAATCATCGAAAATCTAACCCAATTGGGATATCTGGATTGAATTAGAGAGGCTATTGATACGGTCCCCACCTTCTGAACAGGTCTTCAAACGGAATTACGCCTGTAAAGGAATTCAACAACCGTTCCGTGCCGCTGCTCAGCTGAGAATATCGAAGACTTCGACCGCTTTGTACTCTTTCCCGCGCTCTTTCCCGGTTACCTCTTCAAGGAGCCCGTCTGCTTCGAGGTCATCCACGATCTTGTAGGCAGTGCGGCGTGAGACATCGAGGTAGTCCACCAGATCTGGAGCCGTAAAATACGGGTACTGAAGCAACTGTTGGGCAAACTTGTCCGTATTCGTGTTGCCGGAGTATTCCTTTTCGTAGCGCTCTTGTAGTTCTCTCAGCTGCTGTGTCCGTTCGTAGGATGTCTCGGCTTGGCTTCTGAGCCCTTCGAGGAAGAACGTCAGCCACTCCTCCCACGCGCCTTCTTCACTCACAGCACGCATTCGCTCAACGTATTCGATTTTATTCCGGTTGAAGTACGCGCTGGGGTAGATGTATGGACTCTCGAGGTAGCCGTTCTTCGCAAGGTAAAGGATGATCAGGAGGCGTCCAAGCCGTCCATTCCCATCTGAAAATGGATGGACTGTCTCGAAGTAATAGTGGATGATGGCGGCATCGACGAGTGGGTGATATTGGCCGCCCATCTGGATATAGGATTCAAGCGACTGCATCAGCGGGGTGAGTCCTTCCGGTGTCGGTGGGACAAACGGACGCTTTCCGGGTCTGGGGCTCGTCAGATGGACCATGTGGTCGCGGAAATCTCCGACCACGTCGCCATCATTGCGGACGTCTTCGAGAAGCATTGAATGGAGTTTTTTGATCAGCGAGAGCGTTATTTCCTCCCCGCTTTCGATCCGGTCGAGTCCATACGTCAGCGCGGCTTCGTAGTTGAGGGCCTCTTTCAGGTCTTTCTCGACTGTCGCGTCTTCGTCCCCCGAGGGATTCTGGGTGTGATATGCTTCGACGTCCTGGTACTCGACATCGGCGCCTTCGATACGTGCTGATTCGACCGCTTCGATACGGATAAGAGAAGTGTAGAGAACTGCAGCGAAATCGACCGTTGAGCTAATTCCGTCGACACGACCGATTTGATACGCTGCTTCAGAAACTAGATCATGCACCTGTGCAGAAATTTCGAGCTTTGGCTCTACCGGCAACGGCTCAGGTGAATAGTACGGATTTGGGTGATAGGGGACGTACTTTCCCGGTGCACTGTCGGGTAGGTCCTTCTCAGCCATTTCAGTAGTCCAATGTCTCCCCTCTATTGGTATAGTTGTTTTTATACTCGGTATACGTATACTGAGTGAGAGGCCGCTGATGTAACATTCAGCGTGAATTGTATACGTGGAGGCGCTGATTCCTGCTCTATGTAAAGTGAGTATTTAAATAACTATATTAGTGTGGTGGGATACCTGACCGACATGTTAGATAGGTGGTGCTGCTGCACTTATCGTCCAGATTATAATAGCGAATATCAGCCTAAGTAGGAGGGTGCGTGTGCCCTTACTTGATTAGGAGGGTAAGGAGGGCACGAACATTAGTAGGGGGTGCAGTAAGAAAAACTAAGAGCCTGATATACACTGTCTTCAATATTTTTGATACTATTTCAAGACAATGTCTTGTTATCTCCAGATTTGTTGGTGTTTCTGGAACTCGAACGATCTGTAGCCCCCTGATGATTCTCTGCTGGAAGACCGAGTTCAGCAAACGAGACAGATGAATCCTCGATGTCGTCGACGGGGATCGAGTCGACGACTGTTAGTGGGATATCTTTCATCCGAGAGCCGAGTTCGCGTTTGACCAAGGTCGTGCTTTCATCTACTGAGCTGGCCTCTATTTCCACTGTAATGTCCAGAACGACCATGGCGTAGCCGTGTGTGCAAAGCACTGCTTCCATCTCCCATTCACAGTTTGGGCAAGCAACGTCCTGGACCGATATATCGGCAGAGCGAACCGCCGAGGCGTCTGCTCGACGGCCTACCTCCGCAACGGCGATATTGATTGTATCTTGGACGCCTGGTGCCCCTGGCACGACCCACGGCAGCGTGAGTCGTACTTGATACCAGTCTTCTGACTGCGCTACATCCGTGCTCATGGTGAACTGTTATCTGGAGTATTCGTCTTCCCACAGCTAGGCACATCGGGTGCTTCGTTGGCTGTTGAAACTGTGCTACTCTTCAAAATCTGGCTATGGATCATTATTGGGGGGGGTATCTAACGAGCGCCAGCAGGAGGGCTGACACATTGGAGGGCCATGACCCCTGTCCCGTTATCGACGAGGGGTAATTTGGTGGGCTGACTATGGAGGGCTATCTCACCCGCAAGCGGTGCATTGCAGGGGTTCGATTCAGGCTTTCTCCGCAATGCACTCTTTAGCGGGGATTGATATAATGACTCCAGAGTTACAACAGTTGCAACGGTGCCTGATTCTTATCGATATGGTTGGGTCCATCCAATCGATAGCGATCTTCAATTGTTGCCGCAGCGGTGAATCCGCTCCCATCTTGAGAACTCCTTGCTACCGAGCGATTCATACCGTCGATGGCCTGTGTGGAGTCCCAAAGAAGTGCGTACGAGCCCGCAAATTGCCTCTGTGGGTCGGTAGCAGAACCCCTGATGGAGGAATCCTCGCGCTTTAGCGCGCGGGAGATATCAATCTCGCAATTCGACTGACTCAAGAACTCAATGGGCGCATTTCTTACAACGCATTAACCAACACTGGGTGGGTAAAGAACCGAATTGTTGGTTAAGACAAGAGCACACTCCCGCTCATGAGCCATCGAAGGGAAGAATAGAGATCTGAGTTCGTCGCTGAACTCGGGGGTGTTAGTGGTCGTTACAGTTCTGTTGGACAGTTGCAGCACTCTCGTTGGTGTGAGAGACGTACCTTGAGATCCAAACGACGGTTCCAGTGGTGTTCAGTGGTGAACCTCCTGGGACCGGAGTTCTTCGTACTCAGAGCAGCTGTCGACACCAGCACGGTCGAGGCAGATTGGGTGATAGAACGCCCGGACACCGCTGTCGTAGGACATCGAGCCGGATTGCTGTTGGCACACCCAGCAGGCTGAGGAATCCCATGCACTATCCGAAGATAGGTGGGTATCAGTCTGCTCATCCGCTCCGTTGGAGATAGTCTCACTGGTGTTGGGCTGCGCTATCGTCGATTGACGGGTGACGGTAGCGATCTCGGCAGACATGATCCAATTCAGCCAGTCCGAATCGGGCCATTCAGTCGAGGTATCGCCAACATATCTCGCCATTGCGTTCGCAGATTCGCCCGTAGACTCGTCTTCACTGGCAGCGTTGCTGCGCTTGTGGGTCGGAGGCGTAGGGCGGTGTTGCGTTGGCGGTCGCCTCGTCGACGTTCGCGCGGCTTTCTCGAGGATGCGAATGTCGCTATCCCATCGAGAATTCAGCGAGGGCTGGTCGTTGAATTCGCCTTTGCGGAAGTCCGTGAGACGAACCAAATCGCCTTCGTTCGGTTCCACAAAGATGCTCTCAGACACAATCACCTCGCCGTCGGCATCGTCTGGATCCGAAGTCGAACGGGTGATGACTCGTTCGCTGGGTTTCCAGACTGCAACGTACGCGAAGCCGGAATCATCCTCCAGAATAAATCCAAACTTGATCTTCGGATTATCCGGATAATACACTCGCTTCACTCGTCCCTGAGTGGAGACATACCCCCTCGTAGAGTAGGTATTGGTGTACTGGATGTTGCCGATCTTCAGGACGTTCCGAGGATCGTGTTTCTCCAGTTCTGACTGGCTCAGGACTGCAGATGAAAGATCCCGTCCATCTAACACGCAGCGTGCTAAGACGGATGCCATCTGGACAGGCGTCTTCGTTCGAATTTCGTGAGCATGCGGGAAGTCTGTGTAGAAGCGCTTGGCTTCAGCCAAGACTTCAGGCACACTCTCAGGATGATTTGCTTCGAGTTCTCGAAGCGGGTCTGACTGTTCCTGAATCGATTGTTCGAATCGCTCGCTACGTCGCTGTGGGACGATGCTGTTCTGCTCTTCGCGATAGATCGCTAAGGCATCAGTGTGTGCATCGAGTACAGCAGCAACGCCAGACGTCTGACCGTGTTGGTCGATTCCGTTGGTCACCTTCTTGAGCTCGTAATCGAGTGCAAGTCGGCGTTCGATACCGGGAATCGAGGACCGCGAGTACTGCTCCGGGTTTGGAACGATTGCTCCGAGTGGGAGCGTCGAACCATCCGGGAGTGATACTTCGAGGTCGGTCGGTTCTATCCCCAAAGCAGACGCAGGCGTCTGCTCGGCTTTCGGGATGTAGTCACGCGAACGGAGTCGAAGCGTCCGGAAATCGAGTTGATTCCACGGGACGAGCTTCTGGTCCGTCGGAGTCGTGGTATCAGCGGAACCACTGGGGTAAGATTCATCGAGGCCAGAGGACACACCAACTAACTGGTCGCCAGTCGGATCGGTGAGTTTGTCTGCGCCTTTCAGGATGAGCGCACTGCTCGGCGGAACAGAGTCAGGTTCGGACAGTGCATCGGGTGCGCTGCCAATCACGTTGATCTCTGCCCTCCGTTCGTCGCTACGAGAGGGTACCATGGGTTGCCCATCGAACCATCCGTAGCAGTCGCTCTCGGAGAGCGTTGCGCTTTCTTGCCCAGCCACGTCCCAGTCTGAAGGAATGTCGTCACTGCGAGCCTCGACCGCATCGAGGCCCATGTAGCGTCGGACATACGGGGACTGGGGAACGTCGCCATGGTGGGTGTCGGTACTACCGCTCTTCTTGTGATCGTCCTCGTTGGAGCGATCGCTGTTGCTGTCGCTGCACATGATCTAAGAAAGCAAGCCGATGCTTTCCGGTCTCTACAACGCTTGAACTGAGTATAACTGTAGCTGATGATTAGAGAGCCATCTGGCGATTCTTGAAGGATAGCCACACAAAATCCACACATTGGCTGTGGAGTCTGGCTTCGGCTTCTGGGCGGGGCAATAGTGACTGTAGCTATAGGCCAATCTCGCATCTCAGCAGCGGCTCAGAAGTATCGAAAGGAAAGGCGAGGTTCGCCTTCCTAGATCATGTGGGACCGTTCAAGGTCCAATTCTCTGTACGCTGAGCGTGGATATAACCATAGCGGTGTAGGTGGTTTTGATCCGGACGGCGTATCACGGCTCCAGAGGCAAGCAGATGTGTAAATGCACTATTCCATCGTCGAGATGTTCCCGAGTCAAGAATGATACTCTAAAGTATCATACTCTGGAGTTTGATTATTGCGAGTATGATTTTGCCGTCACGACTAGTTGACAGGCGAACAGTACTCACTCAGCTAGCCGTCCTCTTCACAGCCAACCTGTCCGCCAGTATTTGCCCCCAAAGGGGGCTGAGGGAGTTCGAGAGGAGGCGATAGTGACATCGTGGCCTTCATCCTCACGTGGTGTTCCAAGCAATGAGAGCCAACTACAGACAGCGTGGACAGAACCGACTGACGAACGCAGAGATCGAACAGGGTAGCCGCTTCGACGAATTAGATATGCGCGGCCTCTATGCGAGCCCGCATCTGCAGAGTGACTGCTTGGGGACTCGCTTGGAGAACGCCGGCGAACTGTTGCTCGCCGCTCGTTCCGAGCCCGAATACGATGAATTCGGGGAGCCAATCGAAGGCACCGGTCAGGTAGAACTCGACGCCCACTGGGTGAACGCTAGCCTCCGAACGAGCGTCGCTACGGATATCGACCCGATAGATCTGGCCGACGAGGATCTCACTGGCCTCCCACTGGAAGCGCAAGAGCGCCTGCATGGGCTTCGATCCGAACGCAAACGCCAGCGTGAGAAAGCCTTAGCTGCAGCTGTAATCGGTATCGACCGAGAGGCTCGTCGACGGGATGAACTCCTCGATGAGCAGCGCAATCGTCGGGAGGACTACCTGGACCGCGTGCTCGGCGCTGGACTCACTCGCTACGATCCGTTTGAACGCCTCGACGGCGGGACGGCAGCTACCGTTCGCGAGACGGCCGCGAAACTGTCTGATCGGTTGCTCACTGGCCCAACACTTGAGGCCCTTGAACACCGCCTTGCGGGCAAGGTTCTCGGTGGGCAGTCACTCTACACAGCGATGTCGAACCTTCAGGATGAGTGCTTCCAGGAGGCAGGCGTTATTCAGCCCATCGCGACGGTCCCTGTAATCCCATCGAAGTACAACGTTGAGGCCGACATCCAGGGCGAGGTCACGACACTCTGGCAGCCAAAATCGTCGTCCCAACAGCAGGTCGGCATCATCAAAGACGACACGGGGACAATCAAGTTCACTATCTGGACCCGCTCAGGGCAGGATGTCATCCTCCACGAAGGCGACCTCGTCCGAATCGTCGCCGGAAAGGTCGGAAAGTACAACGACCAAGCGACGCTAGCGGCGGATTCTGAGACGCTCATTACTATCATCGACCGGGGGGATGGGCCGGCGCCGCGGGGCGATATCGCTGACGTCGACTGGGAGGCGGTCAAAGAGCGCAACATCAAGCGCGGAATCGAACAACCCCATCAAGTGCATTCGGCGAAGACGATCCCGGCTATGGGTGCGCCTGGTGTCGAGAAGGTTTCTCGTCCTGTCCATACACCACCCGACCGGCTTGATGAGTCGGAGGGCAACGGCGTCGACGCAGGTGAGTGGCTGAAGGCGACGGAAATCTACGAAGAAGGTGGCGCGATTCCACTCCCCGAGTGGTGGCGGACTCAGGATAACGTCGTCACCGTCGACGTCGACGATGATGCCTCCAGTCAAGCAGTCAACGCTGCTATCCAAGAAGTGGTCGCGAATACGTCAGCACCGGATGCTGAGCCTGCATCAGCTGGATGGGAGTCCGATGATACTGCTGAGACCGATGCCGAACAGGTGGTCGTTCCCGATGGCGGTCAGACCATACACAAGGCTCCGATCCCTCCGGGGAAACGCCGATTCTGGGCGCTCATTCGTGATGAAGCGTTGTTCGGAACTGCATTGCAGTCCGTGAGTGAATCCGCGCCAGCGTCGACAGCAGCCAGCGAACTCGTGGGTGTCGCAGAACGGCAGGAAGATGTCGAAACGACAGCTATCTCAGAGCCGGATATCATCCTTCCGTCGACAAGTGCGACGTGTCCGGAGTGTACTCACGACCGGGCACACTATCGCCTCGTCCAGCTGCGTTCTATTGACGAACCTCCAACGAGAATGCTGACCTGCTGTAAGTGTGCTAATCGATGGCGAGAGGACAACTGATTCAAAATCGTAAACAAAAACCCAGAATCATATAAATACGATTTTGACTTGCAGTTTACGCAACTCCCTTACTAGACCGTTCAAAACACCCGGTTTCTTCCCTCCCAGTGAAGAGAAGAGAGCCGGTGAGTCTCTCACTCTGGGATTGTTATTCCCGCCTGTCAGCATCACGTGTCCTAAACTCACTCATCACCGCTTCCAAACACTATCATGAGCTTTTACGCTTCTATCTCCGGCTACATCACGTACCATTCGAACGAACATCTCGAAGCTGTCCTTGACTATCTCAAAGATGGAGGCTGGATCAATGACAGCGAACAGTGGCTCGTTGACGGCGATTCAACTCACACCCGAGGCCAGCCCGCTGTCAATCACCACAGCAATTCTCTCCTCATCCCATTTGGACACTATCGCAATTTGGCCCGAGTGACGACGGAACTTTTTGCAGGAGCGACTGATGGGTGCGTCGTCAGCGCATCTACCGATGGTTGCTTCGATGCCTGGCGTGAGACACCGCTCGACAGTGCTTCTGGTGTTTCACCGGGGGCAGGCGGAGCTGTTTCTTCGGTCGAATGCATCGATCTCCTTGACTACGCACGGCTCCGAGGGCTGGGAACGAGAACCCCCTGTGAACCTGGATATATTGAGTGGCAGCAATCTGTAGTCGATGCGTTCCACGATGAGTACGATCCTGATCTCCCTGAGTCTCTGAGACCGGTCAATGGTTGAGAAAACGCTATCGTTATACCGATAACTCTTAGTGATTTTCACGGGGCAACACTAATACTGTTAGCTGTAATAACGATAACTAGTGATGATGGAGTATAACGACGAGACGGCGGCTAAAATCATGTTGGCGATTCGTCCGGGGGATTCTATCCGACGGATCGCCCAGAAGATTGACGCCTCATACTCCTGGGTCTATGACTGGATTGAACGATTAGACGACGCGGACTTCATTCGTCGGGACGGCGGTGTCTATGTCGAGAACTACGCTATTAGAGATCGCTATTTCGATCTCATGGCGGCAATCTCGCAGTCGGTTTCTCCCTCAATAGACGATGGATACGTTATCCCCCACTTTGCCGAAATGTCGTTCGCCTACACGAAAATTGATAGCGTCTATGTCTGGACTCATGGGGGATATCAGATAGCTCGGGGTCACGACGATTATCCGATTTTTCTCAAAGTTCGTGACCAGGATGTCGAGCGGTGGATCGCCTTCTTTGATGAGTTCGGTATCCCCAACTCAGTTGAAGAGCGATTAGATGAAAGTGTGCTTGATTCGCCGGTCTCGTACGTCCTCTTTCCCACTGCTGACGAGCTCGAACCTGAGTGGGTGGAGGGCAACCCTGTTATTTCACTCGACGAGACGATTTCTCATATGATGGAGAACCGTGTGAACTACGAACCGGCTTTGGAGATGATCGCTACAGAATACGATCGGGATCTCGACGCTAGTCACGAGGATCCACGGTTGAAATCATGAGTCTGGGTGAACGTGAAGCGGAGCTGTTAGACACACTTGAGGCTGTAATTGGGGCTGAACTCCCATATGTTCTAGTCGGAGGATGGGCAATTGCAGCCTTTAATCAGCGTTTCACGACCGATGTCGACGTTGTCATACCGGCCCAAGCACTAGAGGCGTATACCGATCTTCTGACTGAACGTAACTACGAGGTCACCGCCGATGTGAAGCGAAACGACCTGTATGAGGGGCGGACTGTCCGGTTCACAAAAGATGTTGGGAATCCAGTCCAGTTCGATGCGATGGTTGATGCTTTGGGCTGTCGACAAACAGAGGCTGAGTGGTCTTATCGACACCTGGCAGAGCATTCTATAGAGAAAGAACTGCGCACTGCTCGTCCGATTACAGCTCGGATTCCGGAACAAGAGTTACTGTTTTCTCTGAAACTTCACAGTGGTCGAAAAGCAGACACACGCGATCTGGTTGTTCTCGCTGCCGATGCTGATTTTGAACGAATCGGTCGACATCTTCACCGTGGAGAGCCAGAAAAACTCGCAGCACGCATCGAAATCGTTCTTGAGCGCCTCACCTCTCCAGATTTCGAAGATGCGTTTAAAGGGGTCTTCGAGCAAGCATCAGTACCAACACAGGATATTGATGCAGTAGCTGCCTTCCTTCGCGATCAGCTTCGACGTCTCGATACTGATCAGTGACTACCACTCTCATTTAGCCAGATAGCGCTTCACGCTGATTTGTGCGCCCCTGTGGGATAGGGGCCGACGAACTGTTGTCCCGTATTTAATGTCCACAGAATCTTCACCCGCAACTGGTCGTCGACAACAGAACCAAGACCGCGCAAAACACTCTACGGAAGAAACATCTTCGCGCCAGACACCATCGGAGCGCTGCTGTCCTGAGTGTGAGAGCGACGACTTGGTCGTTCAACAAAACGAAACGTACTGCGAGGGATGTGGCCTCGTTGTCCACCGTGACGACCTTGATCGTCGCCGGAGGTGGAACTACACCGAGAGTGGACGTGAGCCCGAACGGACTGGCTCTCCAAGCACTCCTCGGCTCCACGACCGAGGCCTCTCGACCGATATCGGCTACTACCGGGACGGCGCCGGAAACCCGCTCGATTCGAATACTCAACGGCTGTTTTCGCGCCTCCGTCGCTGGGATGCTCAGTCGAAAGTCCCCTCAAAACGGGATAAATCGCTGCGGGATGGGCTTAGCGAGATTGCTCGGCTCATTAGCGTTCTGGACCTCTCAGACACGATATTCGACGAAGCCGTGGATATCTATCGGAAAGCGTGGGGTGCGAACTTGCTCAAGGGTCGCTCCATCGAGGCGATTGCCAGTGGTAGTGTCTTCGCGGCCTGCCGACTGGAACAGCTACCCCGGCATAGAACTGAGGTGGCCGACGTCGCCCGTGTCGACAGTGATGCGATCAATAACGCCTATACGCAGCTGAATCGGGAATTGGAATTGGCAATCCCACCACCCCTTCCGCAAGATTTCCTCCCACGTATTGCGTCGACAATCGGAGCGGGCAATTACATTGAACAACGTGCCCGAGAGCTGCTTCTTTGTCCTGCGGTCGGCAGACTTTCGAATGGACGACCGCCGTCTGGGGTTGCAGCCGCCGCATTATATCACGTTCAGCAGGCTGAGACTGATGGAAAACGCGCATCTCAAAAGGCCATTGCTGAAGCTGGCTTCACTTCCGCACTCACCATTCGAACGATCTGGCGGAAGCTTCAGGAGCTCGAAAAGGAGGGTAAATTGTGCGACAACGCCGATACGACCCTTACCTAACACACCCGGCGGTAATCAGCCAAGCGGTAGCGTAGGACGATTGGAAAAGAACATCTCCAATGCTGATTTGTCACCCCCGATGCGGTGAGGGGAGATAAGCCTGCAAGTGTGCTACCAAGGAGCCACTGCATTCCTTGGATTTTCCCGCCACTGCGAATCTATCGCAGAGCAACTAATCGATTATGAGCACGAACACTGAATCCACAGCAGACGCACAGCCCGAAGACGATATCGACAATCTGGAAATCGAAGCCGCCCCGGAAGGTACGGTTGAAGAAGACGATACTGACGCAACAAGAAACGAAGGCGTCGATGGTGAGGCTGACATCGACGGTGAGCCAGCAGCCGACCTGACCGACGAGCAAGACACCAGTGAGGAGTCGATAGCGGAGGCTTCCGACGAAGCTGATGCCAAAGACGAGACTGAGGAGGAAAGCGTACTCACGGGCCCTCCAGAGCGCTTTCAGGCTGCGATCTTGGGTGGCGAACTCAAGAATTTTGTCTCAACGCTGCGAGTCCTCGTTGACGAGGCGAAACTGACTGTTGGACCGGACGGCATTACTAGCAGAGCGGTTGACCCAGCGAACGTCGCGATGTACGATCTAGAACTGTCGGCTGCTGCATTCGAATCCTACGAGTCCAGTGACGGCTTGCTGGGAGTCAATCTGGAGCGATTCGAGTCCGTTCTAAAACTCGCAAAGAAAGATGATCTCGTCCAGGTTTCGTTCGACACTTCCACGTACAAGCTTCTCATCGTCATCGACGGTGTCGAGTTCACGATGGCGTGTATCGACCCCGATAGTATACGGCAAGAACCCGAGATTCCAGAGATGGAACTCCCAATCAACCTTACCGTTGAGGGGAGTCAGATATCGCGAGCGGTGAAGGCTGCTGACATGGTCTCCGATCACATTGGATTCCGCTGCGTAGAAGCTGACGAAACAGTGTTCATCGAGGCTGAAGGTGATACCGATGACGTCTCGCTCAGACTCATTGCTGACGAATACGAGAGTCTAGACGCCGCTGACGGACGAGCACTATTCAGTCTTGACTACATCAAGAACATCTCCAAAAAGCTTCCCAAGACTGAGGATGTCACTCTCACATTCGGAGACCAATTCCCGATGCTGGTAGACTACGAAATTGCAGACGGCGAGTGTAGTGTCGCAGCGATGGTGGCTCCACGTATCGAGACCTGATGACGGCCAGAGAGCGGCTCCGAATGCATCTCGTACAGGCATTGACGCGGGCGGAATCTCCAGATGTAATCGTGCATCTCCAGGCGGCCATTCGAGAATGCGATTCTCTGCCGCCGGCATCGTTAACTGAGTGTCCGATCTGTGGTTGCTGTGGTCTACCAGAACGCCTGCTTTCACATGACTGTTGCAACGGATGCGATAGGTAGCCGCATATTCGGTGGTTCACGCGGAAATCGGTGAGTGCAGCTCTCTCGCGGATTAACCAACACGAGGCGCTACTCTATGCCACTGTTGGTTAAACTATCTCTGTTTTCCCGATCTGGAGGTTACCTGTGGCGGCTCTGTTGAAATCCAATCCTTTAGATGGGTTCTCGTGTGATACAGTCAGTCAGTAGAACTGCTTATTGAGCGCTTCGTCCAAGTTGGAAGAACGGATAGGAAAGAATAGCAGTGTACACGATAATAGCTATAACAATCACATAGCTAATAAATCCACCCAAACCACCGTAAGTTGCCCCCCGGAAAATCTGTCGAACAGCGAACGGAGACAGCAAACAAATGACCAGTGCCATGCTGAGATTGCGGTGAATTTGCTCAGTTGCAGCGCCGCGAACAGATGCGAATCCTGGCGCGGCTCCGGCAAGCCCAATTTGAATGGCACCGACAACGGACATGAGAGGATATAGGATTAAAATTGCAGTAATCCCAAGAAGAGACCCTGTGACCCCGCTTACAAGGAAAATAGTTGTCGCTGGTTGATTAATATGCCTGTGACAAGCGACTGCAATACCAATAGTCACCGCAGCACTACCAACACCGATTGGATAGCCAATACCCAAGCCAACCGCTCTTATCGGATCAAGCACTGGTGCGACACCAATATCCATCAGAAAATCTTGATATAACACTGGAACAAGAATGAGCAAAATCCCAATAATACACGAAAGCAAACTCACTCTTTTATAATTATATGAGTTTTAAAACACAGCGTGCGGTAAGTATTTTCTCCTGACACCATCATTTGTCATTTTATCGATTCTCTGTACTGAGCGGGACGTTTCCTTTCTGTATTGACCGCGCAGAGCCAGAATCTATCACCTACTGAGGGTTTCAACAAAGCCTCTGTGTCGTAGTACACGCAGTCATCGTGACCGGCTCGCCGTCGATACTGTCTTTCAAATTATGCAGGTCAGAGAAGAGAAAAGCAGACAAAAGGAGCAGAGTTGAGGAATCAGGCATCCAGAGAGAGGACGATATCTGCATCCCACAGGAGGGTGTATTGGCTGTAATGTCCTTTTCCTTCACCAGTCCCCCGTCGGCTGCCCGCAATTTCTAGGAAACAGAGTTCGTTGAGCAATTGCCGTGTTCGTTCGGCTGATAGCGGATCGGCACCACTCTGCTCACACACGTCGAGATACGTCTCGCGTATCTTCATCGTCCGGAACCACTCCCGCTCAGGCTGGTTTTTCGTGAGATTCGCCAGCGCGATCAAGACATGTTTGCTGTGAGGAGGCAACCCCGATATGAGTTCGAGTAGACGGTCAACTTCTGCCGAAGCCCGTGCATCAGAGAGGTGAGATTCCTTCACCCGGTCGGCGTTTTCCTTATTCGCTTGGTCACCAGCATACCGAAGGAGTCGCATGGCCTTTCGAGCATCTCCGTGTTCTTTCGCGCTCAGAGCAGCCGCACGAGGAATCACCCCGTCGTCGAGAACTCCATCAGCAAAGGCATCAGTCCGATTCTGGAGAATTTCCCGGATTTGACTGGCGTCGTAGGGCTCAAAGATGAATTCGTTGTGCCCGAACGAGCTCTTTGTCCGCTCGCTCATCTTCTCCCGGTAGTTAATTTTGTTCGACACTGCAATCACGCCAATCGGAACATCCACACTCCCGTCCTCTCCTGCCCGAGAAAGCGCCATCAACAGGTCGTCGTTATTGAGTTTGTCAACTTCATCGAGGATGATGATCGCAGCGTCGTAAAAATCATTCAGCACCGACCAGACTCGCTCGAAATACTCATTCTCGGAAATCCCTCGGGCTGGGAACGTCATACTGCTCTCTGGTGGGTTGATTGCCCGACCGTACTTGCTCAGGGCGTCGGAGTTGCCCTTTGCCTGCTGGCAATTGACGTATCCCGTTGCAAGCCTCACACCGCGATTCTCCGCTTCTTCTTTAGCGATTTTTGAGACGTGCTTTGCGACGAGGGACTTTCCACAGCCCGTTTTCCCGTAGATGATGATCGAATTCGGCGGCTGACCAACGACTATTGGCCCGATCTCTTCTGCCACCTTCTCAATTTGTTCATCGCGACCGACGATGCGCTTCTCACTGGGGACATAGTCGATTTGGAGTATCTCCCGTTGTTCAAAGATTCCCCCACCACCCTCGTCGATATTCTCAAAGACACTGTGGATAGTGTCTGACCCATCTTCGCTATCCATTGTCAGAATCAAACAGTTGTAACCGCAATAAAGATTTGGGGACCGAGTTAGGAGTAATAATCTGGATATAGGCCCTGAGAGTCTTGATATATAGATTCCCGTCTTACGAAAAACTCAGTCGAGACACACCAGATTTTGAGTAAGGGGTTGCAGAGACACACACCAAATTTGGAGTAAGAAATAGAAGAGAGGTGAGGTCGGAAAGAACCGCAGTTAGAGCTGTGCTTGTTGGTTTACACCTTCTGAACCTACTACACTACTACTTACTAGAATAGCTAGACTAGAGAGACACACCTAGTTTGGAGTAAGAAAACCTCCCTAGACACCAGTATCTGACCCCCTATCCCACTGAATCTACATTCCTTACTCAAAATCAGGTGTGTGTGTCGTCTGCTGACCTTCCAGATACTGACATTTCAATTGGCACAATGGCCGCTTCCATTACCTGCCAATTTGTTTCCCCCAAGGCGGCGTGGGGTTGATGCCTGACTGGAGTGTCTCCTGAGTCCTTTGGCGCTCTCTCTAAGTCAACACCGGGGAAGTCTCAGTCAGGCTTATTACACTCCCACTCCGCTGTCTGCTCCATTTGCGGCTCTCCCTTTCTCTTTTATACAATACAACAGTACAATGTCAGCAAACTCACCCTCGCACTCTGACCAGCAGAGCGCAGTGACACCCAGTGAACAGAGCGCCGATGGATCGGCTGAACCAACTTCACAGAAGAACGACTCGCCAACTGTACCGATAGCCGATCTTCTGAAACAGGAATCTGTCCTTCGGTTCGCTGGTCTCACTGAACACGATTCTCAGGACTATCCAAATGAACTCGAGAGTAACATGTGGTGTCGGTCGAGTACTCCACAGACGTTCAAAGATGTCGTAAAGGCACTCCCAGCAGCGTCTTCTGGTGAACTGTGGGCGACAAACGAGTTTATCGGGACTTCCGGAGACGTTGATATCGACGCTATACGCTCCGTCGAGGGGCTGGATATCGAGGCTCTGGAACGAGGCACTGGCTCAGCTCTGGAGACGATAGCACAACGGTCGGCTGCTGAACCTGTGGTGGACGTACAGGACCACCAGGACATCGTCGACGAGCGACGAAAAGCGTTACACGCTCTTGGCTACGATGTCAAATTTCGGTGGCAAATCGCCAGCGACTCATACACCATCATCAATCCGCAAGATGCGTATCTCCCAATCATCAGCGCCCTCCAGCAACGGGGAGAAGATGACGTATTCGGATGGGCTTCCTACCGGGATTGGGGTGGACTGTTGAAGATGGTCGTCGTCTGTCCAAGTCTTCGCCGTGTCGTCTCTGCCGGTGAGGAAGATCTGGAAGAACTGGATGACGATGGTCTCAAAGCTGCCACCTCCGAAGACGAAGCTCCGGAAACAGTGGTGTATGGAGGCTTTCAAACTGGCTACGATTTCCGGGGGACACAGACACTCTGGGCACGGCCTGTTCTATTCTTCCCGGCTTCTGGAACTGTCCTTCCCGACACAGGAAAGCGATACACCCGCCGCCACTACGGAAAGGCCACTGATGCGGCTCACGAACGGGCAAACAATCGGACTCCTATCAACGAGTGGTGGCGGTCGATCTACGACGACATCGATACCCGGATGGTCACAGTCGAAACGGCAATTCAGCGGTCGCGGGCAATCGCGTATGACTTCGAAGAACTCCCGTTCAGTCTGCAGGAGTGTTACACGTACTGGGGGATCGCGAAGAAGTACGCCGAACGGGCGGCGAATCGAGCACAGACAATTGCCCGTCCGACAACTCGCCCAACCGTGTTCAATATCCAGTTGTCGTTGCTCATTGCGCTTCTTGAAGAGTACAATGGGTCGATGGCTTCGAATTCCTATCAAGAGTATATCGAAGTAGCCGGCGAGCTCTACCGGACGCCGTCGATGATGATTCAACTGGCCATGCAGGAGCACGACAAGCAAACTACCGATTCAACTGACCGAGTGCTTCCCGGCGACCAGCAGACTCTATCTGATTCGTTAGAAGATCTCATCGACATTCCTGGAATCTCCGTCGACTCGGAAGTGGATCTCTCGAACAAACAGGCCCAGCGTGTCCAACACGGTGTTCAGAGGCAATTGGACCACTTGGGATGACTGACTCTGCAGCAGCACGATGATACTATTTTATAGATTCCGCGGAAAATATAATATATGTCTGAGAGTCCTACTCGACACTCCCATCCCCTCGATTTGATGCTCGCAGTATCTGATGTCGTGGTGAATAAGCGGTATGCCCAAATCTACGCTCAAGTGCTTACACTCGATACCCCGACTGTCGAGGAGCTCTCTGAAGATCTTGATAGTTCGACCACCACTGTCTATGAGGACGTGAAGCACCTGGTTGAGAGTGGCATCCTTGAGCGCGTTACTGAGACTCAGCCACACCGATATCAGGCCCGAGACATCGATCTCAACGTCCAAGCCGGAGATGAAACCTATGAGATTACGCCGGCGCTGTTCGTTGCTCTAGCTCGCAGTGGAACGAATGAGAATCTTCGATTGTTTATAGACCGTCACGGCACAGGCGGGCTTGCAGGCGCACTCGAGTACGCTCGTAACTACGTTCAGGGTCAGATGAACGCCCGAATTATGGCACGCGAGCAGGATATACCCGTTCTGGAAGCGGAGACCATTCTACAGGAGCTGCGTGACGTGCTCCTCGATGTCGAACCGGATCGAGAACAGAGTCCTGATATCGAAGAGGTGGAAGCCGAAGTTGACGATAGAAATTACGAGTGAACGGCGTCAAATTACGCCGTACCCCCGGGACGCCTCCCAAATTTGGAGGCAAATTATTTTTGCGAGCAACTGTAATCTCTAACCATGTCTCAGGAAGTCGAAGACGAAACTACGGTGAACGAGAGCTACTCGGTCACGGTTCCAGCAGCGGTACGCCGAGAAGCAGGTGTTGAGGCAGGCGATAAACTCCGTTGGCACGTCGACGAGGATGGGACACTCTCTGTTAAACTCGTGAAGCAACAGTACGGGGCATTTTCAGAGCTAGAGCCAGTTGATGTGGGTGAAGCAACTGACGCCGCCGAGGACCACGATCTCATCGCTGGAGACTATTGATGGCCGCAGTCGTGGTTGACGCGAATATTCTCATTGCCGCCCGACTGTCTCGCGACCAGAACCACGAGCGAGGTGCCGCTATCTCCGAAGCTATCGATCAGGGCCAACTCCCAACAGCATATGTCCTTAGTGATGTCCTCGAAGAGGTCATCAATTATCTGCAAGCCCGGGGTGGGCATGATGTCGCTACTAAGACGCTGGATGCACTCATCGAAAGTAGCGGATTCTCACTCAAACAGACACCAAAATCTGACTTTGACGCCGGCCGTTCGGTGTTCCGTCAGTACGAATCGCTCTCGTTAACTGACGCTGTTATCGTGGCAGCGATGCAGCGTGAGGACATTGAGTATCTCTACAGCTTCGATGACGGATTCGACAGTGTACCTGATATCACTCGTCTCACCACGCCGGATAATCCGTTTGACCAGTAGTCAAAGGAGTTTGGAATTGCAATTCAGCGGCTCTGTTGAGATCCTTCGTGGCCAAAGGGCCGATACGGTGAATCGTTCGATACAGTGAACTCAAATATCAGTCAACCTGGTGACTTACCCGGCACCTGTCAGGAACACCGTACGAGGGCGGTGTTTAGTTAAGCGTGAAAAGTGAGGCGGGCGAATTTCTTGGTGCTCTATGCCAGAAATCGTCCGCCTCAGCGGTAGTAGCGACTGGATAGATTTGGATTTTGTGGAACGCGAGCGGACACCCGAGCGAGCGATGAAGCTCGGTATTCAGATGCACGTGGCTGGTCTATCACTATCGAATACTATCTCTGTTCTTGATAATTTGGGTGTCAATCGTTCCAGAAAAGCCGTCCACGATTGGGTGCAAAAAGCCGATTTACAGCCAATCAGCGGCAAATCACCGAATCAGATTGCAGTCGACGAAACGGTGATTCGAATCAACGATCAACAGTTCTGGCTGTACGCCGCCGCGAATCCGGCAACAAACGAAATTCTCCATCTACGGCTATTTTCGACCACTACAACCGCTCTCACCGAAATATTTCTCAAAGAACTGCAGCAAAAACATGATGTCGAAACCGCCGTATTTCTCGTAGATGGTGCGAAACACCTCCGAGCTGCCCTTCAACGAGCAGGCCTCCGATTTCAGACAGAACGCCACGGAAATCGGAACGCTGTCGAACGTATCTTTCGAGAAGTAAAACGACGAACCTCTTCTTTCTCAAACTGTTTCAGCCACGTCGAACCAAGTACAGCTGAAAATTGGCTCCAGAGTTTCGCTCGCTGGCACAATGCTCCAAACTAAACACGACCCCTCTGGAGGGCGGTGTTTAGTTAAGCGCGAAAAGTGAGGCAGATGACGAACCTCCTCTTTTTCGAACTGTTTCAGCCACGTCGAACCAGAAACAGGTCACACACTTACCGCGCCCAACGGCTACTTCTCAGAAGTCTATTAGAAAAGCCGTGCAAGACTTAGGGGGCGCACGTATCGGTTAAGATAGGGAGATTGCTCAGCAAATCGTGTACGTCGATGAGGGAGTACCGTCTTCCTGAATCATCACATATGCGCCTCCATAACACTGATTCGTCTTGATAGTTACCTGCCCGGTTTCATTACGCGCAGTCCAATAGATCTGAAACGTCTCGATACCTTCAGGAGACGCTCTATCGGTGTTGTATACCTCTCGGTCTTCGTCGGGGTCAAGTACATAACTCTGATTGTGAACGGTCTCCCCCGTCGCATTTCGTACAACAGTAATGTCGAACGATGCGCTCTCATTGCCATAGTTTTCGAGATACACTGGATGATCTGAGGCCGGTTGTTCCGAAGCGGGAGTCCCCATACATCCAGTTACGAATAATATCGCTGTGAAAGCACAGAACGCCTTCAGCCAGCGGTCTCGCATGACTTGAGCATATAGTAATCAGCATGAATACTTTCTGTTGAATACGCATTCGTACCAAGCGGTCGTTTCGTCCCATTTACCACCGGATAATAGGATTTCGACAGAAATAGCTTAGCGACCCACCGGTTCAGAGCTGAATTTATCTCTCCCTGCTGGATGAGGAGTGCAGAACATGCCTCCACACATAGAAGCATGTCTATCAATTCATCCACGACACAGACGAGTAGCGATGGGTCTCCGGAGGGACAGCGGGTTCTCTCCCACTTAGTCCACCGACTCCTGCGAGCCGAAGGAGGGAGTGTACCTGTCGAACGGGTCACGCTCAGAGTCTCGGATTTCACTGACTTGAGCGACCAGCAAGCAGCAGACCTCATCGACGAAGGAGAGAAGAGCGGAATATACACACTCACACGCTCGAGTGGCGGTAGCGCAACTATCGACAACGTCGTTCCCCAGGGAGAGGAACCGGAGGTGATTACCGCCGCATTTGGTCAGGGTCCACCAGACGACACTGTTGACTTCCGTATAATCGGTGTCGTAACTGATTCAATCAACGATGCACTCCAGGAAGCCGGCTACACTGACTTGGGGGCCCTCTCGGAGGCAGACATCGACGACCTCACACACTTGACTAGTACCCTCACTGAGAGCCGAGCTGAGGCTATTGTTGCGGAAGCTAAGCAACACGTTCCCGTTGGTCATACGCTGGCCGAGCGAGCGGCGTCGTACTATGCTCAGCGAAGCAATCCAGCAAGTGGCGTGGGTGAGGCCCGCGTTACTGATTTAACCAACATTACAGAGACAGTCGGTGAGCCGCGCTACCTCTCTAAAGGATGGGATGCTGGCGATGAACGCGGGATGTACGTATCTGATGTCGGTCGCAACACGACTAAGCCAGTTCCGACTGGATTGCACATCCTCGATAATCCGGACTACCCAGGTGTTCCCAAAGCAGAGACTCATCCCGATGCCAGCTACGATGCCCTGCCTGTTGGCGAGGATGGAGCAGTTATCCCTCCCGCTGTCCCCATCGATCCGCGTCTTCAGCTCCCACTTGACGAACTCATTGCGAAGAAACTCGCACGAGGGCTCGTTCCTATCCGAGTGGTAGGCCCGCGAGGGTCGGGGAAGAACTATCTTATCAAGTACCTCTGCCACAAGACAAATCGTGGCTATCAGTCCATCGACGTCGACCGGGCGACGGAGCCCGAGGACCTCTTTGGGCCACTTGTTCCCGACGGCGACGTGATCATCCCACGCAACGGCGCCGTGAAACAGGGGCTGATCAACGGCGATACAATCGTCATCAACGAGTTCCCTGTCATGCAAGCCGGGGCAGCGATTGCGCTGCACCGACTCCTGAACGAGGGGACACTCCTGGTCAAGAGCCACGGCGAACTTGTCGAACCACACCCCTCGGCGCGACTCATCATCACGATGAATCCGCCAACCAGAGAATACAGAGACTCGGAACCGATGAACTCGGCGACGAGAGGGCGCTTTCGGTCGTTCGAGCAACCGTACATCCAAGATATCGACGAGGAAGTCGAGACATTGTATCCGCAGGTCAACGGTGACACCGAAGTTGTGGACCGTACGACCCTGAAGCGAATCGTCCGGTTTGCTCACAAGACCCGCGAAAACGAGAACTGGCCGACTCTCAGCACACGGAATCTCACAATCCTCTGTGAGCACATCGAAGACGGAGCATCCCCGAAAGCCGCTACAAAGAATGAACTCTGGGCTGTGGCAGAACCCAATCAGTACCCGGAAGATGCTCACGAGACGCTGAACGATATTTTGTGAATCTGCCTACGGCGGGAAGGGAGGTAGCCACTATCCGTCGTCATACTTACTTGCCCATCTTCTGTCTGTGTTACGTACTGCTATCAAATCGCGCACTCATGGCGTCACCTCGTACTTTTCAGCTAGTTCCTGGAAGTCCTCCCACTCGGGAAGTCGAGACGTCCGCTGGTCTCCGCTGGTGTCGAGGTATGTGCAAAGATCGTCGACGACGTCGTCGACGCCGTACTTGGTGGCCTGAGCTCGGAGTTCGTCCCTGTCGATACTGGCGTGACTGAGCAAGAGTAGGCAATATGACTGAGCCCGTGCACCCGAATCAATCACGAGCATATGGCAGCACAATATCTCCGGTGAGAGTTCACTCATCGTCTTCGAATAGAGGTAGTATCGGCGGTCACGGGCCAACAGCGGCAGGTCATATCGCTGGAATTGGTCCGGCCCTGTCGGAATGAAGTGTTCTTCGGTAATCTCAGTCGTCGTCTGGACAAGGAACTCGTCGAGGGCTTCCCACAGAATGGTGTACGTGTTGGCCTGTTGTTCGACAGTCTGGCGGTGACCGTGATGGGCAAGCTCACGAGCGAATGCACTCAACTGTTCGAAGCCGTCATTCAGTGCGTACGTCCCATTGTCGGTTTGGTAGACGATTCCCCGATGCTGAAGCGGGGAAAGCGCACGGTGGACGCTACTCCTGTGGACATCGGTGTGACGTGCGAGATCAGTTACAGTCCGTGGGGTATCGAGAAAGTAGCAAACACGGAGAGCAGCCCCTGACAACAGCTCCGGCCAGTCAATGTGTGAATACTGCTGCGTGAGAGCGGCGAGTAATTCGAGTGCTTTTGCGTCCGATAGTCGAATCTGCTTTGTCTTTCCTTGTCGACGTGTCTCGACGAGTCCAGACGTTTCGAGCTGTTCGACGAGTTTTGAGGTATAGCTGAGACTTCGATCGAGATTCGCCGCGAGCTCAGAGACCGTCTGCTCACCGCGGAGGGCAGTGAGGGCGCGAATCTCGCCTTCTGTGAGCATACTGTTGCATAATAGCGAATCAATATATAAATCACTTCGGTATTTTGCAACGCCAAACCGCTATTTCATAGCGGGTTTTTTACCATCGCCGAACTGATAACAGGTGTCCCCACCAGTACTGATTTAGAGAGCGCGAGTCCGGTCAGTACAGGCCATGGATGTCTCGTTTGTTTCTCTGCTTCCAGCATGGATAGGAGTACTTGGTCTTCACCATCCTTATATAGCCAGAGTGACATTCTACTGTACGGAATCACAGTTTCACACTGTGCGTTTGTCCCGACGATGAAGGGGCCGCTTGAACCGGGTCTACCGGACGTGCAGGGGGTTATCCCTTGTTCTCTTCGCGTGGTCGTCACGCGGAACGCCTTAACAAACTCCGCATTCCGCACTACGAGCCACCACTATGTCACAAACCACCGACTCGGCGTCACTCGACAGCATGTTCGACGCCCTACGAAACCCGTACCGCCGACGAATCATGCTCGCTATCTCGGACCACAATCCACGCGATATAACTGAATTTACCCAAAACAAATTCGCATCCCCCACATTGGTCAATACAAGTGAACCAGTGAGAGAGACTGGTGATTGAGCGGCTTGAAGTCATTTTTTGGTTCTTACGTATTATCCTTTATTATCTGTCGGCATGATTCAATGAATTCAACCAAGTCTCGACCGGCGTCTCGCGAAATGCTAATGAGAATTATTTCTGATTCTGAATATGGGAACTGAATTATACACGCGTTCTCATGGTAGTCAACTAGAGCACGTCGTTCCCCTACCGGTTTACCTTCAAGTCCGGGTGATAGAAATGGATCTTGAAGCCGGAATGTGTTTACGACTTCTCTGTATCCTTCTTTTGTATATTCTTGTTGTAGATCGTCATTGAGATAGTGGATGTCGAAATCGTCGTTCTTGATAATGACTACTGTCCGAAGACCGTGGCCAATGCGGTCATAGATGTACTCTGCAAGTATTTCTGCTGCCTGTTCGACCATACAGCATTTTAATACCGGCCAGAATATAGTTACTTCTAACTGGATCTGTCATTATGGTAGACTACTCGGCCTTTCGCGTATCCCTGTGTAAAAAATTCGCCCGAATCTCAGTGCAGAAGCAGACACCGATACACCAGAAGGGAGGTTTCTCGGGGACCGAATCTTGAACGCACGCGACTCAATACCGGCTTCAGTATCTAATTACTGTCATAGGCATTATTGGCTTTGTTGTAATCCTCAGAAGATGATACATTCTGACTCTGTGCGGTCAATACAAGCCAGTGAAGACTTGCTTCGTCACACTGACTTTGACCACTTGTGGTTACACTTTGAACACTCGAAATTATGGAACGCTTCCCCATCTTTGTTTTCTGTTCCCGTCGATGCGGCGAGAGGATATTCACATTCTGGGCACGCCGTAGTGGGCATATTGACCGTTTATCCCATACACAGAAACATCTATTGCCATGTTGGGCCGTGCAAATCACTTCGCACACCTACTGAGCAGATAGTTCAGTAGTCTCTGAGTGAAACAAATTGAGGCATCGTGCTGACTACACTGTCTATATTCCGCACCAAAGTAAAATTTGGCGCAAAATAATATTTTTCAGGACCGGCTGGTTTGTGTCCCCCAACTCACAGAGGGGCGTTCCATTCAGGAGTTTTCAATCGTGCCGCCATCCGCCACTAAGCTCACCGCCAGAAGTATCGTCAACGAAATCAATCCCCAGGTGACTGAAGTTACTCGCCTGTCGTCCCAGCGGGCTGACCGACTGCGAGAGTTTATCTGCGGCCATCTACCTCCCGACATATCGATCTCTGTCCGAGTCTCACTGGGTGTGCAGACCGCAGCCATGCTCCCTGCCGACGTCGACGCAGTTGTCTCATCAGATGCGACCGAAATCGAACGCAATCAAGCCGAAGCCCTCTTAGCCGATATCGATGCGGACTACTTGGTGCTGATAACGGGGAATGAGGCCGACTTAGACCGAATCCCACTCAACGATCAACTCACTGCCGATCACGCACACCAGTTCGGACTCGCATTTCACGAACTGCTCCACATCCTCAAAACCGCTATTAGTGGCATCGGCGACCTCATCGAGGCTAGCGTCGAATCAAAGTACCACGAACAGGTTCACGACCTCATCAATATCATCGAGGATGGGGCAATCGAGTCAGAAGCGATTCACGGCGACAATTTCAGTGACAACGCTGGCATCCGTCTGGAATTGACTCGGCGTCTCCACTCACAGACGCCAGAGGAGTTACCTGCGGACAAGTGCCTCAAATATTCTTTCTGGGACGCAGTGACTGGATATCTCTACGACAGAACTATTTTCGAGACTGGCACAATCGACTGCTTGCTCAACCCGAAGGATACACGACTCGAGTTCTTGACCGAGGTCGATAGAGATGCGTTTCTTAACGTCCGGAAACAGCTGGATGAGATGGTCGACAGCGCCCTCAAAATACGGAGCGCAAGTCGAGAGGATACCGACCACGGACATGATAAGACCGCTTCACTCCGCAGAGCACGGGTCGTAATCGACACCTGGAACAATGCCATCGAGCCGTTGCTCGAAGTAGACGACGAGCCCAAGCAAACTTCCAGCGAAGACGGTGCTACTGCTCCGGAAGTAGACAACAATGCTGCAAGGGGGGCTGAAGCAACCCACGAATCACAAAATGGTGATCGAGATGCAGATTCGAGCCGAAACGAAGGGGGGTTGTCAGATTCACTGACGACAGAACCCGCTGGTGACCAGGACGAGAATTTCGACACCGACGTTACACTCGACCGTCAAACCACGGAGACGTCTGGACAGGATATCTTTGAGCAGCCGCTGATTACACCTGAGCCTGATTCGACTACACCGGGGAGGTTAGATCCGTCTGGTGGAGGCGGCGGAATTGAGCCAGAAACTGCTTCGGCATCGAATAGTTCCCCCTCCCAAAGAAGTCCAGAACGACCCTCGGATAATTTGGATAATATGGATGATCCGAGTTATCAAGATACTGCAGGTGACCGGACTGAGGACGAAACTGTTGAACCACAAACGAAGGCGCAGGCAATCGCACAGGCGACGGAACGTGCAAGGGAGACACAGCAGGCCGATGATGGTCATCATGGGCAGGATGCGGTAGACGATGGTGACGACAAGCTGGAGTCAACAGCCAGTCAACTCACACTCGATACTTTCGAGCGAGACCGCCAACAAACCCCTGGAAATAATCCAAATTCGGAGGTTGAGGAGAGCGCCGGCGACGCCGAAGGAGGTTCGACGAATCTTCCCAGTCCCGATTTACAAGGGTCGATATCATCACCTGACGCTGAGAGCAACCGTGATGACGCGGAGATGGGGCAGAGTGGCGGAGTCGATAGTATGGCCCCCGAACTGCCAAGCGTCGCTGAAATCCCATCAGGACCGGCTCACGGCCAGCAAGAAGATAGCTCCTCGAGAGGAGATACCGAGACCTTCGAGACGGCGCTCTCTCAAGACAAGCGAGCAGCCCACGGTGAAGCCACAAGAAATGGTATCGATGAAGAGGCCCTCGAAATTGAATTCGAGGCGCTAGCGGACCAATTCGCACGTGAGACAGGAGAAGAGCAGGAGAAATCGTCCGCTCCCTTAGAACAAGATGAAGGCTCGGCAGGCGGCCCCGGCAGCCTTGAGGAATTGAATGTCTTGCCAGTGGGTGGAACTCCCGTTCCGAGAAACGAGTGGGCTGACGTAGAGAAAAGTGCTGAGCGGGTCGGAGACACGCTCGATATGTATCTCAGGTTAGATCGGCGAAAGAGTGTTCGTCGAGGACTCACAGCCGGCGCGTACGACACCAGGGCAGGACATCGGTTGGCAATCGGAGACCCTCGTGTGTGTAAAAGTCGGACCCTCGGAAACGAGAAGCAGTACTCCTTGGTCCTTATTCTCGATCGGTCGGGGTCGATGCGGAGAGGGACACCCGCAAAAATTGATGTCGCCACGAAAGCCGTCGCACGATTCGCTGTCGCAGCCGAAGGGCTGGGAATCAACGTTGCAATCGTCGACTTCATCGACAACGAAGCCCGTCTTGCCAAGCCGTTCAGTGTCGACAGCAGGCACCTCCAGGCAACGTTGCTCGATACCTCCTGTGGCGGTGGGACGCCTCTGGCAGACGCTATCTCACTTGGGAACCAACTAGTGGAAACACAGCGTGACGAGCCGCTTATCATCACAATGACGGATGGACTCCCCAGTGACAGCGACGATGTCGAAGTTCAGATTCGGGACTCAATCGCTCCAGTCTGTTCGCTGACGCTCGCAACGGATTGTACCCCTGGGTCTCCTCCAGCTAGAGCAGAAGAACTAGCCCCGTATTTCGAGCGGGAGTCAGTAATCTACTCGGCCGAACGGCTTGATGATCGGCTAGAACAGTTCGCGAGTTTGCTCGCGGGCTTTTAGCCCCAGTTAGACGTCTGAGATCACCGCTAGTTTGTGGCCCCCAGTGGGGTGAGGGCGCTTCGTCCGAACTCCATGAGCAATCCGACTATCGAATCTGCAGACGACCGTGTGCCACCGCTCTCGTTACCAGCTGGATCTCTCTCCCGTAGCGACCGGCGGTATGGGTACGAGGTAGGCGTCGATCCGCCAGATATCGAACCCATAGAGCATCAAATCCGTCTCGATTTCATTAACGGCGAGCGGATTCGGTCCGACCACCTACTGAGCGATTACAACCATTGGACCTACGATGCTGATGATCCGTCTACCGACCCTTGGCTCCGAGGGCCGGCGAAACCGAATGGGCTGCAATTAGCTGAGGAGTCCTGTCTTTACCGGGTGAAAGAAGAAGAACGCTTCTTCGAATGCCCAGAGGACAGCGCTGTGATAGCGGATGCCCCAGTCTACCTTGCAGCACAATTAGAGGAGGTCAGAGAGCACGACGACACCGAAAGCGCACTCGAAAAAGCGAGAGAACGACGCGTAAACTGGTACCGAGAATCGATTCCCGGTAAGAATCTGTACCAGATACTCAAGAAGTCGTCATATGGGACGCTCATCAGTGGCGGCAAAGGGCCATCACTGGCCACTGCTGCATTGACCGAGGACAATGTGTTTGAGGGAACAGTCGTTGTCAGTGAGGATACGGACCCGAAAAAATACGCCAGACAGCAGAACCTCCCGGAAGAGTTCGTCTATCGTGAGTCAGAATTCACCCATGCGGATTCGGATCCTGCTCCCTCTATCGTGGACTTTGGAATCGAATTGCCTGCACCACTCTTGATTGGTTGCTTCGTTAACGGCAGTCGGTATCCCTTCATTCCCTGGGGAGATGGATTGACCTGCTCCTGCCCGTACAAGCATGACCAGGCGTGGCGGGTCATGTGCAAACACGAATTGCTCGCGAGCAATATCTGTGGGTTCGAATCGTCATCGATCTTCATCCCGAGTGTCAGGGGTATCGATATTCCACATCGGGAACGGCGATTCGTCAGTCCCGAAATAGTCGCGACGCACCGACCGACGACCAACTGAGCCGACTTTCGTTTGTACACACATGACTACATTACTGGACGACGATATCCGAAAGAGGGTCACTGATCCTCTTGACTCGATTCATCAAGAAACCGGAGACACCCCGTTTCGAGTGTTTTCCGACTGGGTCAACCTAACACTCGCGGGCTTCAGCGGTGATGAAGAAAGCTATCAGAAGACACTCAGCCGATACAGGATCGACGGATTCGATGAGGATGCTGTAGACCGACTAGTCAATCTTCATGCTGAGGCTCTCGGGGGGTTAGTCCTCGGGTTGGAAGAGTCAAAGGAGGATATTCTGGGAGGGGTGTACGAACACTACGGCCTTACTAGCGACCGCTTTGGTCAGTACTTCACACCAGGACCGGTAAGCCGAGCGATGGCAGCGATGACTATTCCAGACGACGGGGATCTACGAGAGGCAACACTTGACGATCCTCTGGTCATCGGTGACATATCCGGGTGTGGGAGCGGACGACTCATTGTGGACAGTGCTCGACAGTTACGGACAGTTGCTCCCGAGGTCGCGGCAGTCTTCATTGGATACGAAAAGGATTCGCTGTGTGCGAAGATGGCAGTAATCAATTTCGTACTCAACGACATCATCGGATACGTTCTCCTCGGTGACGCTCTGAAACTCAAGCCTCAGAAAGTGTGGTCAGCTGGAACAGGACGGATGCTCAAAGGGGAACGACCAGTATCCGTATTGACTGCTGAAGAGACGGATTGGGTCGTGTCACGATTCTTCGGAGAGGAAGACAGAAACGCTGCTGAAGAAACCTCACAGGGATCTCTTGTCGACTTTGAACTAGGATAGCCGATGCGGAGAGACTAAAACTACCGAGAGACCGGGTTGTAACGGTTGTAAACGCCTCTATTTTATGCAGAATCTCGGCGTATTGCAATCCGTGAATGTCGCCCAAAGATATCCCACTCTCAGTCCTAAATCCGATGTCGAAGCCGATTCTTACAGGATGCTAACGATAATGGATGGTCCGGGTGTCAAAGGGTTAGAGCGGTATTGGCTCGGTTATTACCGAGAGGATCTACACGATGATGATGGATCGTTTCTGGCACGACCAGTGGGACATCAAGAGCTACCCCACCCGATGACACGACCTGAAATTGAAGACTGGGCACTTGACCGGTTGAGTATTCCTGACGACGCGTTCTAGAAATTGGGAGCATCAGATAGAGTCTGAGTCGGTGGGTGGTCCCACCCTCCGCGAACTACTCTGGTTTATTTTCCGCGGGCGGACTGGCGGGAACGTGACGGCTATCTAGTGACGCCGTTAACGGAGTCTTTTCCGCCGACGAGGATATCATGTCTACAGAGAATCCTAAGAAAAGCAGCTGCACAGAGAGATCGTTCGCGGTCCATCATCAGAGCATATTCGTAGAAGATACGGTCAGCTCTGACGGTAGCGGCGAGACTGAACTGCTCGAAATCGATGACACGCCCTTCGAAACCACACTGTCTGACCACGGGCTGGATATCGACACACAGGCCAGAACCCCACGAATCGACAGTGGAGGGAGCCAAGAGTTCGTCGATGACAGACCATTGTCTGCTATCCGAGCGAGCAACGGAGGGAACGGCACGGAGGGGAGACAAGAAGCACTCTTCGTCAACACCGAGGTTGACCAGCGGACGTTGGGTGGCGGCCAAGCCAACGCCAGGTGCCTGTTCGAAACTGAACCTCGACAGAAATCCAGACTCAATGCCGATGAGGAATAGCTTGTATCTCCTGCAGGTTTGTCTCACCCGACGAGATGATGGCTTCGAGAAGTACAGATAGGAAACCTGGCCGGGAACAGCAAGTCTACGATGTCGTAATCGAAATAACTCTGGAAAATACCGACCGAGGGGTAGCTGATGAGTTCTCGATGGCACTGCAGATTAGGGAACTCGACCTCGCCTCAATCGAGGTGATTCTATCGGTGGTTGCGCCAAACCAATGCGCTGCCTACGCCAGAGGGAACGCGCTAGCCCGGGCCGTACTGGATGCTGCCGGTCTCGTCGATGCATATCGTATCGGAGACGTCTCTCTAATCGAGGTACGATGATGCTCGTCTGTCCGGAGTGTCTGGAGGGTAAATTCTCGTGGGTTGTCGAACAGGTTCAGTTCGGTGCAGTGTACGAACTGGAGAACGGGGGATACACCGAAGAGACTTGGAAAAACGGGGATATTGTGGGTGACGACATCGCTGACAACGGGGTATTCTGCTGTAGGTGCATGGAAGCTCGAGCCCACGAAGATCTTGTCCCGGCAAAAGGGGCTACTGACGACGCTGCAGTCGGGGCAGAATAAGGCCGGTTTCTACCTGTGTAGATCCAGTAGTGTTAAAAAACGGTTTTCAGAGCTTTCTATCAAGCCGTAGGATGTGTGAAACGGACTCAACCGAGATAGATGCAGGAAATAGATACTAATGAATGAATCCTTCCCAAAGACAGAGAGTGGTGAACCGGATTACGAACAGGCGATTGCGGAATTGACGTTCGACGAAGCCACCCCGGCTTCGCCAGTGTATATCTCCGATGGTACGGAAACGCTGGGAGTTACCGGTGTGGATGAGAAGAGCGGCTCAGTCCGGTTGGAACATCACAGAGGCGGAACTGCGACAGCCGACATAGAACAGCTCTGGAACGACTGGGTAGACGGGGGACTCATTTACAAGCAAAAGCGATTCCTGAACACCGAAGAGAGCGTGTATAATACAGAGACACATGCGCCAGTCGCTCGAACGGTTATTGCTGACGCACTGAGTATTGCCCGAGATGAGCTGGGGGATCTCGAATCACGTGCACCTGAGGGTGGTCCCTGGACAGAAGATGTTCGTAATACCATTACCCAGTTGCAGATGGCATTAGAGACGGGTGCAGAGCGGTAGCAATTGGATTTTGGCGGATTAAGACGTACCAGAGTACACGATTTCGGCAATCTCAGCATAACGGAGCGATCCAGCACTACGCTGTGGAGAACTTCGGAACGTGAGATACAACTGAATTTGTCAGCGACGAGCCTGTGGGCCGCCAAATACCCGGTTACACCTTCATCATGGGAAACTCCATTACTTCTAAGAATGTCGCGTCAGGGTCGACTGTTCAACCTGAAAGACGCTCAGAGGTACTCAATGACCACACCGATGTCGCCGAGAAAGTCGCACGAGCCCGACAAGCAAACTATGTTGCATTTCTGTCTCGGCACCCATTCGCGACAGACGCATATGAGGCAGGCTTCGTGACCGGGATTCGTGAAGACTGTAGCCTGCAGACAAATGCTCTACGTAACGTCGACGTCCCAATACTGATGTTGGATAATGACTTCAAGAATCCAGACCTGCAGAGATATCTGTCGCGATTTCGGGAGATCGAGCCCGAAATTGGTGTCGTCGGAGACGCACGTTCAGCCGATGAGGCACATATCTTAGTTGAGGAGGCCCGTAAGCTGAAAACAGAGTACCCAGACTCAACGCTCATCATAGTCCCAAAATGCCACGAGGCAATCGAGATCATCGGTTCAGCCGATGTACCGGGCACAGAGATTGTATTAGGCTACTCAATGGGATACTCAGATATCCTGGCCTCAGACTTCTCGGACTACTCGGACTGGCGTGGACGGCGTGTACACCTGCTAGGAGCAAGCCCCACCAAACAGTGGGAGGTGATTCAACAGTTGACCTCACCAACATTGTTCGGCGATCCACCTGCAGATATCGTCGGGCTGGATTGGAACGGTGCGCACAAAGTCGCCTACATCGGTGAATATTGGAGTCGGGAAGGCTGGCAACGAAGCGACCATCTCTCCATCAGGGAAACAGTGAAGAAGAGCCTTCGTGAGATGCGCTTGTTCTGGAAAGAACGCGGTGTCTGGCCTCGTGAGGGGACGACCCCGGTTGACCGTTTAGGTGAGGCTGTCCAGGTGCCAGACGATGAGGTGTTTGCAAACGGAATGCACATCTCTGAAGCGGGTGACTACGAGGGTCCGGATGATTGGGAGGATCGACTTGACCCCGAAGACGATGAGACGATACCACTCGAACATGCAATCGTTCACCAGTATACCGACGGCAGTATCCGGGCATTTCGCTCAGAAACCGAGCGGGTATACACCGAATACCACGAGGGCTTGATTACGCCGTAGACAGTCCGTAGATAGCAAAACCCACAATCACCACAGACTGTGGGCGAGCCTGTCAGCCATCAACTCTGCAAGGGGATTGATAGCGTAAAAGAAGAACTCCACTGTGCCGAATTTGTCTCCCCTAATAGAGGTGAGGGCTTGAATTCAATGGACTCTATCACAGCGTCACAAACCGCTTCTCGACCACCCGGTTTCTCAGAGGAAAGCATCGCGCACATCCGCCGTGTAAAGCACCTTCGCGCTATCGTCAGAGAAGATCTCGGTCCGGATGTTGAGTGTGGCGGTCTGGAACAAAAAGTAGCCAGTTCACTGTATCACCACCATCCGTCGATTCGGCTCGAAGATGCACTGGAACTGAAGTGCCATCTGAAAGAGCCGTCTACGGAGGGTTCGACAGACTCTGCTATCAAGGGCATCGTCGACGAAGCTTGTACACTACTGGAGAGCTGGGGTCGTCTCGGTCAGACCCAGTCTGAGGACCCGAATGCAGCCTTTGACTACTAGTGACATCCTCCCCGTCGTAAACGACGGGGCTTCCCACACGGTGGGAATGCCAGTCAGTCGTCGCTGGCAGTGGGTTTCGACTCTTGAAACGTTGTGAGTGTCATCTGCGAGGGTGTCTCGCTCTGCTCACACTGAGTCGTGGCGGTGTCACAACCGCTCCCGTCCTGTGGCGAGTCATCGCCTGCTTGTTTCCACGGCAGACTCTCTCCCCACGGGTCTACGCGACGTGCGATGTTCGCACTCGCGTTAATATCTGCTTGGAACGTCGATACGTGGCACTCTGAGTTCTTGCACTTGAACTCGGCTTGCCGAGGGCGATACCCGATGTGCTTGCACGAGTGGCACGTCTTCGAGGTGTACTGCGGGTGAACGTACCTGACTGGAATCCCGGCGTCCTTCGCCTTGTCCTCGATACGTCCCTGCAAGCGAGCGAAGGCCCACGAGTGCAAGCGTCGATTCATGTACTTCCCGTAGTCCAGTGATTCGCGGATGTACGCCAAGTCCTCCATCACGATAACTGGATTCACGAACTGACGAGCATACTCCACGGACTCACGAGAAGCCTTCTCGATGATGTCAGTGAGACGGTTCTGGTAGTACGAGAAACGTTCCTCGATACGCCACTCAGATGCGTCACGCTCTTGGAGTCGCTTGAGAGTAGTGAACATCTCTTTGCGGATTCGCTTGGCTTCCCTCCCGTTGATGAGGAGTGGTTTCGTGGGAGTGTCGTGTTGGAGGGCACAGCCCGTGACCAACATCGACTCGCCAATATCGAACCCAACCCGAGTCGGATTCTCGGGCAACTCAGAAGTGTCCTCGATTTCGTATTCAACAGTAACGTGGAGTGTCCACGTCTTCTGGTGTTTCTGCAAGCGAAGTTCGCCCACTTTGGTACTCGATTCCTCATCGAGCATCTCATCCCACAACTCCCCTTGTTCGGGATTCAAACGGAGTGGTATCCAGAAGTTGGTTCCCCGACCGGGTTGCGGAACGTTCCAACAGATTTCGTACTCACGCGATGTGTCGCGGTCGAACTTCCCGGCTCGATTCACGAATCGGAGCGGGTGTTCGTCGTCCAACTCGTTGGCGTTGTACGTGTTGTGGAGTTTCGGGACGTAGGATTTGAGGGCGTCTTTCGCTTGGTACGGTAAGTTGTACGGTGTCACCACTTTGTTCGTGGCGCTCATCGTCTCACAGTCTTGCTCGAAGGCATCGTGGAGTGCGTCTCGGTATTCGGACAGCGTTTGCTGGAGGCGTTGCTCTTTGCACCACGTTGGGGGTGCGAGCGTGGCTTCCAGCGTTTTATTCGCCGTCTGAGTCGTTGACATCGTAGCCTTCGGATTCGAGTGCTTTGCGGAGGAGTTCGGGGTACGCTCGTGAGTGGCGTATCCCGTGGTCCCGGGCGTATTCCTTCAAGGCTTCGTGAAGTGGCCCGCCTCGCTCCATATCGAAGTCGGCCCTCATCCATCAAAACGTAAGAAGTAGCGTAAGTTAAAGATAACGGTCGGCATTCGGATTGAGCGTCAGAGCGTGGTTTGTTCAGGAATTGTCGATTCCCTCCCGGCCTGAAGGCCGGGATTCCCTCCTTGAAGGAAGATGGCCACTGACCAGGCGGTGCTTGAAACGCTTCCTCCAGAGAAACTTCTCGCTGCTACAAGATTACGTGTCATCAGGGCAGCGATTCGAATGTTTACCGAGGTAGAGAGTCTCGACTACTATATTTCTCACGAGAGAAATAGTGGAGGACGGGAGGGGATACTCAGAATGCTTCGTGACCGGAAAAACGAACTCAGTGAGGCATCCGGCGGAAGCCCCCAAGATGGAAAATTGAAACAGTATCCAACAAAGGCCGCCCACACGGAACCATTAGAGATGATCCACACGGAATACGAACCTCGTTTGATACGACGAGAGTTTGCACCGGACTGGAATGAGCTATAGATAGTCGTGAGAAGAGTTCAGCCCGTCTCGCTGAAAACTTGCTTGACGGGGTAACGAAGCGCTGCTAGCCGGCTCAGATCGCCTTTTCGATACGGCACTGACCAGGTGCGAGTGTTCCCTTTCAGGTCTTTGCGGCCGATAATGATTCGTACCGGACCTCTCGGAGTCTTTGCGAGAGATAACCAACTCTCGCATAATGATGTTCCACGGAAACTTATTGATGGTCCTGATACCCACAGATTGCTATTCTCGTTCGAATACCCACGTTTGAACCAGGTTTGAGCGCTGTCCATGAACTGTTCAAACCGATCTGGTAATTCTTCGCCGATATGGCAGATGAGATATGATGAATTTCCCTTGTCAATGTCTTTCTTCCAGAACTCTAAGAAGACGTGATCAGACGGAGCTTGAATCACATTTACCCATGCTCGCTCTGTTCCCTTTCCGTGGAGCGATATAGAGGAAATTTTCTGCCAGCCGTCCGGTGATGTGCCCGAGTCATAGTAGCCCCGAAGCGGGGGGACCACTTCGAGGGCATGGGCACGGAGATATTCATCCGGGAACGGGACAGAAATCTCAACCGCATCGGGGGAGTCTGGTTTGAGGAGCTGTTGGACAACTTCAGAGTAGCCGTCGATATCTTCAGTAATTGGGATAGCGTGAGGCCATGGAGTCCGAAGTTGGTCTTCTCTAAAGCTCATATCATGGCCGTCGAAATCTTCCTGATAAGCCCAGTAGACTGTGTAGCCCGCCAGGAGAAGCTGAGGGGTTCCGAAGATAGGGAATAATGCACAGGTCGAGTGCCGACTGTTCAGCACTCTGAACTAGGTCTGGCACTCTGATTTACGACTGAAATAGGGATATTTGCCATTTCTCGTACATTATATACTCGTCAGCCGCGCCAAACGAGTTTTCGAGATGTGCCGGAAGCTGGATGAGTTCCTGGAATACAGAGGAGTGACCTCGATCTCGCTAAGGAGCTATCTGAAAACAGCTGCCAGGCTATTTATGCAGAACACATCCGATGAAACATCTGCTCAGTAAGCGTGCACACTGATGAGCTCATTCAATAAAAGTGTCTAATGGAGTGATGCCACGGTGCTGACTACACGCTTTCTGAGAAAAGACGGCGATATCATTCAGTCACAGGTACTGATACCCAGAGTAGCATCCGTCTCTAATATGGATGAACCAGAAAACATATATCAGATCTATATCCATTACATCTATCTTGCAAAGAAGAGACTCAGCCGCTTCATTCACCCGAGCACGCTTGGCACTCGGGTTCGGGATTTCTCTCGGTATTGCATATTTCCTCTATCGGCTTACTATCACTCCCGGTCAATTTGGAATTGATTTTGAGATATATCGAGCCGCCGCTGCAGACCTGCATGCGGGCAAGGTGGTCTATGGTCGTTCTCCTGTCGGCGTCTCAAATCTCACGTACCGCTATCCAATCGTATTATTGGCCCCGTTTTCGCTGTATCTCTTGGTTTCTCCGATTACCGGCTTTGCTATCCATATTGCCGGGACAGTTCTTGTCAGCGTTTTACTTGGACTCACCATTGCGAAGGCAACCGAATCATACGGGCTGCAGCTGTCGAATTATGATCGTATCCTGATCTGTGGATTTATTGTAATCAGCCCAATTAGCGCACCATCGTTGGTAAATGGTAATATCAACCACCACATTGCATTGGCGCTGGGAATCGGTCTAATATGGATGGAACAGAACCGAGAACAACACGCTGGTGTTGCTCTTGGATTAGCAGCGCTTCCAAAGGTCTTCCCCGCTGCTATCGGCATTTGGTTAGTCTGGCGGCGAAAATGGTATACTAGTTTGGTTGCTATAATCACCGGTATCGGGGCGCTTACGGCTGGTGCCGTACTTTTTGGTTTAAACCGCACACAGAGATATTTCGTTGAGGAGCTTCTCCCACGAGGGACTGCAAACGCTGTTTCAGGCGGCCTTTCACCGTCAAGTCTATACGTCACACTTCAGCGGCCTCTTTCCGTTATTTTCACCGATGCAAGCGGAACGGCTCTAACAGTACTCTCTCTTATAATAGTCGCCCCGGTAGTGGCCTACGCATATCTACAGAGTGAAGGTCGTATTCAACAGCTCATTGCGCTCCTCTCGACGTTGTGCGGAATTTTGCTAGTGATCCCCTCGTATACTATGTATTTCGTCCTCGTTTTTTATCCGCTAATTCCGCTATTATATCTTCTCTCAGGATGGCCTGGTAGGATTTTCACGGCGGGTGTAATTTTCATGCAATTCACGTTGAAACTCCATGATGCGACTATGCTGGTTCGCATGCTCAACTTACCTGTCTGGGGTACTGAAACGCTAGTTGTTAGCCTTCAAGCCTTCTATACGCTAGGCACGCCTGTCCTCTGGGGAACCATCGCTGTTCTCATAGCTGGCATTTGGCAGGTACATTCACAGCAATCTGAAAATTAGCGTAATAACACTGTGTTTTATCAGTATATTTCTGCCGAGCTATTAATTCGGCAAAGTGATATTAGAAAGAGTGGCACTGTAGTTTCGCTAGCCGCGACAGCTACGACTGCGTTATCTCGGTAGAAAGCGAAGAGACAGATTGGTTTGACATCCGAAATCCGCCTCTTCACCCGTGTTACGGTCGCTAAGTCTAAAT
>NZ_JAMQON010000011.1 GCF_031624395.1 Halomicroarcula saliterrae
TGATTTAGACTTAGCGACCGTAACACGGGTGAAGAGGCGGATTTCGGATGTCAAACCAATCTGTCTCTTCGCTTTCTACCGAGATAACGCAGTCGTAGCTGTCGCGGCTAGCGAAACTACAGTGCCAGATATTGAGCCCTTGAGGGATTTCTTGAGAGACCCCTTCCTACGACTGACTCAACGACAATAAAGCGAGAACAGATTCTCGAGACATTAGTCACACGGCTGCTCAAGAAACGCTACCCGAACAGCCGAGACAACCGGTCACGGACACCTGTACTAGTCTTTCGGTCCGCCCCTCTGATTTGTTCGTTGGCCTCGGTGTATTGCTGAAGGACCGCGTCGATGCCGGTGAGCGTTTCCTTGGCCGTCGGCGTGTCTTCGCGTCGGATCATCGGCCGGATGATAGCCTTGAGATGCTTCGTTGGATGATCTGGAAGACGAGCATCCTCCTCTGACAGGAGGCCTTCCTTCCGAAGCAGTTCCCGGTAGCGATGGCGTTCGCTCATCAGCTCGTCGATGGCTTGGAGGTATACCCGGTTACTGAGCTTGACACGCTCGTTCTCCTCCTCGAGTGCGTGGTAGTCAGCATACTGCTGGCTTTCCCGACGAAGTTTCCGGGCCAATATCCGGTTGTCCTCACGGGCCATGTCCAAGGCCTGCTGTGTCGGCGTCCGGCCTTCGCGAGGCACACTCCAGTCGTTCGCGTGCTTTTCGTCATCGGTCAGATGTGGGTCTGTACGCTCCCAGTCTTTACCGGCTGCCGCAGCCGTGAGTTCCATAGCCTCCTGTGTACTCTCACGGAGCGTATCGTCGGTGTCGAGACCACGAGGAGAAGCAGGAGTGCGTCCGTGTTCGTCCTGTTCTGCGGCATAGCCATTTTCGACGGAGTCGCCGGACACTGCATCGGGATTTCGGACAGGTGGGTCAGTGTGGGCTGTGGGCGAGGGAGGCTCTGGTGCCGGCGTCGCATCGCCACCAGAGGCGCTGGATGGCTCCGTGTCGGCTTTACTGCCGGCGGATGGGGAATCAGTCGCCAAGCCATCTGAAGCGTCGCCAGCGCCGCCAGCGTTGCTCAGACCAGTTCCCGGGTCAGCCGCAGCGGCGTGGCCCGAAGATTTCGATGATTCGTCGAAAGAAGTCGATGCATCAGTTGCCTCGCGTGTCCCGTTCGAAGATGACCCGCCGAATTTCTTCCCATTGGCGGAGGGCAATTCGTAGTAGTCGTCCACACGGAGCAGAGCCCGTGCAATAGTGACATCCCCGTATGTTGACCCCGAGCTGTAGTGACGCCGGTCCCATTTCTCTCGATACAGACCGGAATCGCGAAAGAGGGCGTCCATCTGAGCAGGGTCTTTACCCGTCCAGAAAGCCAGGTAGTGAGCCATTGCCATGTCGGCTTCAGATTGAGAGGGGTACTCTGCTTGTGGTGACCCCCACATCGAGCTATCGCCATCGTAGAGGCGCCGTCGACGACTGCCCCCCTTCGCGTCGAACATCTTGATGAGTATCTCCTCGTCCGATAGCTCAACGCCCGGCCCGGCAAGGTCGTCGAACGTTTTCGGGATGACCTCCGGAAGATACCGAGCATCGACTCTTGCCAGTGCGTCTCTCACAGCCGATGCTTCGATGGTGTCGAGGTCATCACCGTATCTGTCTCGAAGCGATTCTGACTCGTGCTGTCCGCCAGAGGCGGAAGATGAATCAGCTTCGTTTCCACCGTTTTTTGATATATTCGACGCGGCTGCAGTATCTAGACTCGTCTGTCCGTCAGAGTCGATACCACCTCGGATGAAATCTCGGTGAACGGCTTCTATGTCATCTTGACAGGTGCGTATTTCCAGGGGTGTTCCATCGACGTGCTCACCGGTCACAGTGAAGTAGCGGTCGGAGTCATACATTTCGACCCTGCCTTTCCGATTCCCACCATCGGGAAGCTCACCACCGACGAGGATATGCACGCCAGTTCCGGAGGGCGAGACTTCGGTGTAGGAGTCCAGTCGGTCGATGATATCTTCAGCCCATTCTTTGAGTTCGCCGGTGTCGGCATCACGGCATTTGTCGAGATCGACGCCGGTGATGGAGACATTCTCGGTAAACACAAATCCGAGGCCGTCGGAGTTGACGCGACTGTCGCCGTGGGCTGCAACTGCTTGCTCGAAATCCCGGCGCTGGTTCGGGTCGGTGACATCCAGATTCGGGCTGCCACTGGTCCGATACGGTTTCGTCGGGATTTTGGTAGGTTTCCCGTCTCGCTCCCCCTCTCGCCAGCAGATCCAGTTCTCGATGGGACGGATTTCTTCGGGTATTTCCTCGTCTCTAACGTCGATTATCGGCATGGTTTGAGTTGGTATTGTTCCGGCGCATACGCCTCCGTCACCGAGGCGTGACAAACCGGTTTCAGGGTGGATGGAACACTACGAGATGAAACCGATAGACTGCACGCGATTTCACTGCTGTATCGACTCCGTCCCCACCCAACACTATGATAAATCAATTCGAGAATGGCTAATGGAGGCAGGAGAGCGCTCGATAGCTCCTCTAGGTATGCTCTCGTCGACGGGCACCACCCTAACGCCCCCTCATTTCCAATATTGGCATTAGAGTGGTTCAGACCCTGTATTTCTGCACCTGCCCACTTTTCAACCACCCTTACGCCTTGCGCGGATTTTGTCGCAAACCGATTTCCAGACGCAGGGAAGTTTGGAATCCGAGTGTCGAGAGAGGCCCAATTAGGCTCTAGGCCATTTTGCACACTTTTTGTCTCCGTCAACAGTGGTCGGGTGTCTTCAGAGAGGTATTCCTGCGGTAGGAACTCTCTACCTGCCGTGCGCGGAACGCGCACTTTCTGCGCAAATGGATCCACGCGGTTACTCGAGTTCACGGATCAATTCCCGTCCGCCGGCGAACTCCCAGTCACTGTTTTCGCCCCAGATTTCAGCGTTCAGATCTTCGTAGGTCAGCCCCTCTCGCTTGGCAGGGAGTTCCCCAATTCGCCCTGCGTTCGATAGGGCTCGAACAATCTCCCAGGCAACCGAGATATTCGGCACTATCCAGACTTTTCGCTCGGCCGCAACCGCGTTGTAATCGTCGAAGTGTTTGACGATGAGATAGGGGGGACTGTTCGATATGGCCTCACCAATGAGAGCCAACCGTTCACCGTCATAGGCCGCGAGGTCAGGCTTGGCAGCCCCATCGTCGATCAGCGAATATTTGCTGATGAAGTACTGGTTGGTTCGGTCGTTCGCGAGCGACCGTGCTAAGGCCTCTACCAGTACCTTGTGGACGGTCTTCTCATTCACATCTCCCTGGTTCTCTCCAGTAGCGACGGATGCACCACAGGCCATCTGCCCGTCACCAGTGACAGTGTAGTAAATCCGGCTCAGGTCTTCGTGCACCTCAAGATAGCCGAGGTCCTCCAGCTTCTCTAAATCTATATCAGAGAACTGATTTTTGATTGCTGCCATCGAATCGAGGATATCGAACGTGGGATGTCGACCGTTGACCGTGGTAACGACCTCGGTGAGGAACCTCCGTTCGTCAACTGACAGGGTCGTGTCGATTTCTGAATCGGCATTGGGACCACCATCGGGAGATTCACCTTTGCCCCCCGAATCGGCCTTCTGCTGATTCGGAACCGGCTCTGAGTCTGGTTTGGTTCCTGCGGAATCGGCAGGTGGGCGGGTGGCCCTGGTGGTGCTCGATTTGGTCGCGTCCAAGTCGTCGACGAGATCGTCTGTTGGTACCGGTCGAGGATGGGTGCCCCCATCGTCTTCGTCTCCGTCTTCTCGAGGTTTCGAGGCCGACCCCTTCTCGTTACGTTTAGCAGTAGGTGAGCGCCCACCGCCAAGTGAGGTGCCGAGATTGTTCGTCGCGCCGCTGTCGCCACTAGAACCGGAGGTGGCGGGGGACTGCGGAAGACCATCTGGCGTTACAGACGGACCGGATGGTTCTGCCTTCGCGTTCGAGACTTGCTGTGCCGATGGTTTCGTGTTGCTGCCCGGCAACAGACAGTAGTCATCACGAGTTCGCCGTGACATTTCATCGGCTGCATCGCTGTACAGAATCCCATATGGAGAGACTGTCTCTGTAGTCACAGGGTCGCCCGAAGCGGTGTGGCCGGCTGGAATGTCTACAGGGAGGAGCGTCACCAGCTCAGGAATATCGGTCATGAAGCCTGTATCGGGTAGTTGTGCGACCCACTCGCCACGCGGAAGCGACGTGATTCGGTCCACGAGCTCTTCAGACTCGATACCTTCGTGGAAGAGGGTCATGACAAGTTCGTCGTCGACAGCCAGTTTCCCGATGAGTTTGGTGTTGATATTGCGAAGAATCTCTTTGTAGCTCGCGACGTCCAGCGCGTCGGCTTTCACCTGTTCAGCGAAGTGGACGATGACCTCCATCGCGAGCCCGAACTCTCGTCCGTCTGGAATCATATCGTCCCGGACCAGTTCGGACTGGAGGAGGGGTGCTGCCTCGTCGATGATCAGGTTGATTACGTAGTCGTCACGCACACTGGGCGTTTCACCGATTCGGTGGCGTAGCCGTGCCCCACTCCAGATATAATCCAGCAGCATGAACGTGAACAGGTTGCTCGAAGCTGGCCGTAGGTCTCCAGTGTCGATGAGGACCACGCTCCGTGAGTCCAGCAGGTCCTGGATGTCGAACATTGGCGACTGGTCAGCGTAAGCCCCGGCCTCGTCGTCCCACTCGGGCACGAAATTCAGGATTCGCCAGATGAAACTCCTCTCAGCGAGCTTCGTAATCCGGTTCATCACGGCGTCGATAGACGTCTGGAAGCGCTGTTCGTCGGCATGGAGATGACGGGACAAAGTGAGACGGAGTGTATCGTCGCTCACCTCCGGTATCTCGCCTTCCTGCATTTCGAAAGCAGCCTTCAGGAGGTCCTCTATCGGCCAGGCATCGCGGCCATGTTCGGGGTCGAAGAGTGCTTTGATTAGGTTGTTGAGGATCTCTTGTGCCACGAACGCTTGCTGCGTCAGCTCGCTCCCGAGAACGTACACTAGGAGCTCGTTGTAGCGGTCGATTTTCTCTTGGACTGCGACGGTTCGACTCACGCCTGCAGCCAGCTGGGGTCGAATATCGAAGTAGGGGAACGCGAGTACTTCTTCTTCAGGGCCGGGGACTGGGAGATGAATGACGTTGTCCAGAGAGCCGAATTTGTGGAAGTGGGCCCGTTTGTACTCCTCGCTCATTGAACCACCTTTCTTGTCGAAGATGAACGTCGGCCCGTCGAATGCCTCGTAGGCGCTGAGGGCATCGTTGATCATCGCGGTCGTCTTCCCGCCACCCGTCGTCGCTGCTCGGAGAATGTGATGGGTGAGTTGCTCTGCGGACAGTCGAATCGGGATATCGGGCCGGTTTTCGACGGCCGTTTCTGCACTCCCGATGTGCATCCCAGTGTCGTATTTCGACAACATATCCTCGTCAGTCGCTGTAAGCGGCGCTCGTGCATCCGGCGAGCCGCCAGATGACCCCCGACTCGCCCGAGGCAACGCATCCGTACTTGGAGCGACCACGAAGTTCGCTAGCTCATCAGGAGAAACAACGATGATAGGAGACCGATTGCTCAAGAGCCCGCTCAGCGCACTCTCTCTGTTCTGCCGTGCGTGGCATAGTTGCGAGAAGGGCTTGTCACTCTGATCGAGTATCTTCCCCTCAATCCCATAATATGGACCTGATAGGCTAGTGAACGCGTTCGAGATACTCTGGACGGTATCTGGGTCAGAGGCAGCCCGAAGCGTCAGGTCGAACGTCGTTGTCGGTTGCTTGTGGTCGATCTGGGCCATCCGAGAGCCCGTCGTTTTCTTGGAATCGCCATCGTTGAGCGTCCCGCCGACTTGCTCAGGGATTTCTCCTCGGTGGAGATTCTGCCGTTCTTGGTCACTGCTTCCGAAGAGCTGTCGGGACATCTCGTTGGTCGCTGCAGAGAGTGCCCCGTAGTTGCCCATCTTGAGGTCGCGTTTGTGTTCCTCAGCCTCGTCGGTCCAGTCCTTTCGTGGAGAGAAGACGGCCTGAAACACGAACGGGTCGTCAGTGTGAACTGCCTGCTCCAGCAAGACACTCAGAGGAGAGCGGTACTGGTCATTGACGTCCATGTCGATATCGCTGAACGGCTGAATGAGCGTCATCCAGTCGAGTCCCTTTCGCGGGACACCCTCCCACTGGACTATGGCGGGGCGTTTCTCTGGTGGCACCTCTCGCGGACGCAACGGGACGCCGTCCAAGTGCAGTGACTGCTCTGCTTCGTCAGGTGTTGGCTCGTTGCCCCCACCGATTTCGTGATGCTCGAAAACCGAAGGGTCAGCGAATCCATCGAGCCGTTCGAGATCTTCGATGTCGTCTAGGGCAGCGATTCGTTGACCGCCGACCTGGGCATTACCGTCGTTCGAAGCGAACGCCGCGACTTGGTTGAACGGGACGATCTCGAACTCGAAGCTTTCCGGGTATATTGCCCGCACGTTAGCGGCGAGGTTCTTGAACGAGGTCGCATCGTAGGGTGTCGCAGAAAGATAGAAGTCGAAACGCTTCGTCGCCCGGGGTTTGTGGATGATGAACTCGAACGTCTTATCGTAGTTCTTCAGTCCGAAAGTGGAGAGGAGATTGAAACGCGAGGTGTTGGTGACACCAGCCCGGTACAATCCAAAGAGCCCACTCACCACGTTCCCGGGCGTCACTTGCTCACGGGCTGGGGAGATATGGATATACGGGCGTGCTTCGATTGGGTCCCCGAGGGCTTTTCCAGGGCCGATGTCATCCGTTGCTGGATCATACGGCTCGATTTTCTCCTCATTCTCCCTCTGCTCATCAGAGAGGTCGACAGAGTCGTCACCATCTTCCTCATCAGCTGGCGCTGGTAGATTCCGTTCCTCGCTCCTCTGCGCGTTCGTGAAACGCCGAGGAGACTCGGAATCAGCGGCTGAGCGGTCAGGACCATCCGATACATGAGAGTCAAGCTTCTTGGCGCGTCGGACATCAATGCCCTTGCCGCTGAATATGCCGTTGTACCCACTATTTGGATCGCCGCCGGCGCTCTCATTGTCGTCTGGCGAGGGCGTCACAGCGCCCACCCAATCCTGTTGGGTTTGAACCAGCTTTCACTGGGCTGTGTAACACTCGAATTCTTGCACCAGATGTTGTTCTGTCGGTGGATTTCGGTTTCAATCATTACTGTAGTATGTCAGTCACAGTGTGAGTGCTGAGACTGCTCGATAATGCCCACAGAAGTGCAAGGCCTCGGTGTCCGGACCTCGTGAGTGGGCTTCGCTGTGATTATACTCGGTACTGCACTCTGGATGATGGCTGAATCCCAGCTCTCGGCTGGTTACGATTACGCCCCTCCAGCGATGTATTCGAGGAGGCCGATGACGGTGTTCATGCCGAAGTAGAACAGCGTGAGTGCAGCTCCACCGATACCGATTTTCATGCCATTTTCAGCTCGATCGCTGTTCTTGCGGGCAGTGAAGTAGAGGACACCACCGGCAGCGAGCGCGATGAGACCCACATAGCGGAGGCCAGTCATCACGACATCGTACATGTTGTTCAGGATTCCTTCGAAGTTATCTGTGCCTGCATCGCCAGTGACGTCATCAGGATCGCCACCAACCTCCTGTGCAGCCACCGGGGCCACCATCAGGGGGACGAGTACTAGCAGTGCGATAAGCGCCGTGGAGATGCTCTTGACCGGTTGGGATGTTCGGAGGATATTCATTTTCCCGTCCTTCTTTAGGAGAGTCGATATGATAAACAAAAGTAAGTTGCAACTATTGTAATATTACAAAACGCCACTCTTACCCTGCTGATAGTGTTGATTTAGTGTGGAAATGCTTAATACTTCATTGCGCTAAATGGGATGCCATACACACGCACCCTCCTAAGCGCGATGTGTTACCCGGAGCGATAGATGTCAGCAAACACCCGAAAAGCAGACTCCAACGCTGAACAGAAAAAGACTCCACGCTATCAGAATATTCCACTGAAGCCGGACACGTACGCGAGAATGACGGCCTTCAAGCACCGGAATCCGCTGGTCAATCGGTCGTACGACGAAGCGCTCAACGAAATCCTCGACTCGATGAAGTTCCCGCAGAGTGAAGAACTGCAGAGTCCCCATCTGCCGATCGGACTCTCAGATATAGAGGACGACAGCGAATAGCGACAATCGCTGTGGAACATCAGGCGTTTTTGAATCCTCCATCGGAGGCAATTCTCGAAGATAGTGATGAATGCAGAGGGAGATGTCAGCGGGACCACTCTGTTTCTTTCAGATTGTTTCTGTCAAATCAGCTGCTTAGCGTGCCTGCCTACTGATTGCTGAGAATTCTATCAACTTTCGGACGTTTTCTGAAAGCCAGGCAAGATATAGGGCGCGTATCTGTTACCGAGAATCCAATCGAACTGCTCCAGAAGTTCACTGAACCGGCAAAGGACTACCTTACGAGTGAACTGAGTGAGAAAGCCTGCCGATTTGTGTCCATCTTTGAATCCCCTGCCACGCCCCGCCGGCGACGAGACCGCCCCACACAAATCCAGCACCATGCGCGAAAATATTCGTGAACGTCCCATCACTGACAGGGTTAGCTGGGAAAAGCCCAACGATGACCGCCAGCAGCACGATACCTACCCCGATAGCCAGCCGTAGTTCTGTCCACCATGCTTCTCGTCGGTCCCAAGCGTCTCGCCACGATACCGCACGGAGCAGCAACACCCAACTGAGTGCGAGACCAAACGCGGCGAGGGCAGTCACCCACACATCAATCCAGCCGGCATATATCACTGAAAGTTCCCAGAGCATGAGCAATACAGCCATCTGCCCAACAGCCTGTGTCACAGCGAGTCCGCCCTCTCGGTTCACCCACACTAGGAACGCAACAAAGACCAGCCCCGCGAACCCTGCCACTATACCGGAAAACCCACGTTCAACCGGCGTCGCCGCCGGCGCGAACCACCCGAGCAACACATAACTTGAGGGACTCACGAGCACTGGCAGGACCGTCAAGAACGCCACAGTCGATACCCAGAACCACCGCCGGGCGTTGAGTACCCGACAGAGGATGTACGCCACTCCGGCGATAGCGGCGAACCCACCGATGTTCTGAAGCAGATGGGCCCACCCGTTGTGCACGTAAGCATGCGTCCACAGGGTCCAGAGAACGAACGCCCCGTGATCGAAGGCTAGCTGGGCTCGCACACTCGATGGGACGAGTACGTGGATGCCCACGAGCACCCACGCGAGCAGGCTTAGAAGACCGGCGTCAACGACCAACCGGTGGTCAACGGCGTCGTGCATGGGTGTCAGAACGTTAGACCACTCCACAGATAGTCACCTCCAGAGACAGTGAGTTGATCCATACTGACACTTTTCGAGACTTGATGTGCCTGTGGTAACCGCAAGTACGGTTCGAGTTGAGCATCGACAGACCGGTATATGCACACCAGACATATAATGCGGAATTACTGTTTAAGCACCGTTGACGGGTGTTTGTGGCGACTAAGACCGTCTTGGTCGTGGCCAAATGGGTGCCACTGCGAGCAGTCACGCTCAAGTAGGTGCCATGCGGTATATCAGACGTATATGGCAGAGCTGCCTGCCGAGTTCCGGGAACAATACGACCAGAAGGGCGATACCTTCGAGACGATTGCCGAGATCGTCCTCACGAGTCACGGGCGGCAATTCACAGCGGATGACATCGCTGCCAGGGTCGAACCCGAACGGGAAGCGGTCCGGCAACATCTCAAGACACTCGAAGATGATGGCTGGATCGACGGTGCTGATGGCCCCAAACGGTATACCTGGAACACGCAATATCACAACCCAGCAGAGCAGCAGGCCATTGAGGCTGTGGGGTCGGTCACTGACGACGCCCTTGCACTCGCTTCACGAGCAACTAACAGTGTCCCAGAATTCTTTGCTGTTGTCGCGATACTCGGCGTGGTGACGGGGATGGTGTCAGGTGTGACTGCAGTGGTCGCCATCCTGCTGCCAGTGGGTACAGGAACCCCGCTTTCGTACGCGGCCATCGGGGGTGGCTACGCGCTCGGTGGGCTCCTCACGCTAGGGTTAGTCTGGCTTGCGGTCCAATGGACGCGTCGTCAGTCCTAAGACAGTCAGAAACCCCAACTCTGTGACTGCTATGTCTCCTCCACTGTATTTGATTCCAAGCGGAAAATCGAGTTTGAATCGCAGTCGGGTGGCGGCTTCAGGCGTATTGAGTCCGTCTGGAACGGCTTTCAGTGGTGGATGATCGACCGAGAGGCCATTACGGCGGTGCTGCGGATCTGATTCCGTCACAAAGATGGCGGCGGAATAGCCGCTCAGCACGTGTGCGCATTTATCGGTGCAGGCTGTGTACCATCTCCCGTATGCCTGAAGAAGTCCTGTTCAAATCAGAGAGCGACCAGAGTCGAGAAGAGATTGCATCGTACCTCCGGAAAGTCGCGGACAATCTCGATAGCGGCAAGGCAATCAACCTGAAGGAAGGCTCCGATTCTGTGACGCTAAATCCACCTGCCCGACCGACCTTCGAAGTCAAAGCTGAACGCGAAGGTCCGGCTGGCAACATGACTGAACGAAGTATCGAGTTCGAACTCGAATGGGACGAAAACGACGCTGGAGACGATAGCGGAAGTGGTCAGTTAGAAATCGAGTAGCCATTCCGACCGCACGCTGAGCAGTTGACTCAGAGGGATTTGCGGTGACCAATGAAGCCGCTGTGCTGAACTCACTCTCTTCATAGGGCGAAAGGCCGCTAACCACTTCTACAGCAGGATATAGGCGAATACACTGAACAGATTCCCGCCTATCGAGGTAGCAATCATTACCAGCCCGAGAGTCACCCCAGTATTGCTCTTGAGCGATCCGACGCGCCCGATATGTCCGAAGGCCCACGCAGTGATGCCAATGATGAATATCGCCAGGCCCAGATGATAAAGCAACCCACTGAGCGCTTCTGAAAGGAGTATCAGATCATTCTCTCCCGATGCGGAGAGAGATGCCCCATACGGCCAGCCATCGGGCAGGAACTCAGTCCCCATGACGAATCGGATGGTAGCATAGAGGGCTTCGACGCCGATGATAACCAAGTGGCCCAGAGCACCAGCAATGGCCATCCCACGGAAGCGAACTTGTCTCCCGGGATCTCGGGTTGCACTCACCCAACCGACGAGACCGACGATGAGCGCGATAAGCGTCCCGTAGTATCCGAGCACGTTAGCAATCGTCGCAAGCGCTTCAGCAGGTGCCACAAGGCCGTCGACGCTAGACATGGAGTTGCCTCACGACACTGGTCAAATCACAGCAACCGGATTCGGTCGTCATTGGGGTGCCTCTCTCCTGCTGATGTATTTTCGCCACCAGAAGGCCAAGAGACCGAGCGCAATCCATTCGACGAACATGAGGACGCTGCCGATAGCCGCCTCAAGATACCGTTCAACGGTCCCCGTTGCTCCCCAGCCGTCGTACGAATAGGGCGCCATGTAGGTCGTGAAATCACCCTCGAAATATCGGCCATCACTACCAGCCAGATCATCGCCAGAATACGAAGCGCGAAGATATGGCCCATCGAGCGTCGTCCACGCTTCACCGTCTCCATTCGTCGTAACGGACTCGTCGACGGCGCCGCTAAGTGCAATCTCGCGGTTCGGTATTGGATTTCCATCGGGATCGGTTAACCGGAGGAGGACACGCCTGTCGCTCGGGTCGTCTCCCGGTACGGTGTCGGCAACGACCAGTTCTGAAAGTTCAGATGTCACGATATGGGCGTCAATATTCGCATCCGGAACCTGGGTATCGAAGACCGTCGAGGCCCGAACATTCAGCGCTTCGTCGACTCTTGCATCTCGTGGCCTGAATTCCCCTTCGAGCCTCTCGAACAGATACGTCGGTGAACCGTTGGCTTCGTCGACGACACCTGCGGGTAGCTCTGTTCCCGGAATTTCCTCGTCAATCACGGTAGATTCCTCAATCCATAGGCCACCGTACTCACCATCTGGCCCGTAGGCAGCGGACACGGACACGTTACCGACGCTCGTCACCGAATGGACGAGCGCAGGCCAAGCGTCACCCTGAGTGTGAGTAACGGGATATGTCTCGCTATCACTACCGCTCCGTTCCTCGACGTGTGTGGTCTGTGATACCCCGTAGAATCGCCACGGTGAATCAACACTGAAACTGGCATCGCCAATTTCGAGTTCGATCGAGCTCCACGGAGCGCCAGTGAGGTCCTGGTCCCCATCCCATTGCACGATTGTCCGGTCCGATTCGACACCGTCGAGGACGGTGACATCTATCTCAAGACCCGACGCGTCTGCGTCGATGATAGTTACCGGGACGGAGTGACTTCGAGTCAGCGTCCGGGTATAGCTCTGAGAGCGTTCATATTCACTGCATCGGCTACTCCGTACACCCCACCGAGCTTCGACCTCGGACTCGACTTCTAGAGTCGCGGTGAGCTCGTATTCACCGGGGGAGAACTCAGGGGAACGGTCTCTTCCTCCATCGGTCGCCATCCAGATGCCTTCCTCATTTTCAACGAGTGCGGAGTCACCATCGTAGCCGGGCCTGTCCAAGGAGACGGAAGTGACGGTCGCACTCGAATCGACGAGGTCGAACTCAGCCCATCGAGTCCGGGGATACCTGTGCGTATGCGTATCCGTGACAGTCTTTGTCTCGTTCCCAACGGTGACTGTTCGGGTGACGGTGTGAGTACGGGTACAGCTGGACCTGCTGGTGAAGTCATCGGGGGCACTGGCCCGATAGTCGTACAAAATGTATGCACCAAGGTCGGCGTTATCGGTGACGTAGGAGTCGCGATACCACGCGCTCTCTCGGACATCGGAAATCCCAATCCAGGCATCCGATATTGTTTCAGAGCTACCGGGCCCGTGCGGGAGCGGAACAGACCCACCGCTTGCTGTGGGATAGACTTCTTCCCCATCAAACATCGGGACGGCTGCTCTGGAGGAATCATCGCTGTATTGCAAATACTGGTCCCGAATGTGCAGATACCGCTCCTGAATGGTCGCACTGCGAGCGGTATAGACCAGTGCATCATCGGAGTTCAGTATCTCAAGCTCGTCGGTGAGAGGATTCCTGTAGACTTGCGCGTTGTAGACCGTCCGGGGCTCTAGATTCCGGTTTCGAGTGACGACTTGCCACTGCCCAGAGGAGTCTGTTGGGACCGTCGAATCAGAGCTAACTGGGTAAAATCTGGCTGGCGTTCCACCCGAGCGTTGCCATTCGGTATACGTGACCCACTCATCCTGATATGGGATGGGGACAGAATCAGAGAGATGCGTCCGGTAAACATCGCCAGTCGTCGTCGCGTAGAGTGCATCTGCAGACGGCATTACCTCATCACCAAGCGCACTGGGATACCCAAGATACGTCTCATCAGTACCTGGGTCTGAGTCAAAATACGATGGCGAGACGTCTTCGTCATTGTTCGCCAGAATCCGAAAAGTCCCGTCGTGGAACGTTTCTACACCGGGAGTCGGTGTCGGGACTTCGTAGATAGGGGCAAGCGAATTCGCGCTGACGGGCATCGTGACTGAACTGAAAACGATAGCTGGGAGAAGTACAACGAGGATGATCTTCTGTCGAAAGGCGGCCACCGAGTGCAACCAAGTCCTCGAGCAGGACAAGATACGAGCGAAGGGCGATTTTCCCTCTTCACCCGGCGAAGACATATTGAATCAACTCCTGAAATATTTCGAATCCGTAACCGACAATCGCGAGGACGAATCCGGAGGATACGAGATAGAAGCCCCGTTCTCGCGTTCGAACACTTGGACTGACGGCCCACGCCATCGCTCCGACAACGAGTAGAATCAGTCCGAGTGTCTGCATCGATGTTCCGAACCACGCGGGCATCGCAGCGGCGCTGGCGATCTCGTCAACAATTCCGCTGTGCCCACTGAGGAAAGTCACAACCGTATCGAAACTGCCACCGAGTGGGTATGTAAGCAACATTCCCAGCGGCTGCTGGCTCACAGCTACCCACTCAGGTCCGAGATGGAGGAGCTGAGAAAGGATAGCAGATGTCGATACGTCGGCCGTTGCTCCAAACGCGGGGAACCACCCGATACTGGAAACTACGGCAATGAGATGCCCGAGCAGGTCTGTTGATTCGAATGTCATTGGAGGGATGGAGGAGCTGCCAGCGGCGGATCCCGCTGTCAACTGAGTACGCGCAGAGAGGGCGACCTACAGCAAGTAGACTCACAGATTCCAACGGTTGTAATGTTACAATCCTTGCAATCCTGTTACCACTATATCATTTACCGGCGGAGACCATCCAACGGAAAAGCCCGCTAAAATCCACCTACTCACACGACAATGCGATGCCCGCTCTCCAGGCGGTTCGTGAGCGTGTAAGCGGGGCTAGTCCGCTCAATAGTAAGGAAACCCGCCAATGCCCGAAGTACAAATTGACTGGCACTCTGCAGAAGAATACGAACGAATCCGTGACCTCCGTGAACGCCACGGTCTGTTGTGGCGCGGCGTACTCCTCACAGGTGCGAAAGATGCAGCAAGCACCGACCTTGTCCAAGCGATTCTACGAGCCCATACCAACCCATCGTCCTCCGCCAGCCCGGTGAGTACCCTCGACCGGACAGCAGAATGCTCCAGTAATGACCAGGGATTCTCTGCTAACGACGTGGCGGATGTCGACAAGGAAGGCGGTCCACACGATACAACCAGGTCGTCCGGTGATGTTTCATCGGTCGGCGAAGATCGCGATGCTGGTCCAAGGTCTTTCCAGTCACACGAATCCCTAAGCAACAGTGGTGAGGAGCCAAGCAATGAATCCAGGGACGGCGAAGATGAAGCGTTCGAGTCTTTAGAGACCCACAGCCAGGCGTTTGAGGACGAACCGTTTTCCGAGTCATGGGAAGAGGGTGAGGAGACTCACGACGGTCAGTTCGACTCCGTCGACCCGTACTACGGATACGATGAGTATCATCTCGAGTTCGATGAGGGACAATTCTGATGTCGTCCGAGACACCCGCTAACCACAGGACTCGAATCGAGATATCCGATGCAGACGAGTATGAATGGCTCGTCACCGTTCGAGAGGACCTTGGCCTGACGTGGCGTGGCCTAATGTTAAAAGCCGAACAGCAGCTCGTCGCGACCGAGCAACAACTCGGCCTCCCGTCGGGCAGAGACCACACGGATTGTACGGAGGATTCGCCGTGAGCCAAGATATCCCGATGGCCTCGAATCTACTGAAATCAAAGATCGGTGGCTACGAAGTCCGAAAGTTGGCGGAATCAATCGGCCCACCGATGCTGCCGTGTGTGATACTGTACACACTCGGGTTGCCGCTACAGATCACCCTTCCCCTCCTCTTGGTCGGAGTATGTACTGGGGTCTTCGTCTACAGGCGGACGCCAGCAGGGCAACGCCCATTGAATTTCATGAAGGCAATTCTCCGTGACTTGCGGGACCCTGAAGAGTTCATTTGGCAAGCGCCGACCCCCGAGCAGGGAAGCCTCGGCCATGGTGACACCTCAGACCAATGGCTCACCCACGACGCATACCCCGCCCAAGAAGCCGGGCGGGCGTCCCAGGAGGAAAGTAATGCCAGTGACTTCGACAGCCCGTCAGCTGTTGAATCAAAGGAGACTCGATGAGCTCCGTCGACGGATCGGGATCGACGCTCGATTTGATGGACTTCACCACGATTCGAGATGGTGGCATCATCGAGACGCCAACGAGCTATGCGATGATAGTACGGGTCGAGCCAACCGACTGGTTGGTCCTTTCGACCGACCGTCGAGAGAGTATCTACCGCTCGTTCCTCAGCTATCTCCGGAGCTTGTCGTTTCCGACACAAATCCTGACGATGTCTACGGCATACAATCCTGAGCCGTATCTCGAAGGAGTTGCTGTCGATGACGAATTAGTCATCGGATCGAACACCGAAGACGATTCAGATGTCGTTCCTGACGAGTCCCCGCTGTTAGATTACGGTCGGAAGTATCACGCAGAGTGGGTCAGAGAAGTCATCGACGTCGCAGATATTCGAGATAGAGAGTTCTTTGTCGCAGTGGCTGTCCCCAAGGGCGAAAATCGATCCGAAGAGAGTCCCCTAAACTCGCTTCTGTCTAAAGTACAAGGCCAGAGCGAACCTGAAGAGAAAGATGAGGACGCGTACATCGAGGAAGTGAAAGCACGCGCCTCACACGTTGCCTCGAAACTTCCCCAGGTACAGGTCGAAACAACTCTCATCGATACCCGGCCCGCTGTGCTGGAGATACTCTATGAGGTCTACAACAACGAGAAGCCAGCGTTCGGGTTCACACAGAGCAATTTCACCCGGCCCTCTGGAGTAGCCGAAGCCGCCGCATTTAGCTCCGCGGACACCGTTGGTGACACACCGACTTCTGACCAGAGCAACAGCGAAGAACGTGAGTACAACCGGGTTTCTGATACAGACCCAGAACCGGAGCCAGAATCTGATACGACTCATTTAGCCCCCATTCCTGACGGAGGCTATGCCCACCCAGATTTGGCTGACCGGGTCTCGAAAGACCGTATACTGCGCTGGTATGCCAGAAACATCGGCCCCATCGGTCACGGTGAGCGGCCGATTATTCCCGCCTCAGTGTACGCTGGGCTCTCTCTGGCCATCCTGAGCGTGGGGTTAGCGCTTGGTGGTCTCGGCGGGTTCGTCTGGAGTCTGGAAGCGGCACCGCGAGGTACTGATATCTACTGGGCTGCACGAACAGCATCCTTCGCTGGACTGGCGGTGAGTCTGCCGGCCTTCCTTCTGAGTCTCGTCATACTGCTGCCGACCGGGAGGAGAGCCAAGTTGGTTGGAACAGTAGGCCTCTCTGTCACAGCCTACGCTACGGTGTTGTTCGTCAGGGCGTATCCGTTCCAATGGGACCTGTCCGCACCGGCACAGACTACGTTCACGATTCAGGTGTATGCAGCTGGTGTCTTTGCACTGGTCTTCGCCGTGGCCGTAGCGATTCGTTCACAGCGTCGACTCAATCTGCCGATTCACACTGATGGTGACGATGGTCGAGACGGAGGCAATGGTATAGAATCCGACGCCCATTACGACGGTCCAGTCGTGTCTGATGTTGCAGCTGATGGCGGCCAGCTTACCACTGCTGGCATCTCAGCAGCAGTGCCAGACACCACAGACCAGGACAGCGAGGAGCAGCGTACTGAAGCGGAGTCACGAACAGCCGACAGTAAAGAAGCGTCTGAGAAGGCTCTGAGAGAATCTAGCGAAGAGGGTTCGCCAGCAGAACAGCCAGGTGAAAAGCAAGCAGGAGAGGATGAATGAACCCATTACATGTCCTATTCGGAAAGGAATCCGACGACGACGAAGAACGCATCCCTATCGACGATCTGACCGGGAACGAGACCGAGGTCGCGATAGAGTATCTACAACTGATAAACCGGGAGCCCAACCGCGAGAACATCGAGTGGGCGGCCTATCAACTCCAAACTGATGAAGTCCCGCTCGTCTCTCCCGTTGAATCGCTCACGGAGCGCGAAAATCTGGACAAGAAGGTGATCGCGCCCAAAACGATGGAGCGAACGCCAGAATATCAGGTTCGAAACGGCACCATCTCCACTACGTTAACCGTCACAGCCTTCCCATCGAAAGTTGGCCTCGGCTGGCTCGTGCCCCTCACGGTGGCTGACGCGAATCTCAGGCTGTCGCTACACATCGAGCCCACGGACCAAAAGAAGGCTCGCAACAAGCTTCAGGCACGATATACCCATACGCAGACATCGTTGATGCGGAAGGCGAAGAAGGGGCGTACCGATTTGCAGGAAGACGAAGCCGAACGGGACGACCTGCTTCGCATTCTCCAAGATGTCGTCCGCGGCAAGACGAAGATGTTCCAGATTGCGGTCTATATCGAACTGCTCGGGGAGTCCCAAGAGGAACTGGCAGAAACGCGCTCGCAGGTCGAGACCATTCTCGCCGAACAGGATGTCGAAACGGTCGTCCTGCGACGACAGCAGTTCGAAGCCAACGGCTCAGTCGCGCCCTTTGCGACCGATACTATCGATAACACCCACACGGTCCAATTGGAAGCACTCGGGACGTTATTCAATCTCGTCGAACCGCCGATCTACGACGAAGATGGGATACTGCTGGGATTCGACGACACATCCCGTCCGGTCGTAATCGACCGCTACGCTCATTCCGGCTTTGCAGCGGCAATCACCGGGAAGACGGGGTCGGGGAAGTCCTACTGCAGGAAGAGCGAGGTGTATCGCCGGATGCTCCGTGAGCCAGATGTTCAGTTCGTCCTCTTCGACCCTGCTGGAGACGACTACCCGTATTTCGCCGAAAAGCTCGGTGGAGAGGTGATTCGCTTCGGTGGGAATCAGAAAGTCAACCCGATGGATCTTGAACCACCGAACAGAGACATTGGCGAGACTGAAGATACCTATGCACTGACCGTCCGGGCCATCGTCGAGATGCTACACACCCTCTTCGAAGCCAGTGGTGGACTCCCCCCGGCCGAAGAAGGGATGCTGACCCAGGCAGCGCACTACGCGTACCTCTCGAAAGGAATCGTGATGCGACAGTACGACACCTATGAGAATGAGTCACCGACTATCGGTGACCTCATCCGTGGGGTCAAAATCATCTCGGTGGGCGGCTTCGCGAAAGCGTTCGAGCAAGAGATTGTCCCAATGGAGGACCTCCTCCAGTTACAGGAACTCCATATCCTAGATTCCGATGGACAGCTGGCAGAGACACAGCCATTCGCTGTTCCTGACGCGATATTCGAGCCATCGGAAGCACACCGTAGTTTTGCCGAGGCACTTGAGCCGAAATTCGAGTCGTTCAAGCCCGGAGGCATCAACCAGAATTTGAACGGGCAGACGAACCTGGACCTCAACTCACGCCTCGTCGTGATGGATATGAGCTCCTTCGCTGACACCGGGGAGATGCCCCTCATCCTTCACGCGATGTTGAATTGGGCGTATCTCGAGGCCAAACGCTCACCCAGCCGGTTCGACGTCACCTTCGACGAGGCGCACTATCTGCTGGGCCGGGAGTCGACGCGTGATCTCATCAACCTCTTCATCAGACACGCCCGGCACTACGACGCCGGTCTGACGCTCATGAGTCAGACGGCTCACGAGTTCCTCCGGACACCAGAGGCCCACGAGGTCTACGATAACTGCGACATCAAGATGCTGTTCTACACGCAGTCAGTGGCCGAGGAGACGCGAGAGTACTTCGACCTCTCTCCGGAAGAGGTGAACTACCTACAGTCAGATGCGCCTCGAGGGCAAGCCTCAGGGTTTTCTGGCTGTCTTCTCTCCTCCACTGAACACGGCCGCCGCCGTATCGAGGTCCACACGGGGGAATTCGAACATCACGTCCTCGATAACAATCTCGATCCATGGGCCTACATCGCCCAGCAAGAGGGTGGCGTAGCACCTAGCGAGCCAGCGGTCGGTGCTGGAGAAGGCGAGAACATCGCTCCGTCTCAGCCAGTCCAAGAAGATGTGCCGAGCATTGATGACACATTGGACGCATCTGCGGCGTTCAATCAGCCCAGTCAGAAGACATCGACCGTGGGAGACCAGTAATCATGGGCATTCGAGAGGACCTGAGGAACGTCATGACCGGCATTGTCGAATTCTTCTTCGATGAGGTGGAGGAGATATTCGAGGATGCCGCCACCGAGTTTTCATCCGCGATTACTGAGCGGATGATTCGACAACTGATCGTGGTTCCGAATCCGTATGAATCAGCCACTGCTGGCAACGTGTTCAACGGCGTGTTCGATATCTCGCTGATACTGCTGCCGATATTCTTCGCGGTTGCACTCGTCGCATGGCCGTTCGGGGAGAATAGGGAATTCAGCCTCGTTGAGATGATAATCCGGCTGGTGATGGCGATTTTCTTCATCGGGATTTCCCAGCCGGCGTGGGGGTTCGCTATCGATGTGACCAATGCCGTGACGATTGGGATGTTGGACTACGACCCGACTGTCGGTGGGGCCTTCGGTTCCTACGAGTCAGCTGGCGATTTGGCATCCACGCTGAGTATGGTCATCTCTCTGTTCACGGCGTTCCTGACGATGCTAGCCGTGATATTCACGATATTCTTCCTGCTACTCCGGTGGTTCATAGTGTACCTCGTGTTCATCGGTACCCCGTTCTTCGTGGCTCTCTGGTTCGTTGGACGTGGGCCGCTGGAAGCCGTTGGTAACGTCGGGGCGACCTATCTCAAGATGGGCGTCTACGCTCTACTTTCGGGCCCGATTATCTCGCTGGTCATCCTCACGATGGCACTCATCGAAAACGGTGGATTCGTCGAGAGTGCCGACGGAATAGCTGGAACTGCAGCATCCCTCGCTGCGGAGATAGCCCTGATTATGATCTTCCCGATAATACTGGTCGTAGTCGTCTGGAAACAGATATCCTGGGCGGGCAAACCACTCGGCGTCGGGGAAGCAGCGACCACTGCAACCTTGGCCGCCGCTGCAGCAGTCGGGACCGTTGCCACGGCTGGCGTCGGTGGTGTTGTGGCGGGTGGTGGTGCAGCAGCGGGTGGCGCCGGCGCTGCTGGTGCTGGTGGTGCAGGCGGTGCCGCTGGGGCGTCCGGAGCTGGTGCTTCAGGCGCTGGCGCTGCCAGTACAGGTGCTTCCAGCTTAGGAAGTGGTGGTTCTGGACTGGCCAGTCGTATGGGGAGTGTAGCGCAGCGAGGAAGGAAATTCGCTACTGGTCAGAGCCAGACGCTATCGAAAGTCGACGACAGCGTCAGTTCCGGGGTAAACAAAGTGAGCGAGACGGCATCTGGTGTTGCCGATAAAGCGAATCCAGTTAGTCAATTCAATAACTTTGTCGACAAGAAAAAAGACGCAGCTAAACACGCCTCGGAGACCAGCGAGTTCGTTTCTGAAGCAATTACCTCCGGCGAGCTTGACCTTCAGAGAGCGTCTGAGCTCGGAGTTCTCTCCCAAAATCCAGCAGAAGGAGCTAGCGCATCTGTGTACACAGATGGTGACTCAGGTGCTACGATGGCCTCCTACCAGGATTCCAATGGTAGGACGCAAACAGTGAACCTCACCGAAGAGCAGCAGGCCGCTGGAGAACAGATGCAAAGTACCGCTGATGATAGCCAGTTCTGGAAAGACTGGCAACACAGAGGCGGTAAAGCTGCTGGCTACGGAACGTCAGCGGCGGGCCACACGGCGAAGGGCGCTAAGATGGCGGGGTTCACAGTTCCAAAAAATGTTACCAAGGTCGGTGCCTCAGCCCTCGTTGGAGCAGCCGGAGGGAATCCTTATTTAGCCTATTCTGGAACAAAGCGATCCTCCTCTAATATGATAATAGGACCAAACAATGCAGATAGCTCTATGGGACGGCCGCCTGAGGAAACGACATTAGATAAATTTGGAAAGGCAGCCGCTGGAAAGGCTGCCGATTCAGGAGACATCAAATAGGACTGCAGTCCCACTTCGTGTTGAAGTTGTGTTACCGTTCTATTCAAATAATATTGAAGTGATAAAGAAGGCAATGCACTCCTCTGTCGAAAAACTGCCCAACAACAAACCAAACTAAAATAAAATGTCGTACCTCCAGTACTTTCTAATAGCACTCATTCTATTCGTCGTAGACCTCTCTTCGACAATTGTATTGGATTTGTCCAGATTCAACACACGTGTCAAAATCAAAGCAATTCTGAGCACCCTCATTATGTTGCTCATAGCGCTGTATTTTGGGCTACCAATCGGTCAAGAATGGGAAATCGTAGGTGAAAGTGTCGCATTAAATGGTGTTCTGATGTATGGTCTCATCTATGGACTAATGTTCATTCCTGCGTCTCTGTGGGATGGGAGAGTTCACGGACCTATTGGCACGGGCAGCGCACTGCTGTTATTGCTTGCGTTGGCACTGACTTTCGTCGAAGATTTGGTTGGGGAGCAAGCTCTCAATCAAGGCTTCGTTGGTGAATTCATCCTTCCAATCGTCTATCTAACTGTATTCATTATCGGAGCTCTTGGGGCTTGGTACCGGAACAATACGAAGACGCGGCACTGTAGTTTCGCTAGCCGCGACAGCTACGACTGCGTTATCTCGGTAGAAAGCGAAGAGACAGATTGGTTTGACATCCGAAATCCGCCTCTTCACCCGTGTTACGGTCGCTAAGTCTAAATCAG
>NZ_JAMQON010000012.1 GCF_031624395.1 Halomicroarcula saliterrae
GAGCAGGGACGTATTCACCGCGCGCTTATGACACGCGATTACTACCGAATCCAGCTTCATGCGGGCGAGTTTCAGCCCGCAATCCGAACTACGACTGCGTTTAGAGATTAGCTTCGCCTCTCGGCGTTGCATCCCTCTGTCACAGCCATTGTAGCCCGCGTGTTGCCCGGTCCATTCGGGGCATACTGACCTACCGTTGCCCATTCCTTCCTCCATTTTAGCAATGGCAGTCCTCCTAGTGTACCCAACCACCACAGGGGTGTTGCTGGCAACTAGAAGTGTGGGTCTCGCTCGTTGCCTGACTTAACAGGACGCCTCACGGTACGAGCTGACGGCGGCCATGCACCTCCTCTCAACAGCTCGGGTAAAGTCGTCAACCTGACCGTCGTTACTGTTGTCGGGACCGGTGAGATGTCCGGCGTTGAGTCCAATTAAACCGCAGGCTCCTCCGGTTGTGGTGCTCCCCCGCCAATTCCTTTAAGTTTCATCCTTGCGGACGTACTTCCCAGGCGGCTCGCTTATCGTCTTCACTACGGCACATCAGGCGCTCATGGCGCGTGACATACCTAGCGAGCATCGTTTACAGCCAGGACTACCCGGGTATCTAATCCGGTTCGAGACCCTGGCTTTCGTCCCTCACTGTCGGGTCCGGTCTCTCGACGTGGTTTCCCCATTGGTGGTCCGTCCAGGATTACAGGATTTCACTCCTACCCCGGACGTACCCGTCGAGTCTCTCGGCCCCAAGCTCTGCAGTTTCCACCGGACGCCGACGCGTTGAGCGCGTCGATTTCCCAATGGACTTACACAGCAAGCTACGGACGCTTTAGGCCCAATAATATCGGCCATCACTCGTGCTGCCGGTATTACCGCGGCGGCTGGCACCGGTCTTGCCCAGCACTTGTTCCTGAACCACCTTACGGTTCAGAAAAGCGAGGACTATATGCCCTCGCACTCGGAGTCCCCCTATCGCACTCTCGTGCAGTGTAAAGGTTTCGCGCCTGCTGCGCCCCGTAGGGCCCGGTATCTTGTCTCAGATACCGTCTCCAGGCTCTTGCTGTCACAACCTGTACCGATTATGGGCATGGTGGGCCGTTACCCCACCATCTACCTAATCGGCCGCAGCCACATCCTACAGCGCCGGAACGTTTCCAGCTCTCGGCACTCCAGCGTGAGAGCTGTATCCGCTATTGGCCTCAGTTTCCCGAGGTTATCGCGGTCTGTAGGGTAGTTTGGCCACGTGTTACTGAGCTATATGCCACGAATCTGAGTTCGTGCGACTAGCATGGCTAAATCGGACTCCGATAGCAATGGCCTCCGGCAGGATCAACCGGAATGTGCTGATATACATCAGCGGCGGAAGTGGTTGCACTCCGTCGGAAGCTAACACTGTCTGCTGTACGCTACAGCTGTCAGTATCACACATCGATTCCTATATCGATGTTAACTACTGCATGGGTCCGTGGGCTCACATCAGATTCCATCTTGACGGCGGACCGCAGGGGTGGAATCCTCATGGTGCGAGCGGAAGCCGTCGGAAGACGGCCGTGCGCTCTAAGCGAACACCCGCCGACACCCAGAGGGCGTCAGCAGGCCGTCGACCCGAGCACGCTGCCCGGGGCGACCTTCGCATCATATCCGATGGGAGGGGA
>NZ_JAMQON010000013.1 GCF_031624395.1 Halomicroarcula saliterrae
TGCCTCCCCCGATGCTCGGGTTAGACTTGCCATACAGACACACTCCCTGGCTCGTTTTTCAAAACGTACGATAGAACATCGGCTTCCCGTGAGTCTTACTGGACGCTCGCGCGTCGGTCATTCGTCAGGGGACCTTGTATGCCCTATCGCTCCATCGCCAACTGAGTTCATGCTCTATTTCACCTCCCGTCTGAGGGTACTTTGCAGCGTTCGTTCACACTACTTGTGCACTATCGGTCTCGAGGAGTGTTTAGCCTTAGCAGTCGATGCCTGCCATGTTCGCGAGGGATTTCCAACCCCCGCTACTCCGGAACTGACGCACGCTGTACTGACCTCACGTACGGGGTTGTCACCCTGTGTCACGCCCTGTTCCAAGGGACTTCTGTGAGATGGTCAAGCGATGAGAGTCAGTCCAAACACCACATTGGTCGTGAGACCTTCGGTTTGGGCTGTATCGCGTTCACTCGCGGTTACTGACGACATCACGTTGCGTTTTCTTGTCCTCCCGATACTAAGATGTTTCAATTCTCGGGGTTCCTCATTGCGCGAAGCAATTGTTGAAGAGATTCTCATTGGGAAATCCTGAGTTCTAAGCCTCCGTGCGGCTCCCTCAGGCTTATCGCAGCTTGGCACGTCCTTCTTCAGCTCTCGAGCCGAGCAATCCACCAGCTGGCATAGTAGCCAACGTCAATTGTGACTCGTTAAACTGAACGAGTCCAGTGGACGCCTGGATCGCACGTACACACGGTTTCATACTCGCCCCCAAGGTGGTAGATGGTGGGC
>NZ_JAMQON010000014.1 GCF_031624395.1 Halomicroarcula saliterrae
TCCGTACCGAGAACCGACACAGGTGTCCATAGCGGCGAAAGCTAAGGCCTGTCGGGAGCAACCGACGTTAGGGAATTCGGCAAGTTAGTCCCGTACCTTCGGAATAAGGGATGCCTGCTCCGGAACGGAGCAGGTCGCAGTGACTCGGAAGCTCGGACTGTCTAGTAACAACACAGGTGACTGCAAATCCGCAAGGACTCGTACAGTCACTGAATCCTGCCCAGTGCAGGTATCTGAACACCTCGTACAAGAGGACGAAGGACCTGTCAACGGCGGGGGTAACTATGACCCTCTTAAGGTAGCGTAGTACCTTGCCGCATCAGTAGCGGCTTGCATGAATGGATTAACCAGAGCTTCACTGTCCCAACGTTGGGCCCGGTGAACTGTACATTCCAGTGCGGAGTCTGGAGACACCCAGGGGGAAGCGAAGACCCTATGGAGCTTTACTGCAGGCTGTCGCTGAGACGTGGTCGCCGACGTGCAGAATAGGTAGGAGTCGTTACACAGGTACCCGCGCCAGCGGGTCACCGAGACACACGTGAAATACTACCCGTCGGTGACTGCGACTCTCACTCCGGGAGGAGGACACCGGTAGCCGGGCAGTTTGACTGGGGCGGTACGCGCTCGAAAAGATATCGAGCGCGCCCTAAGGTCATCTCAG
>NZ_JAMQON010000015.1 GCF_031624395.1 Halomicroarcula saliterrae
GAGCCCTAGACAGCCGGGAGGTGAGCTTAGAAGCAGCTACCCTCTAAGAAAAGCGTAACAGCTTACCGGCCGAGGTTTGAGGCGCCCAAAATGATCGGGACTCAAATCCACCACCGAGACCTATCCGTACCACTTATACTGGTAATCGAGTAGATTGGCGCTCTGTTTGGATGGAAGCAGGGGCGAGAGCTCCTGTGGACCGAACAGTGACGAAAATCCTGGCCATAGTAGCAGCGATAGTCGGGTGAGAACCCCGACGGCCTAATGGATAAGGGTTCCTCAGCACTGCTGATCAGCTGAGGGTTAGCCGGTCCTAAGTCTCACCGCAACTCGACTGAGACGAAATGGGAAACGGGTTAATATTCCCGTGCTACCATACATTGAAATCTGACGCCCTGGGGTCGACCATGCCGGGCTTTCGCCCGGTCGAATCGTCCAACTCCGTGGAAGCCGTAATGGCACGAAGCGGACGAACGGCGAGATAGAGAAATATGGTTCAACCTGGGGCCCGTGAAAAGGAGAGTATGGTATCCGTACCGAGAACCGACACAGGTGTCCATAGCGGCGAAAGCTAAGGCCTGTCGGGAGCAACCGACGTTAGGGAATTCGGCAAGTTAGTCCCGTACCTTCGGAATAAGGGATGCCTGCTCCGGAACG
>NZ_JAMQON010000016.1 GCF_031624395.1 Halomicroarcula saliterrae
GGCACTGTAGTTTCGCTAGCCGCGACAGCTACGACTGCGTTATCTCGGTAGAAAGCGAAGAGACAGATTGGTTTGACATCCGAAATCCGCCTCTTCACCCGTGTTACGGTCGCTAAGTCTAAATCAGTTGTTGCAAATCCGGACGAACCCGCCGACCCCGAAGGGGGTGGCGGGTTCGCCGAATGGGCGATGCTGACGCTCCATGCGCTTCGTATCGAGCTGGCAAAATCCTACCGCGTCGCACTTGATTTGCTGAGTGAGATGCCTGGTGTCCTTGACGAGATCGGACTCACACGGCTCCCTCACTACACCGTTCTCCGCACGTGGTTTGAGCGGATTCCAACCAAGACGTGGCGTGCGTTTCTCGGCGCGTCGGCCGAGAAACGCACTGGCCACGCTTCGATTGACGCAACTGGCTTTGACCGTGACCAACCAAGCCGCCACTACGCCAACCGCACAGACTACCGCGTCCGGGCGTTGAAAGTGACTGCACTGGTGGATGTCGAAACGCTGTACATCACCGACATCCACTCGACTACCTCGAAGAAACACGACGCCAAGATCGGCCCGCAGGTCGCCCGCCGGAACGCGGGCGACCTGCGAAGCCTCGCTGCTGACAAAGGATACGACGCGAAAGCCTTCCGCGACGAAC
>NZ_JAMQON010000017.1 GCF_031624395.1 Halomicroarcula saliterrae
CGAGGGCCGCCGTCTTCAAGGGCGGGGAGCCACACTGACACGACCCGAATCCGGACGATCTACGCATGGACAAGGCGAAGCGTGCCGAAAGGCACGTGGAGGCCTGTTAGAGTTGGTGTCCTACAATACCCTCTCGTGATCTATGTGTAGGGGTGAAAGGCCCATCGAGTCCGGCAACAGCTGGTTCCAATCGAAACATGTCGAAGCATGACCTCCGCCGAGGTAGTTCGTGGGGTAGAGCGACCGATTGGTGTGACCGCCTCCGAGAGGAGTCGGCACACCTGTCAAACTCCAAACCTACGAACGCTGTTTGACGCGGGGATTCCGGTGTGCGGGGTAAGCCTGTGCACCAGGAGGGGAACAACCCAGAGATAGGTTAAGGTCCCCAAGTGTGGATTAAGTGTAATCCTCTGAAGGTGGTCTCGAGCCCTAGACAGCCGGGAGGTGAGCTTAGAAGCAGCTACCCTCTAAGAAAAGCGTAACAGCTTACCGGCCGAGGTTTGAGGCGCCCAAAATGATCGGGACTCAAATCCACCACCGAGACCTATCCG
>NZ_JAMQON010000018.1 GCF_031624395.1 Halomicroarcula saliterrae
AGCAATCCACCAGCTGGCATAGTAGCCAACGTCAATTGTGACTCGTTAAACTGAACGAGTCCAGTGGACGCCTGGATCGCACGTACACACGGTTTCATACTCGCCCCCAAGGTGGTAGATGGTGGGCGAATCGACCCTTCCCAACCGCGGTTTGACCCGGGATGGTGCATCTGTCGTCGTATCACATCCGAGCGCCGTCCCACACTTAAGGGGCACGGTTCGGACGTGCTACGAAGTACGGACCCGTCGGGAGTTGCACCCGACGCCCCCGTGAGGGGGTCCGACTCGGAGAGGTCTTGTGAGCCCAGCGGGCCCATGCAGTAGTCAGCGTTAGCCGACAAGTGCCAGTCGGTAGCAACTAGCTACCAGTGTAGGTGGGTTGGGGCAAAGCCCCAATCCCGGTCAGTGGAGGTGATCCAGCCGCAGATTCCTCTACGGCTACCTTGTTACGACTTAAGCCCCCTTGCGGAGCCCAGATTCGACCGTCGCATGACGGCCTCATCCGGACCCCACTCGGGTGCTTTGACGGGCGGT
>NZ_JAMQON010000019.1 GCF_031624395.1 Halomicroarcula saliterrae
GAGCCCTAGACAGCCGGGAGGTGAGCTTAGAAGCAGCTACCCTCTAAGAAAAGCGTAACAGCTTACCGGCCGAGGTTTGAGGCGCCCAAAATGATCGGGACTCAAATCCACCACCGAGACCTATCCGCACCACTCATACTGGTGATCGAGTAGATTGGCGCTCTAATTGGATGGAAGCGGGGGCGAGAGCTCCTGTGGACCGATTAGTGACGAAAATCCTGGCCATAGTAGCAGCGATAGTCGGGTGAGAACCCCGACGGCCTAATGGATAAGGGTTCCTCGGCACTGCTGATCAGCCGAGGGTTAGCCGGTCCTAAGTCTCACCGCAACTCGACTGAGACGAAATGGGAAACAGATTAATATTTCTGTGCCATCATACAGTGAAAGTTGACGCCCTGGGGTCGACCATGCCGGGCTTTCGCCCGGTCGAATCGTCCAACTCCGTGGAAGCCGTAATGGCACGAAGCGGACGAACGGCGAGATAGAGAAATATGGTTCAACCTGGGGCCCGTGAA
>NZ_JAMQON010000020.1 GCF_031624395.1 Halomicroarcula saliterrae
TAGTAGCCAACGTCAATTGTGACTCGTTAAACTGAACGAGTCCAGTGGACGCCTGGATCGCACGTACACACGGTTTCATACTCGCCCCCAAGGTGGTAGATGGTGGGCAAGTCGACCCTTCCCAACCGCGGTTTGACCCGGGATGGTGCATCTGTCGTCGTATCACATCCGAGCGCCGTCCCACACTTAAGGGGCACGGTTCGGATGTGCTACGAAGTACGGACCCGTCGGGAGTTGCACCCGACGCCCCTGTGAGGGGGTCCAGCTCGGAGAGGTCTTGTGAGCCCAGCGGGCCCATGCAGTGTCGGATAGCTTCCGACTCGCGGTGACTTGTGGTCACCAGTCAATGTAGGTGGGTTAGGGCAAAGCCCTAATCCCGGTCAGTAGGAGGTGATCCAGCCGCAGATTCCTCTACGGCTACCTTGTTACGACTTAAGCCCCCTTGCGGAGCCCAGATTCGACCGTCGCATGACGGCCTCATCCGGACCCCACTCGGGTGCTTTGACGGGCGGT